>JAFAYM010000256.1 GCA_019240395.1 Acidisphaera sp. | reverse complement strand
GTCGGGATCGCGCGCCTGGCCCTCCTCGGCGTGCTGCTGGCCCGCGTCTTCGCCGGCGCCGCCCTGCCGTTGCTGCCCGCCGCCGGGGTTGCATCCGCCATCGTCGTACGCGCCGGACTGGATCAGGGCCGCGCCGTGCTGGCGCACCGCACCGCTGCACGGCTGCAGCTGCGGCTGCGGCAGATGCTGCACGCGCGCATCATCGCCCTCGGGCCGGCCTGGTTCGCCGGCGAGCGGACCGGCGGCATCACCCTCTCGGTGACAGACGGCGTCGAGCAGCTGCAGACCTTCTTCGGACAATACCTGCCGCAGCTCTGCATCTCGGCGCTCACGCCGATCGCCATCTTCGCCGTCATCGCCTGGTGGGACGCGCCCGTCGCCGGCGTGCTGCTCGCCTCCGCGCTGATCGCGCTCCTCGTGCCGATGGCGTTCCACCGGATGGAGCGCCGCGTCAGCCTGGAGCGGCAGCGCGCGTTCAAGAGCTTCGGCGCCGAGTTCCTCGACGCGGTGCAAGGGCTCCCGACCCTCAAGGCGTTCGGCCAGAGCCGTGCCCGCGGCGCCGCCCTCGCCGTCCGCGCCCGCGCCCTCTCCGACAGCACCATGTCGCTGCTCTCCCTCGGCCTGGCCACCCGCGGCATCACCGATTGCTGTGTGGCCATCGGCGCCGCCTCGGCGCTCGCCTTCGGCGTGTGGCGCGTGGCGCACGGGCTGATGAGCTTCGAGGCGCTGCTGGTCGTGCTGATGGCCGGGGTCGAAGTGTTCCGGCCGCTGCGCGAGCTGCGGGCCGTGCTGCACCAGGGCATGGTCGGCCAGTCCGCCGCGGCCGGCATCACCGCCCTGCTCGACGCCGAGCTGCCGATCGCACCGGCGGCCGGCCTGCGCCCCACCGGAGTCGTCCCCGAGATCGCTTTCGAGGGTGTCCGCCTGCTCTATCCCGGCGGCCGCCGGCCGGCGCATGACGGCCTCGACTTCCGCGTCGCCGCCGGCGAGCGGGTCGGCATCGTCGGGCCGAGCGGGTCGGGCAAATCCTCCATCGTGCGGCTGCTGCTGCGTCTGCAGGAGCCGACCGCCGGCCGTGTCTCGATCGGCGGCCATGACCTCGCCGCCCTCGATGCCGCGGCGCTGCGGGCGATGATCGCGGTGGTGCACCAGGACACCTGGTTGTTCCACGGCACCGTCGCCGACAATCTGCGCCTCGGCCGGCCGGACGCCACCGACGCCGAGATCGAGGCGGCGGCGCGCGCCGCCAACGCCCACAGCTTCATCGGCGCCCTGCCGCACGGCTACCGGACGGTGATCGGCGAGCGCGGCGCCACGCTGTCAGGCGGGCAGCGCCAGCGTCTGGCGATCGCCCGGGCGGTGCTGCGCGACGCGCCGATCCTGATCCTCGACGAGGCGCTCTCGGCCGTCGACGCGGAGAACGAGGGTGCCATCCAGCAGGCGCTGGACCGGCTCTCGCAGGGGCGCACCACGCTGGTCCTGGCGCACCGCCTCTCCAGCGTCATCGGCGCCGACCGCATCCTCGTGCTCGAGCACGGCCGCGTCGTCGAGAGCGGCACTCATGCCAGCCTGATCGCCGGGGACGGCGCCTATCGCCGGCTGATGGGGGCGCAGGCCAGCGCCCGGCACGACGCGGCGCCGCTCGATGATGTCCTCGCCGACGCGACGGTCGATGAACCGCCATCTCCGGACGTGGTGGCGACCCCCGCGCTCGCCGACGGCATCCTCGCCGGCGCCGCAATCGGCGTCCGCTCCACCCTGACCGCCCTGCTGCGGCCGATCGCGCCATGGGCCGGCACGATGGCCGTCGTCGTGACCGCCGGCATCGGCCGGGTCGCCGCGCTGATCGGCGTCGGCGTCATCGGCGCGCTCGCCGTCGCCACGGTGCACCGCGGCGGCTCCTACGGCGCGCTGCTGGTTGCCCTCGCCGTGGTGGCGCCGCTCGCCGGCCTGCTGCACTGGCTGGAATCGGCGCTGGCCCACGATATCGCCTATCGCCTGCTCGCCGAGATGCGCATCGCCCTGTTCGAAAAGCTCGACAGCCTGGCTCCGGCCTTCCTCCTGCGCCGGCGCAGCGGCGACCTGATCACCCTGGTGACCCAGGACGTCGAGACCGTCGAGTATTTCTACGCCCACACCGTCGCCCCGGCGGCGGTCGCCGTGCTGGTGCCGCTGACCGTCATCGCCACCCTGGCCTGGGTCGCCTGGCCGCTCGCCCTCGTCCTGCTGCCCTTCGTGCTCTACGCCGGCGCGGCACCGGCGGTGTCGCGTCGCCGCATCGATGGGATGGCGAGCCAGGCTCGAGCGGCGCTCGGCCGCCTCGGTGCGCACATCGCCGAGACCATCCAGGGCCTGCCCGACCTGATCAGCTTTGCGGCCGAGGAGCGGCGCGAGGCCGATTTCATGAGAGTGGTCGGCGACTACCGGCGTCTGCGCCTCGCCTTGCAGGCCGATCTGAGCGGGCAAACCGCGCGCCTCGACGCGATCGCCGCTTTCGGCGGCCTGGCAATGGCGCTGGCCGGCGCGCGCCTGGTGACCGCGGGCGCCTTGCCGGCGGGGATGCTGCCGCTGCTGATCCTGCTGGCGACCTCCTGCTTCCTGCCGATCTCCGAGATCGCCGAGGCCGGGCGCCAGCTCGCCGACACCATCGCCTCGGCGCGCCGGCTGCACGCCGTGCACGCCGAAATCCCGGCGGTGAGCGAGCCGGCCGATCCGGCGCCGGTGCCCTCGCCGAGTTCGGACAGCGGCTCCAGCATCGTCTGCGAGGCCGTCGGGTTCGCCTATCCCGGGATCGCTGCCCCGGCGCTGCGCGGCGTCTCGCTCACCGTGCCGCCGGGGGCGGTGCTGGCCCTGGTGGGCCCCTCGGGGGCCGGCAAGAGCACACTCGCCAACCTGCTGCTGCGCTTCTGGGACCCGGATCGCGGCGCCATCAGCCTCGACGGCCTGGACCTGCGGAAATGGCGCACCGACGAGCTGCGCGCCCGCATTTCCCTGGTCACCCAGGAGACCTTTCTGTTCAACGACACGCTCGGCGGCAATATCCGCCTGGCTCGCCCGGATGCCGGGGAGGCGGAACTCCGCGAGGCGCTGGAGCAGGCGGCGCTGGGCGAGTTCCTGGCCGGCCTGCCGCAGGGCTTGGACACGCCGGTCGGCGAGCGCGGGGTGCAGCTCTCGGGCGGCCAGCGCCAGCGGGTGGCGATCGCCCGCGCCTTTTTGAAGAATGCTCCGACCCTGATCCTTGACGAGGCGACCTCGCATCTGGACGCCATCAGCGAGGCCCAGCTGCGCGCTGCCCTTGCCGGGTTGATGCGCCGGCGGACCACGGTCGTCATTGCCCACCGCCTCTCCACGGTGATGGGCGCCGATCTGATCGCCGTTCTGGACGACGGCCGCCTGGTGGAAGTCGGCCGGCACGAGGCCCTGCTGGCGCGCGGCGGCCTCTATGCCCGCTTGGTCCGTCGGCAGGGCGCGGCGGCACGAAATGGCGTGTTGCAGCCCGGTCAATAGGAAGCGGCCGAGTGCCATACGCACCGGCTCTTAACCTGATGTAGAGGCTCGCGCCCGCAAACTCCCATGGTTTCGCCCCTTCGGGCGGGATGTTCGACGTCGCTGGCGGATCGTGCGGGGGTTGCCGCTGTCCGGACCGGCGTCACGGGAGTTGCCGGACTGTGGAGCTGGAGTCCAAGCCTGGCCTGGAGCAGCGCGGAGCCGAGCGCGGCCGCCGTCGCCGAGGGGTGATCGGCGTTCTGGACCGTCTGACTTGGCCCGGGGTGCCGGAGCGCCGGCGTCGCGGCTTCGTCATCGATGTCAGCCTGATCTGCGTCATCGTCGGCTTGCTCTGGGCCGCGATCGCCCTGCATCTGCTGCAGGAGCGTTCTCTGGCTGAAAGCCAGGCGGAGCTGAACAGCAGTAATCTGGCCCTGGCGTTCGAGGAGAACATCAACCGCACCGTCGCGTCGATCGATCAGACCTTGCGCTTCGTCCGCGGCTCCTATCTCGACAACCCGAATTTCGACCTGGCCCGCTGGACTCGCGACAATGCGATCTCCAACGACCTGACCTTCCAGATCGCCATCATCGACAAGGACGGCATGCTGCGGGCGAGCTCGCTCGGCCCGGTGGTCAAGCCGATGGACCTCTCGGATCGCGAGCACTTTCGTGTCCATCTCGGTACGAGCCAGGACACGCTCTACATCAGCACGCCGGTTGTCGGGCGCGACTCCGGCAAGTGGTCGTTGCAGTTCACCCGCAAGATCGTGGCGCCGGACGGATCATTCGACGGTGTCGTCGTGGTCTCGCTCGATCCCTACATGCTGTCCAGCTTCTACCAGTCGCTGGATCTCGGCCGCGGCATCCTGCTGCTGGTGGGCGTTGACGGCGTGGTACGGGCGCGGGCGCCGGTCAGCGAGCACATGATCGGCCGCGTGATCGCGAACTCGCCGATTCTGCGATCGACCGCCCGGCATGGCAGCTTCATCGGCCGCAGCCAGCTCGACGGCGTAAGCCGGATCAGCAGCTTCCGCAAGTTGACCCGCTATCCGCTGATCGTCAGCGTCGGCCTCGATCTGGCGGACGTTCTCGCAACCTATCGGCGCGACAAGCGGCAATACGTCGGCGTCGGCACCTGCCTTACCTTCCTCGTGCTCATCGTCGGCGGCCTGATGGTCCGCCACAAGCGGCGTCTGGCGTATTCCCAGCAGGCGCTCAAGGACACGCTGGAGAACATCAGCCAGGGCATCCTGATGGTGGACAAGCATCGACGGGCGCCGGTCATCAACCGGCGTGCCGCCGAGCTGCTCGGCTTGCCTCCCGAACTCATTGCCCGGGTTCCCAGCTTCGACGAGATCCTCAAATGGCAGCTGCAATCGGGGGAGTTCGGGCCGGACGGGGCGGGAAAGAACGACCTTCGACGGTTCGTCGAAGCCGGCGGCATCCATGAGAGATTCTCCGTCTACGAACGGGTGCGGCCGAACGGCATGGTGCTCGAGATCCGCACCCAGGCGTTGCCGGCGGGCGGCGCGGTTCGCACCTTCACCGACATCACCGAGCGCAAGCGGGCCGAGGACAAGATCCGCTTCCTCGCCCACCACGATGCGCTGACCGGGCTGGCCAACCGGATCGCGCTCGACGATCATCTGGAGAGTGCCATTCGATCGATCTCCGGCAACGGCCGGAGCGTCGCAGTGCTGTGCCTTGATCTGGACCGGTTCAAGCTGGTCAACGACGTCCGCGGCCATCACGTCGGCGATCAGCTGCTGATCCAGGTGGCCAATCGGATCCGCCAGGATGTGCGCGAGTGCGACACGATCGCCCGGATCGGCGGCGACGAGTTCGTCATCGTGCAGTCGATCGCCGACCCGGCGGACGCCGCCGCGCTGGCCCGGCGGCTGGTCGACTCGCTGTCGCGGCCGTATGACATCAACGGCCAGCTCTCGATGATCGGCGTCAGTGTCGGCATTGCACTGCATCCGCAAAACGGTGTCGCCGCCGAGGAACTGCTCAAGAACGGCGACACCGCGCTTTACCGCGCGAAAGAGGAGGGGGGCACCACATTCCGCTTCTTCCATCCCTCGATGAACATCCGGCTCTACGAGCGTCAGCTTCTGGAGCAGGATCTGCGCGAGGCGATCGCGGAAAACCGCCTGACGCTGCACTATCAGCCGATCTGTGACACCGACAGCCGGCAGATCTCCGGTTTTGAGGCGCTGCTGCGCTGGACCCATCCCGTCCGAGGCGCCATCCCGCCGATGGAGTTCATACCGATGGCGGAGGAGACCGGCCTGATCGTGCCGCTCGGCCGCTGGGTGCTTGAGACCGCCTGTGCCGAGGCGGCGACCTGGCCGGGCGATGTGCACCTCGCCGTCAATCTCTCGCCGGCCCAGTTCCGCCAGCCGGATCTGCCCGGACTGGTTGCCGGAATTTTGGCGTCGACCGGCATGTGTGGCCACCGGCTGCACCTCGAAATCACCGAAGGCCTGCTGATCGACGATACCGAGCGTGTCGCCGTCACGCTCACCGCGCTGAAGTCGCAGGGCATCCGCATTTCGCTCGACGATTTCGGCACCGGCCATGCCAGCCTGAGCTACCTCCGTCGTTTTGCATTCGACAAGATCAAGATCGACAAATCGTTCGTCCAGAGCCTGGGTGACGACGACGAGGCGCTGGCCATCGCGCAGGCGATCCTGACCTTGAGCAGCACCTTGCGGCTGGGCGTCGTCGCCGAGGGTGTGGAGACCGAGCTGCAACTGCAGGTGCTGCGCCGCCTGCGGTGCAGCCAGGTGCAGGGCTACCTGCTCGGCCGCCCGATGCCGGCCGAGATGGTGCGCGCCTGCCTGGTCCCGCCGATCCCCTCCACGGCTTAGAGCAACATCCGATCGGTGGGAATAAAGCCGCGTTCGTCCGCCTTGCTTGCTGCCAAGGCGAGCGCCTATCCTCCCTGAAGTTGACCGGGATCGCCCGCATGGAAGAGACCGACGAGGCGGGCCGCGAGGGCATCGGTGCGCCAGCGTGGCAGAATAGTGACCGGCGCGTTCCGGTTTCCGAGGTTGATGTCAACGTAGGCAACCGGCTCCGCAAGCGCCGGCTGGCGCTCGGCCTCTCGCAGGCGGAGCTCGCCGGGGAGGCTGCCCTGCTGCTGCAGCAGTTGCAGATGTATGAGCGGGGTGCCGACCGGGTCTCGCCGGCGCATCTATGCAAATTCGCGACGTTGCTCGGCGTGCGGATCAGCTATTTCTTCCAGTCCGTCGAGAGGAACTGAGCCGAAACCGCGTCGGTGCGCGTCATACCAACGGTCATAAAGAATGACCGTTGGTATGACGCCTTTATCTGGCGCGCCGCCGCCCGCCAACCCGGCGCGCGGTACCAGCCAGCGGGAGCGTTGGAAGAGTCAACGCTTTCGCCGGCTGGTATCAGGCGACCTGCTGGCTGGCATGAAACAGCCTGCCGCGCTCGCTCCAGGCGACAGTCGCCAGGCTTGTCAGGCCGAAGACGACGAAACCGATACTCAGCGGCAGGATCGTGCCGTCGAAGGCCCGGCCGACGAACAGTCCCAGCACCGCACCCATCAAGGTGGTGTAGGCGCCGAGCATCGAGGCGGCGGTGCCCGCGACGCTGCCGAGCGGCTCGAGGGCAAGGGAGCTGAAATTCGGGATGATCAGTCCGAACAGGAACAGGCTGCCGCCGATCATGACGCAGAACAAGGCCAGCGGAGGGTGGCCACCGAACAGGTAGGCGACGGACAGCTGGATCACAGCCACGGCGGCATTGCCGCAGAGCGCGGCGTGGGCCAGCCGCGAGAGGCCGATGGACTTGACCAGGCGTGCATTGGTGAAGGCAGCAACGCTCAGCACCGCGGCCAGCATGCCGACCAACAGCGGAAACAGGCCGCCGAGCCGGTAGGTGCCGCCGAGGATCTGCTGCGCCGAGCCGACATAGGCGTAGAGACAGGCCATCACCAGCCCGGTCGCCGTCGCATATGCGACCGATCGGCGGGTCGCCGCGACGATCCCGGCATCGGCCAGGATGCGCTGCGCGGAAAAGCGCGATCGGCGTCCGGGCGGCAACGTCTCGGGCATGCGCAGGCCGAACCAGACCGACAGGAGCACGGGGATGACGGCCATGCTGGCGAAGATGGTCCGCCAGCTGCCGACCAGCAGCAGCAGGCTCCCGGCTGACGGCGCGACAACCGGCAGCAGGATGGTCATCATCAAGGTCAGCGACAGCACCCGCGCCATGTCGCTGCCGTGATAGCGGTCGCGGATGATCGCCATCGAGAGAACCCGCGCAGAGGCGGCGCCGATGCCCTGCAACACGCGCGCCGTCAGGAGTTGCGGGAAGCTGTCCGCGAAGGTTCCGAGAAGGCTGGCAACCGCATACACCGCCAAGCCGAACAGGACCACCGGGCGGCGCCCCGCGCTGTCGGAGACCGTGCCGTAAACGAGCTGCATGATCGCGTAGCTGATGCCGTAGGTGTAGACGAGGTACTGCACATCATTCTGACCGGCCAGATGGAACTGGCCCGCGATTGCCGGAAATGCCGGGAGGACATTGTCGACGGAAAACGCGGTCAAACCGCTGAGCGTGGCGACGATCAGCACGAACTCGGCGAAGCGGATCGGGCCGGCGGATCTCACGCATCTCTCCTTGGAAATCGCGTCCGGCAGGACCCGTCAGCCGGCAGGTGCTAACTCGCCTGCTTGCGCCGTCGTCGCGTGGCGGCGGCATAGTGGCCAATCTGATGCGCCGACTTGCCCTCGGGGCGGACCACCGTCCGATCGTAATCCTGCCAATCCCGCGGGCTGAAGCTCTCCAGCCCGCTGACTATGGCGGAAGCGCCCAGGGTTGCTTCAGCATACGCGTGCTGCGGGATCGGCTGCACCTGGAACAGCGGCCATTCGCCATTGATGTCCACCGGCACGTGGGTGCGGGTCAGCCGCAAATTGATGAACAACGGACCGAACCAGCGGTCGCTTTCGATGATGCCCTCGTACATGTCGAAGCCGCCGCTGCGGGGCAGGTTGGCCGGCGGGCGCACGAGCAGGCTCCAGCCGGGGCGGGTGCGCGCCATCACGCCGCTCCAGATCTGCAGCAATCCGGGCTCGGGCAGCGCCGTCAGGAACGGCGGGGCGTAGCCCTTGAGCTCGTCGGGAGCATGCGCATCAAAGCTCGCGGCGAAATCCGGGAACTGCGCTGCCCCAAGCGCCAGCCAGTCGTCGACCCCGTGATAGGTCCAGAAGAGATCGCGGCCGTCCCACAACACGCGAAAATCCATCGGCGGAAACACGTACCAGCCGAACGCGGCTGCCACCGTGATGGCGTCGCAGTATTGCGCGGCACGATGCGGTATCGTGCCGGCAGCAGAACGGTCTGCGCGCTGCGGCGCGCGCGCCGGTGCCACCAACTGGAAGAAACGCACGGTCTGTTCGGCATCCGCCGGCTGATCCATCGCTGCACCGTACCTCGTGAAGATAGCCGGGTGACGATAGCCGGGTGACGATAGCCGGGTGACGATGCCAGCCGCGGTGAGCCACTCCGGCCACACCGGAGGTGGAGCAGCCGGGCTCCGCCTCCGGTGCGACTGCCGAAGCGACCGGCTAGCTCAAGTGCGCCGGGGCAGGCCCTTGAGACCGGCGCCGATGCGGACGCGGCTGGGGTCGGCGATGGCGGCGGCGGGCTTGGCGGCGGGCAGGCCCTTCAGGCCGGCGCCGATGCGCACGGTGTTGGGATCGGCAATGGCGACCATGGGTCTGGCCGGCGCCAAGCGGCATGCCGTCGTCCCCACGAGCGTAGAAGTCAGCTGCTTGGTGTCCATTTTGAACCTCACCTTGTATAGTCGTGTTCGAGCCCGCGTATCAGGAGAGTAGGCACAGTAGTGGCCCAATGACTACCATGTCACTTTCAGTAAGCCGCTTCCGGCGACTCTCAACCTCGCCGGGAAGTTCAAGACCGTCAACCTTTATTAATCGGTTTGGTTTCCTTACACTTGGAATAAACCCTTTTCCAGAGGTTTTTTGGGCCGGACAAGTCGGTTTGCGGCTGCCTCTGGTATCTCACGCGATTGTGTGAGACTATCACGGCGGGCACGAAGGCTTGACCTGTACCGGCTTTTGCGGCCGTCTAGAGCGGTTACTCCGTTCGTGCTGCCACGAACCCCGACGGATCAAGAGCGGGAAGCGACTCGGAGCCATGGACAGGGAGGTGAATGCCACTGTCTCCCCCTCATCGGATGAGCCGAGTGCGCCCGTGCTCCGCCTGAAGCTCTTCGGCCAGATGGAGGCGTGGGTCGACGGCCGGGCGCTGGTCCTGCCGCGGTCGCGCAAGGCTCGGGGGTTGCTCGCGGTGCTGACCGTGTCGGCGCCGGCCTCGGTGCTGCGTCCGACCTTGTGGCGGCTGCTCTGGAGCCAGCGGGGAGCCGATCAGGCGCGCGGCTCATTGCGGCAAGCGCTGCATGATCTGGCGGAGTGCCTTGCGCCGATCACGCCGTCGCTGCTGCGGGCCGACCGCTTTGCCGTCGCCCTGAACGCCGATGGGATACTGGCCGACGTCCACGAACTGGCCCGCGCGACGGCCGAGCGGCCGGAGCCGCTGGCGCTGATCCAGGGCGAGTTTCTTGAAGAGCTCTCCGGCCTCGATCCTGCTTTTGACAAATGGCTCGCCATCGAGCGCCGGCGACTCGGCGATGCGGCCCGGCAGATCGCCCGTGCCGCCCTGCTGCAGCAGACCGAGCCCGACGCGGTGATCACGGCGGCTGACCGGCTGCTGACGCTCGACCCGACACATGAGGACGCCTGGCGCGCCTTGATGCGGGCGCATGCCGAGCGCGGCGAGCGCGCCCTGGTGGTCGAACTGTATGCCCGCTGCAAGAAAGTGCTTGCCGACCTGCTGAAAACCGCGCCCTCCCCGGAAACCGAGGCGATCGTCGCTGACATCAGATGGGCAGAGCAATCCGGCGGCATCCTGCGGCCGAACTCCAACATTCGTACCCCCGGCCGCCTGCTCGGCCGCGGCATCCGCGTCGCGGTCTTGCCGCCTCGCGATATCGGCCAGGAGACCGATCCAAGCCTCTCGGTCGGCTTGGCCGAGGAAATCACGACGGCGCTGGCTCGCTTCCGTCACATCTCGGTCCTGTCCGATCTCTCGATTTCCCGCCTGGAAGCCGAAACCGGGAGCGTGGGTCTTGATATTCGCCAGCAGGGTTTCGGCTTCATCCTTGACGGCACCGTCCAGAAATCACGAGGACGGGTCCGGGTGATGATGCGCCTGCTCGATCTGCGGGCCTCCGGAGAGGCGATCTGGGTCCAGCGATTCGACCACGAGGCCGACGACCTCCTGTCACTGCAGGATCAGATCGCCGGCCAAATCGCCGCCCAGGTCGACACGGCGTTGCTGATGCAGGCGGGTCCTAACGGCTATCAGGCAAACGGCTCCAGCCGAAACGGAGCGGACGGACCGTCAGCCGATCTGACCGCCGAGGACCTGGTGCTGCAAGCGGTGCCATGCATTTACCAGCTGGATCGCGACGCCTTCAACCGCGCCGGTGACCTGCTGCGCCGGGCCGTCGCCCTCGATCCGCAGGATGCGGCCGCCCATGGCTGGCTGGCCTGCTGGAACATCTTCCTGATCGGGCAAGGCTGGGCGGAAAGCAGCACGGAGGCAATGCGCCGGGCCGGGGCCGCCGCCGAGCGTGCCGTGGCGCTTGATCCGACCGACGCCCGCGGGCTGACCATTGCCGGACACGTGCGTGCCTTCCTCTACGGCCGGCTCGAGGAGGCGCGCGCGCTGCATTCGCGCGCCATTGTGGCCAATCCCAATCTGCCGCTCGCCTGGGTGCTCTCCGGGCTGACCCAGAGCTACCGCGGCGAACACGACGAAGCGCTGCGGCTGGTCCGTCAGGCCATCAAGCTGTCGCCGCTCGATCCGCACTCCTACTTCTTCGACATGGCGTTGATGATCGCCCACCTGATGAAGGGGGATTTCGATACCGTGGTGAACATCGGACACCGCGCGATCGAGCTCAATCCGTGGTTTTCCTCGACACTCAAAGCGCAGATTGCCGCCCTCGGTCACCTTGGGCTGCGCGCCGAGATCGAGGAGATTCGCGCCAAGCTGGTGCAGATCGAGCCCGATTTCAGCGTCCAGCGAGCGCTGGCCACAATGCGCCACGTCCGGCCCGAGGATCGCCTCCTTTACGAAACCGGTCTGCGCCTCGCCGGCATCCACTGAGCCGATCCCCTCCGCGCCGGTGATCGGCCGCCCTTCAGCTCCATCGCCGCGGTGGCGCGGGAGAAGCCGTCAGAGGTCGTCCGGGCACCCCGCCGGCCGAGACTTCGTTGCGGGACCGCCCTGTCCAGGGTGTCGTAGATCATTTGCACGATCCATTCCGCGGCGGTTTGATTGCCTGATTGCGCTGCCCGGTCGACCGCCCCGAGGAGCTCCTCGATGCCGAACGAGGTTATGTCCGTGGTAACGCCGAGCGCCGATTCCGGCCTGCCATTGTTCGCCATTGCGCCCCTGCACTCCGTTGCCGGCAGGTCCTTCTTCCTGCCGTCCAATTGAACCGGGCCCAGCGTCAAGGGTGTGTCAGCCGATCATCTTAAATCCGTCAGAGCGCACGACTGCGTGTCTGCCGTGAACGGCAGATGCGTCATCCCGCCGCCTGGGCGGGGAGGCGAGCGCGGCCGGCCGGAAGCGGCTGGCCGGCCGAGTCGAGCGGGAGCCGGGCCGGCGGCTCATCGCCGCTCGGCGATGCAGCCACCAGCGAGGCGAGCTGTGCGGCGGAAAGCGGGCGGCTCAGCAGGAAGCCTTGCACCTGGTTGCATTGCTGCTTCTGCAGCAGCTCGAGCTGAGCGGCGGTTTCCACGCCTTCTGCGGTCACCGAAAGATGCAGGCTGCGGCCGAGTGCCACGATGGCCCGGATGATGGCGGCGGCCTCCTGATCCTCACCGAACGCCTGGACGAAGGATTTGTCGATCTTGAGCTTGTCGAAGGGGAAGCGGCGCAGATAGCTGAGGCTGGAATAGCCGGTTCCGAAATCGTCGAGCGAAATGCGCGCTCCGAGCCGCTTCAGTTGGTTGAGAATCTCGAGGGCATGCGCGGTGTCGTCGATCAGCAGACTCTCGGTCACCTCGAGCTCCAGGCGATGGGCGGCCAGCCCGGTCCGCGCCAGCACCGCGGCGACGATCGCCGGCAGGTCGTGCTGGCGGAATTGCGTCGGCGAGAGGTTGACGGCGATTCGCAGCGGTCGGCTCCACGACGCCGCCTCGGCGCAGGCGGTTTGCAGCACCCATTGCCCGAGCGCCGCGATCAGCCCGGATTCCTCGGCCACCGGGATGAAATCGGTCGGCGCCACCCGGCCCCGAATCGGGTGATTCCAGCGCAGCAGCGCCTCAAAGCCTTCGATGTCGCCGGAGCGGCAATCAAATAAAGGCTGGTACTCGACGTCCATCTCGCCGCGATCGAGGGCATGGCGCAGATCCTGCTCGAGCGCCCGGCGCTCCTGCAGCCGCATGTCCATCCCCGGCTCGAAGAAGCAGAAGCGGCCGCGGCCATCGCGCTTCGCGCGGTACAGCGCGGTATCGGCGTTCTTCAGCAGTTTCGGGCCGGTATCGCCATCGCCCGGAAAGATACTGATGCCGATGCTGGCGCCGATTTCCATTTGCTGCCCATCGACCTCGAAGGGAAGCGACAGGGCCTCGACCAGCCGAGCCGCCAGGCTGGCTGCCGCGTCGGGGCCCTCGGTCAGCGGCTGCACGATGGCGAACTCGTCCCCGCCGAGGCGCGCGACGGTGTCCATGCTCCGGATCGCCGCGCGCAGCCTTTCCGCGACCTGCTTCAGCAGCTGATCGCCGCCTTGATGCCCGAGCAGATCGTTGACGAACTTGAAGCGGTCGAGATCGATGCACAACACGGCCAGGCCGTGCTGCGCCCGCCCCGCCATCTCGAGCGCTTGGGAGAGGCGGTCGGCGAACAGGAACCGGTTGGGCAGGGCGGTCAGCGCGTCGTGATGCGCCAGATGGCGGATCATGTCCTCGGCACGCTTGCGCTCGGAGAGATCGCGCAGGGCGACCACGGTCGCCGGTCTGCCGTCGTGCTCGATGCTGCGCGAGAGGATCTCCACCGGGAGGGTCTCGCCGGCGACGGTGAGCAGCTCGATCTCGGCACTCCCCGCCAGCTTCCCCTGCCTTTCCAGGGTCCGCAGCCTTTCGCGAACCAGCTCGGCCGAGCCAGGCGCGACGAAGTCCAACACGCTGCGGCCGCGCACCTGGCCGACCTCGGTGCCGATCAGCCGGCAGAGCGCATTGTTGGCGTCGAGCACGGTGCCCTGCCGATGGATCAGGATCCCCTCGAACGTGGCTTCCGCGAGCTGGCGCAGCCGCTGGGCCTCACGATCGGCGAGCGCCGACAGATGCTGGTCCAGGACGGAGCCGGAGAGGCTCAGCACGAGGATGGCGATGGTCACCGTGGCGACGATGACGGCCAGCGGCCCGGAGGCCAGCAGCGTCTCGTGCCGGTCGAGCATCGAACCCGGGACGATGGTTACCGCCGCCATGCCGATGAAGTGCAGGCTGCAGATCGCCAGGCACAGGCAGCCGGCCCCAAGCAGCCGGTTGCCGAGCTTGTGCAGGGGGGCGCCGAACTTCAGGGCCACCATGCAGAGCAGGCCACCGTCGAGCAGCGCCGCCGCGACATAGCGCGCGTTGAAATCGATGCTGCCGGGGACCCGCATCGCCGCCATCCCGGTGAAGTGCATGGCGCCGATTGCGGCGGCGAGCACCAGGCCGCTCGCCGCCACGGCGAAGCCCTGCTCCGGCGCCGTCAGGTAGATCAGCTGCGCGATCAGCGCACCGATGATGGCGATGGTCGCCGAAAGCAGGGTCGCGTAGAACTCGTAGCTGACCGGCAGGCCGGGCTCGAACGCCAGCTCGGCGACGAAATGCGTCGCCCAGACACCCAGGCCGAAGGCGAACGCCGCACCGCCCACCCAGCTTGCGCGGGCCAGCCGGGTCGTCACCGCGGCGCGCGAAAGCATGTTGAAGCTGGTGAAGCAGGCGGTGGCGCAGATCAACGCTGCCAGCAACACCAGCCTGAGGTCATGCTGCTGCGTGATGCACCCGATGATCTTCACGGCCGCGCCTCTATGTAGGGCGCGCAGCGTCGCAAATTTCAGATAATCGCGGATTAACCACGCTCCGCCACGCTGGACCCGCGGCTGCGCTCAGAGCCCTACGGGGGATCGGCAGGACGGTGGTGGAGCTGAGGGGAATCGAACCCCTGACCTCCTCATTGCGAACGAGGCGCTCTCCCGACTGAGCTACAGCCCCGCCCCGCTCGGGCACGAGGCTCCCGCCCCGCAGGCGGCGGACAATGCTGAGGGGGTCCGGTGGTGTCAAGCGCGGTTGCGCGCCTCGGGGGTGGTCGGTAGCTTCCGCCGGCCCCCCGTCTCGCCGGTGTTGGGCGGAGGCCCCCGGTGATCACTGCCCTCTTCAGCCTGCTCTATCTGCTCATCCGTCTCTACACCTGGGCGGTGATCCTGGCCGCGGTGTTCAGCATGCTGGTCGCCTTCAACGTGCTCGACACGCGCAACCGGCTGGTCTGGACGATCGGCGACTTCCTTTATCGGCTGACCGAACCGGCGCTTCGCCCGATCCGCAACCTGCTGCCCAATCTCGGCGGCATCGACCTCAGCCCGCTGATCCTGATCATCCTGCTGCAGCTGGTGCAGCAGGAGGTCCTGCCCCGCCTCTACGCCGCGATTTACGGCGGCTGGCAATCCCTGGTGTTCTGAGGAGCCGGCATGAGCGCGCGCATCATCGACGGCCGCGCCGCGGCGGCGCTGCTGCGTGCCCAGATCACCGAGCAGGTCGCGGCATTGCACTATCGCCCGGGCCTCGCCGTCGTGCTGGTCGGCGAGAACCCCGCGAGCGCCGTCTATGTCCGCAACAAGGACCGCGCCGCCAACGCCGTCGGCATCGCCGCGGAAACCCTGCGGCTGCCCGCCGACACCGCCGAGGCCGACCTGCTCGAGCTGGTGGCGCGCCTGAACGCCGATCCGGAGATCGACGGCATCCTGGTCCAGCTGCCGCTGCCCGCGCACATCCGCCCGCGCGCCGTCCTCGAGGCCGTCGATCCGGCCAAGGACGTCGACGGCTTCCACCCCGTCAACATGGGCAGGCTGCTGGACGGGCTGGCGAGCTTCGCTCCCTGCACGCCGCTCGGCGTCATGAAGCTGCTCGCAACCGCCGAGCTGCCGCTCACCGGCGCGCGCGCCCTGGTGCTCGGACGCTCGCAGATCGTCGGCAAGCCGATGGCAGCCTTGCTCACCAATGCCGACGCCACGGTGACCGTGGCCCACTCGCGCACCCGCGACCTCGCCGCCGAGTGCCGGCGGGCCGAGCTGTTGGTGGTGGCGGTCGGCCGGCCCGAGATGGTCCGCGGCGACTGGATCGCACCCGGCGCCGTGGTGATCGACGTCGGCATCAACCGGCTGCCCGACGGGCGCCTGGTCGGCGATGTGGCATTCGCGGAATGCGCGGCAAGGGCCGGCGCGATCACGCCGGTGCCCGGCGGCGTCGGGCCGATGACCATCGCTTGCCTGCTCGAGAACACGCTCGAGGCCGCCCGTCACCGGCGGGGTGGCTTTCCGAAGATTTAACCGCGCGTCCTGCACGCTCCCTCCGGCAATCACCGAGGGGGTTCACGACATGATCCGTTGGAGCACCATGCGCTGGCCGCTCGCCGCGGCATTCCTGATCACCGCCCCGCTCGCGGCCGAGGCCGCCAAGCAGGACTTCACACTGGTCAACCACACCGGCTACCAGATCGACAGCGTCTATGTCAGCCAGAGCTCATCGAACGACTGGGGCAAGGACGTGATGGGCCGCGACACGCTGGACGACGGCGAGTCGGTCGATATCTCCTTCGAGCACGGCGGCCGCACCTGTCACTGGGACATTCGCGTGGAATACCACGACGGCGACAAGGCGGAGTGGAGCAACGTCAACCTGTGCGACATCTCGCGCGTGACGTTGCACTGGAATCGCCAGAACCAGGAGACGCGGGCGACCGTCGAGTAGCTCAGAAGTCGGTGCAGCGGCCCTTCTGCTCCCAGTCGCCGTAGCGCGTCGGCTCCGGCCCGGCGGGGCCGCCGATTTCCTTCGGCTTGTTCGGGAGCGGCTTGTCGGGTTCGGGCTCGGCGCCGGGTTTCTCGTCCATGGGGGCGAGCATAGCACAAGGCGAGGGGAGGCCCCTCGCCATCCTGCCCTTTACCGCCTATCCATTCCGGCATGACCGCCATGACCTACATCGCCGCCGATGGCGCCGGCGGTCCGGAAATCCTGCATCCCGCAACCGGCGAAATGCCCGAGCCGCGCGGCGACGAAGTGCTGATCCGCGTGCTCGCCGCCGGCGTCAACCGCCCGGACGTGCAGCAGCGCAAGGGCTCCTATCCGCCGCCGCCCGGGGCGAGCCCGATCCTCGGGCTGGAGGCCGCCGGCGAGGTGGCTGCGCTCGGCCCCGAAGCGACGGGATGGCGGATCGGCGACCGCGTCTGCGCGCTGACCAACGGCGGGGCCTACGCCGAATACTGCGTCGCCCCGGCCCCGCAATGCCTGCCCTGGCCGGAGGGCTTTGACGCCATCCGTGCCGCCGCTTTGCCCGAGACCTACTTCACGGTCTGGGCCAACCTGTTCCAGCTCGGCCGGCTGCAGCCCGGAGAAAGCGCCCTGGTGCATGGCGGCAGCAGCGGGATCGGCACCACCGCCATCCAGCTGGCGCACACGCTCGGCTCGACGGTCTATGCCACAGCCGGAAGTGCCGAGAAATGCGCCGCCTGCCGCCGGCTTGGCGCTGCCGAGGCGATCGACTACCGCGAGCAGGATTTTGTCGCGGAGATCAAGCGCCTCACCGGCGGCCGCGGCGTTGACGTGATCCTCGACATGGTCGGGGCGCCGTACGCGCAGCGCAACCTGCGCAGCCTGGCCATGGACGGACGCCTCGTGCTGATCGCCTTCCTCGGCGGTCCCAAGGCCGAGACGTTCGACTTCACCCCGGTGATGGTCCGGCGGCTCACCGTGACCGGCTCGACAATGCGCCCGCGCAGCACGGCGCAGAAGGGCGCGATCGCCCAGGCGCTGCGCGAAAAAGTCTGGCCGCTGCTCGACGAGGGACGCTGCGGTCCGGTGATCCACGCCGTCTTCCCGCTGGCCGAGGCCGCGGCGGCGCACCGGCTGATGGAAAGCAGCACCCACATCGGCAAGATCATGCTGAAGGTCGCGTGAGGAGCCTCGCCGGCGCATTCCTCGCCCTGCTCACGGCCTGCGCTGCGCCGGCGACGGGGAGCCCGACCTTCGACACAGCGCATATCGGCGGTCCGAGCGACTTCGGCGCCGTCGCGCGGCTGTATCGGCCAAGAAGCGACGAGCCGGCGCCGGCCATGGTCGTGTTGCACGGCTGCGCCGGCATCGGCGCCCACGAGCAGCAATGGGGGCAGCGCCTGGCCGACTGGGGCTATGTCGCCCTGCTCGTCGACAGCTTCGCGCCGCGGGGCGTTGCGAATGTCTGCAGCCACGGACAGACGATCCCGCCGCTGCTGCGCGCCGCCGACGCCTATGCCGCGGCCGCCTGGCTGCGTACCCAGCCTTACGTGCGGGCGGACCGCATCGGCGTCATCGGCTTTTCCCATGGCGGCTGGACGGTGATGCGCGCAGTGCTCGAGAGCACCGTGCAGAGTGACCACGCGGTACCCTTCAAGGCTGCTGTCGCCTTCTACCCGGGGTGCCCGCCCTCGCCTTCGCCGCTGGCCACCGACACGCTGATCCTGATCGGCGACGCGGATGACTGGACGCCCTACGAGCCATGCGTCCGCTTCCAGCAGAACCTGGTCGGCAACGGCCACACGCTGGCGATGAAGATCTACCCGGGAGCGCTGCACAGCTTCGACAGCGAGCTGCCCTCGCGCCTCTATATGGGTCACCATCTCGGCCACGATCCCGTGGCCAGTGCGGACGCCATCGCGGCGACTCGGGAGTTCCTGGCGGCAAGGCTGCGCGGCGCCTCCTGACATGTCGGTCGCCGCCGCACCTCGGCGTATCCTGACGCGCCGCGAGGGGATTCCGCCGGCCGGACTGCTGCAACTGCTCGGCTCCGTCGTGCTGTTCGGCGGAGCTTGGCCGTTCACGAAATACGCGGTGCAGCAGGGCGCGGCGCCGCTGTGGTTCGCCGAAGGGCGGGCAGGGCTGTCCTGTGTTTCGGCCTTCCTGCTGCTGGCGGCGCTGCGGCGGTTGCGGCTGCCCGTCCGGCCCGATCTGCCGGCGCTGCTCGGTGTCGGGCTGCTGCAGATCGGCGCCTTCTTCGCCTTCGTGCACGCCGCCGTCGGCTGGCTGCCGGCCGGGCGCACCGCCGTCCTCGCCAACGTCACCAGCATCTTCGTCGTGCCGCTTTCGGTGATCGTGCTGCACGAGTCGATCTCGGCGCTGCGCTGGATCGCCACTGCGATCAGCCTCGCCGGGGTGATCGTGCTGATCGGGCCCTGGGGGATCGACTGGAGCCAGCCGGGCGTGCTGATCGGCCACGCCTTCCTGCTGTCCGCCGGCGCCAGCTGGGGGGTGACGATCATCCTGGTGCGCCGCTTTCCCCCGCACTCCTCGATGCTCGAGCTGCTGCCCTGGTGCCTGGCACTCGCCAGCCTGATGCTGCTGCCGATCCTGTTGGCGGAGGCTCCGCAGCCCGGCAACTGGACCCCCGGCGCCCTCGCCGCGGTCGGCTTCGTCGGGCTGCTGGCCGGACCGGTCGGCACCTGGTGCGTGATGCAGGCCGCGGTGACCCTGCCCGCGCTCGTCGCCTCCATCGGCTTCCTGATGACGCCGGCGGCGGGGCTGCTGCTGGCGACGGTCTGGCTTGGTGAGCCGCTTACCCTCAGCCTCGCGCTCGGCTCGGCGCTGATCCTGGCCGGGGTGGTCGTCGCGGCCTGGCCGCCGCGCGAGGCATGATCCTGCACGCCCTCGAGGCGGGGGCAGGGGCGGGGCCGCCGCTCGTCCTGCTGCACGGCCTGTTCGGTTCGGCGGGGAATTTCGGGGCGTTGCAGCGCCGGCTGGCCGACGACCGGCGGGTGCTGGCGCTCGACCTGCGCAATCACGGGTCCAGCCCGCATGGGCGCGACATGAGCTATGCCGCGCTGGCCGCCGACGTGCTGGAAACGCTGCGCGCACGCGCGGCACTGCCCTGCGTCCTGGCGGGGCACTCGATGGGCGGCAAGGCGGCCATGCGCGCCGCCCTGGAGGCGCCGGAGGCCGTCGAGGGTTTGCTGGTGTCCGACATCGCGCCGGTCGCCTACGAGCCGGCGTTCCGCGGCTACGCCGCGGCCATGGCCTCCCTCCCGCTGGTCCCCGGCCTGACCCGCGCGACCGCTGACGCGGCGCTGGGCGCGGCGGTCCCGGAGCCGGCGATCCGCGGCTTCCTGCTGCAGAATTTGCGCCTCGGCGCCGCGCCGGCCTGGCGCATCGGGCTCGCCGAGATCGCCGCCGGCCTACCGGACATCGAGGCGTGGCCGGAGCCGCCCGCCGCCGCCCGCTACGAGGGGCCGAGCCTGTTCGTCTCCGGCGAGCACTCCGACTACATCAGGCGGGAGCACCGGCCCGCCATCCGTGCCCGCTTTCCGGCCGCCCGCTTCGTCACGGTGAAGGGGGCTGGGCACTGGGTGCACGCCGACAACCCCGAGGGCTTCCTGGCCACGCTGCGCGCCTTCATGCCCCGGGCTGCTTGATCTTCTTGCCGGCATCCGCCGACCGCCAGAGATACCAGGCGGCGGTGGTGCGATATGGCGCCCATCGCTCGCCGATGCGCGCCAGCTCCCGCGGCCTGGGCTGGCTCTCGAGGCCGTGCAGCAGCCGATACCCCTCGCGCACCCCGAAATCGTCCACCGGCAGCACGTCCGGACGGCCGAGGGTGAAGATCAGCAGCATCTCCACGGTCCAGCGGCCGACCCCGCGCACCGCCGTCAGCCGCTCGATCAGCGCCTCGTCCGAGAGGCGGGAAGCGGCATGGCTGGTCGGCACCGTGCCGTCGAGGGTCCGCTCGCAGATGTCGCGCAGGGCGGCGATCTTGCTGCCGGAAAAGCCGCAGGCACGCAGCACGCCGGTTTCGGTCGCCAGCACCAGCTCGGGCGGCGGGAAATCCACGCCGGGGTAGAGCGCCAGGAAGCGCCCCATGATCGCCTTGGCGGCGTTGCCGTGCAGCTGCTGGTGGGAAATCGCGTGCATCAGCGCCCGATAGGGGCTGCGGCCGCGCTCGCGAACCATCCGGCAGGGGCCGATGCGGCCGATCAGCGCCGCCATTGCCGGGTCCGCCTCGATCAGATGGCGCTGAGCATCCCGCGTCATGTAATACCAGTTCTCGGGCGCGCCGACTCATGGCCGTCATTCCCGCGAAAGCGGGAATCCATGTGCCGCGTGGACCTCCGCTTTCGCGGGAATGACGATGCTGGAAGGCGCTCTGTGGGACCTCGTATATGGCGTTGCACTTGCCCCTCACCCCCATTTCGGGGCTAGAATGCAACCCTCGGTTTCGGAAGCGGCACGCGGCATCGCACCTCAAGGCACCTCAAGAATGGCTCATACTGGCAAGTTCACCTTCACGGACGATGCCCAGCCCGATCAGGCGGAGCTGGACCGCCAGACCGCGAGCCTCGCCGGCCTGGCGATCACGCTGCTCCTGATGGTCGTCGGGCTGTTCCTCATCAAGCATCTCCACCATGAGGCCATGGTGGAGGATTGCCTGTTGTCGGGCAGGACCAATTGCGTGATGGCTGACCTCCTGTAACCAGGTGCGGGTCAGCCGCCGCTGACCTCAGTCGTTTTTCAGGTATTGGGGCGCCGCCATGGGGTTGTCGTTGATGTCGTCGACCGCGCACTCGAAATTCGCCGCGTCCGTGGTGTCGCCGGAGCCTTTGTAGCGCGGCACCTTCGGGAATACGCAGAGCGGGCGCGTCATCGCCACACCCTGGCTCGGCGTGTCGTTGACGTATTTCGTCGCGATGATCCTGGTCGGTGCGACGCCCTCCTCGACCCAGCGCTGCAGCGCCAGCAGCACATTGTGCTGCGGGTCGGCCGGGCCGCCGGGATTGTCGGCGCCGCCGAATATGTTCGGGCCGGGGCCGGTGAAGCAATGCCCCATGCCCGGGGCCATGAACAGGCGATAGAAGCTGTGGGCGCGGTTCTCGCCGACCAGAAGGCTGCCGCTGTTGCCCTCGAGGGTCGCCGCCAGGCGCAGGAAATAGTCGATGTCGTCCTGCGGCGGCACCAGCGCATCCGCCCAGCCGTGGTACATCAGGAACTTGCCGCCGTGCCCCTGAAACGCACTGAGATCAACGCTGTTGGCGTTCAGGATCGGACCGAGATCGCGGTTGACCGCGGTTACGTCATGATCGAAATCGAAAGTCTGCCAGTTCCAGTTCGGGCCGAAGACCCAGTAGAACAGCCCGTCGAACAGCGGCTCCGTCGAGGGGAACGTGATGCCTTCATCCGCCGAGACGTCGAACAAGGTGCCGGATTCGCTGCCGCGATTTATGCCGGGATAGATCAGCTTCCCGGTGCGCGGATCGCGCGGTCCGTCATAGAGCAGATCGAGGGCCTGCACCTGCTGCGGATTGAGGCAGTTCGTGGTCTGCCCGTTCTGGCAGGCCAGGCTGTTGGGATTCCAGTGGCAGGCCCGCGGATCGGTAAGGAACGGATCGGTGGGGAGGCCGCCGCTTTGCGTCACGCAGGCCGCGAGCACGGATTGCGTGACAAGTGCAAGCAGCGCCGGCGGGATCAGGCTTTGCGGGCTTTCATGCGTGACGTAGTAGGCCCAGAGAACCTCGATGTGCACGTTGGTCCGGTTTTCGGCGGGAGCGCCGCCCACGATCCCATCGTAATCGTCGGGGAACTGCTCGGCCTCGTGCAGCGCCTGTCCGCCGCCGGTCGAGCAGCCCGTGAAATACGAATATTCCGCCGGCTTGTTGTAGAACGCGCTGACGATCTGCTTGCCAACAGTGGTCATCAGATGCGTCGAGCGATAGCCGAAATCGATCTGCTTCTGGCGCTCGCCGGTGAGCGGCTTGCCGTCGAGCGCCGTCGCAGGGGAGGTGCCCATGTCGGTATTGGCGACGGCGAAGCCGAGCTGCAGCGTCGCGGCGAGCTCGGAATAGACGATGGCGCCGGCATAGCCGCCATTGCCGGTACCGACGAAGCGGCCGTTCCAACCCGGCTTGAGCGGCATCCAGACTTCGACGTTGATGTCGCTCTGCGGCGTCGGCGTGAGTGTCGCCGCCACCCGGCAGAATGCCGGCAAGTCCGTATAGGTGTTGCCGTCCGGCGCGGCGTAGCTGCCGGCGGGAATGGATTGGGCTGCGGTGATCGTCGCGTTCGGCAGCAGCGCGCTGGCAAGGCTGGCACAACTCGCGGCCGCCGCCGGCCGTGCGGAAAGCGCCGTCGTGGCGAGCAGGGCAGCGGTGATCAGAGATGGCGGTCGCATGCGTTTTCCCCGGTCGGTTCTGTTTTGGACCCGCACCAGCTTCCGTTCCCCCGGCGGCATGAGTCAAGGGAAAGGCGATGGCTCTGCGGCTACAGGAAGCTGGCGGCGATGTTGACGGTGAGCGCCAGGATGACGGTGTTGAACATGAAGCTCAGCAGTCCGTGCACCGCGGCGAGCCGGCGCAGCTTGCGAGACGTGATCTGCACGTCCGAGACCTGGAAGGTCATGCCGAGGACCAGGGAAAAATACGCGAAATCCAGATAGTCGGGGCGAGTCTCCCCGGGAAATTCCAGGCCGCCGTCGAACCCCTCCCGGCCCGGCGTGCGGGAATAGTATTCATGGGCGTAGCGGAAGCAGAACGTCGCGTGCGCCATCAGCCAGGAGGCCAGCAGCGTCAGGGTCACCAGGGCGATGCGCAGGCCGCGCGCTTGCGGCGGCAGGTCCTTGCTGCCGGAGAACACGCCGAGGATCGCGACCAGGCTGATCACCACGACGGCGACGGTGATGGCGAAGATGGTCCACTCGCCCTCCTGCTGACGCTCGGCGTCGGCCGGCATGCGGTCCAGATGCTCCGAGCAGAACAGCACGCCGGTGCCGAGGAGATAGACGAGCACGCCGATATCCCAGGCGCAGACCGCGCGAACCATAGGCGCGAGCCCGTTCGGCAGCAGCGGCCAGGCGATGAGGCCGCAGAGCAGGCCGGCGAACAGCCGCGGCCGCGCCGCGATGAACGGGGGAAGCACGCTCAAGTCAGTGCCGTCATCAGCCGATCGGTCATCAGGTAGCCCCGCTTCGTATGGCCGGCGACACAGGCCGAGCCGTTTCCGAAGTGGCTACGCCTGTCCCACCATCGGAGTTGCCGCTGGAGCGGCAATCGGCCGTGCCGGACGCGGGAAGTGATCAGGCGCTGGTGGCCTGAATGAGGCCGGTATTGTGTTGGTCAGCGTGCCGCCGAGCACGCCCGTATTGGTGACGTGAGAGAGCACCGTCGAGGAGGACAATACCAGGGGGTTGCTGCCGTTGGCGGTGATCGTTCCGGTGTTGGTCAGGAGCAGATTGGTCGTATCGTTCTGGCATTCCTGAACGCAAATGAAATTATTGCGCTTGCGCTGCATTTCCCCGGTCACTGCATTTTCCCGGCCACCCGGGCCCCGCGTCTAGGATCGTTCGCTCCTTTGACGATCTGTCAAGCCGACATCCTCAAAAGGCGCTCGCTCTCACTGTGCCCGCGTTTCGGCGATGGCCTGCCGCAGCTCGGCGATCTCGACAGCTCCGGGGATGAGGTGATCGCCGATGACCAGCGCCGGCGTGCCCTGGATGTTGAGAGTGTGCGCCAGGGCGAGATCGGCATCGATGTGCTGCTGGATCGCCGGGTCGGCCATGTCGCGCTGCATTCGCGGCCAGTCCAGTCCAAGCATCTGCGCCTGGGTCGCCAGCGTGTCCTCGGTGATCGGCCCGGTGGCGCGCATCAGCACGTCCTGCAGCTTGAAGTAGCCGCCCTGGCGCTGGGCCGCGAGCATCGCCTTCGCGCCCAGAACGCTCGGCGGGCCGAGCACCGGCAGATCCTTCAGCACCAGCCGGACGCCGTGATCCTCGCGGAGCAGCTGGTCCATCACCGGCAGCATGCGCCGGCAGTAGGGGCAGCGGACGTCGTAGAACTCGATGAGCGTGACGTCGCCGGCGGGATTGCCCGCCACCGGGTCCTCGGATGCGTGCGCCAGCTTCTCGCGGGTGGCGGCGATGGCAGCGCGTGACGCTGCCTCGTGGCGCAGTCCCTCGTCGGCCTGCAGCGAGGTGACGGCGTCGCGCAGTATCGAGGGGTCGCTCTTCAGCGCCGCCCGGACGATGGCGACGATCTCGTCGCGCTGGGCGGCGGTGAACTGCGTGACCGCCGGCGTATAGCCTTGGGCGAAGCCGGGCAGCGGCAGGAGCAGGAGCGCCAGCGGCAGCGCCCGGGCCAGGATTTTCATTGCGTGTCCTCGTCGATTGGTCGGGAGTTCGTCGGTCTCGGGCATGCGCCCTTGCGGAACAGCCGGTTGCCGGTGCCCGCGAAGGAGTCTATGGCAGCCTGCCTTGTCAGGCCAGTCTGGCCGCACGGATCAGGCAGCAGCCCGGGACCGCCGGCGCGGAGGATAGCGTAGGTGCGCAGCAACGTCTCGGTCTCGGCGTCCTCGGTGAGCCGGCGGCTGTGCCTGGCCCTGGCGCTCGCGACGGCGCTGGCGACTGCCGGCTGCGACACCATGGGCTCGGTCGGCGATTTCTTCCTGGGCGGCGGCAACGCACCGACGGAGGGGCAGCCCGGCTTCATCAGGGGCTTCCTCGGCGGCGTTGCGGCTGACGAGCCGCGGGCCGCCCTGGTCGCCCGCCAGGTGCTTGCCCAGGGGGGCGATGCGGCGGACGCGGCGACGGCGCTCGGCTTCGCGCTGACCGTCACCTTGCCGTCGCGGGCCGGGCTGGGCGCCGGCGGGGCCTGCCTGGCCTACAACCCGAGCCGCGATGGTCCGGGCGGCGGCGTGCCGGAGGCCATCCTGTTCACCCCCGTGGCCGCCCCGGTGACGGCGGGCTCGGACCGGCCGGCGGCGGTGCCGATGCTGGCCCGCGGCCTCTATGCGCTGCAAGCCCGCTATGGCCGCCGCCCGATCGAGACCCTGATCGTGCCGGCCGAGCAGCTGGCGCATTTCGGCGTGCAGGTCTCCCGCGCCTTCGCCAATGACCTGGCCGTGGTGAGCGGGCCGCTGCTGGCCGATCCGGGTGCCCGGGCGATCTTCGGACCGTCGGGCACGCCGCTCGCCGAGGGGGCGACTCTGCTGCAGCCGGACCTCGGCTCCACCCTGTCGCAGCTGCGGGTCGGCGGCGTCGGCGATCTCTATCAGGGCGTGCTGGCGCGCCGGCTCGTGGAAGGGTCGGCGATCGTCGGCGGAGCGCTCTCGGCCGACGCCTTGCGTGGCGCCCTGCCGCGCACCGCGGCGCCGATCATCCTGCGCAGCGGCCGCGACCGGGTCGCTTTCCTGCCGCCGCCGGCCGATGGCGGCCTGGCCGCCGCGGCGGCGTTCCAGGTGCTGCAGGGCGACGCGCGCGCGCTCGCCCAGGCGCAGGAGCGGGCGATGGGCGTGGCGCTGCGCTGGCGGGCCGGGGGCGGCGACCCGATGGCGGTGCTCGCCGCAGCCGGATCGGCCGGCGCGCTGCCGCCGCTGCCGGCCTCCACGTCGTTCGCGACCCTCGATCGGGACGGCAATGCGGTGGCCTGCGCGGTGACCATGGACAACCTCTTCGGCACCGGGCGGGTGGTGCCGGAGACCGGCATGCTGCTGGCCGCCTCCCCGGCGGCGGTGCCGCCGCCGCTGCTTTCCGCGGCGCTCGCCTGGAACGACAACATCCACGCCTTCCGCGCCGAGGTCGCGGCCTCCGGCCAGGCGGGGGCGCCGCTGGCGGTGGCGGCCGGCCTGATCGACGTGCTGCGCGGCGGCGGCAACCAGGCGGTGCCGGTGCCCGAGCCCGGCCGCGTCAACGCCATCGCCTGCAGCGGCTACCTGCCGGACGCGCAGCGCTCGTGCCGCTGGGCCACCGACCCGCGCGGCGCCGGCCTGGCGCTCGGCGGCGATTGATGGCGCTGAAAATCGGTCGGGGCGCCAACGCCCCGCCCTTCCTGGTGATGGACGTGATCGCCGCGGCCAATGCGCGCCAGGCGGCGCTGGCGCCGGGCGCGCCGGGGGTGCTGCGGCTGGAGGTGGGGCAGCCCGGCACCGGCGCCCCCGCCGGCGCGGTGGAAGCGGTGCAGGCGGCGCTGCGAAGCGGCGATCCGCTCGGCTACACCGAGGCGTTCGGCCGGCCCGGCCTGCGCCGGCGGATCGCCCGGCACTATCGCGACTGGTACGGCCTCAGCGTGGCGCCGCACCGGGTGGCGGTGACCCTCGGCGCCTCCGGGGCGTTTCCGCTGGCCTTCCTGGCGGCCTTCGACCGCGGCGACCGGGTGGCGCTGACCGCGCCCTATTACCCGCCCTATCTGAACATTCTGACCGCGCTGGGCATCCAGCCGGTTATCCTGGCCGCCGGACCGGAGACCCGCTTTCAGCCGTCCGTCGGCCTGCTCGAGCGGCTCGATCCGCCGCCCGACGGGCTGATCGTGGCCAGCCCCTGCAACCCCGCCGGGACCATGCTGCATCCCGACGAACTGGCCGCCATCGCCGCCTGGTGCGACGCCAACGGGGTGCGGCTGATCTCCGACGAGATCTATCACGGGCTGCACTACGACAGCGCGATCGCCACCGCCGCGGCGGCCAGCCCGCATGCCGTCGTGGTCAACAGCTTCTCGAAATATTTCAGCATGACGGGCTGGCGCATCGGCTGGCTGGTGCTGCCCGAGGAGCTGGTGCGCCCTGTCGAGTGCCTGGCGCAGAACTTCTTCATCAGCGCGCCGCACCTCGCGCAGATCGCCGCCGAGGCGGCCTTCGACTGCACCGACGAGCTGCAGGCCAATGTGGCGCGCTACCGCCGCTCCCGCGACTTCCTGCTGCAGGCGCTGCCGCAGGCCGGCTTCGCGCGGCTCAGCCCGGCCGAGGGGGCGTTCTATCTCTATGCCGATATCGGCGAGCGCTCGAACGACAGCATCGCCTTCTGCGCCGACATGCTGGCCGAGGCGGGCATTGCGGCGACCCCGGGCGTCGATTTCGACGCCGACCGCGGCCGCCGGTTCGTGCGCTTCAGCTATTGCGGCAGGGAGGCGGACATTCGGCAGGCCGCGGAGCGGCTGCGGCACTGGTCTCGGGATCGAGCGATATCGGCCTGATCTGGATCAGGCGAGGTCCGGCTGCCCCGCCATCTCCCGCTCGGCGTCGGCCTGCAGCCGCTTCTCGTTGCGCTTGAGGAATATGACGACGCTGATGATCGCCGCCGTCCCGATGACGCCGATGACGATGCCGATCGGCCCGCTCAGATGCCGCGCGGCGTCGCCGAGCAGGTAGGCGCCGAAGCCGTAGAGGCTGCACCAAGCGAAGCCGCCGAGCACGTTGAACAGCAGGAAGCTCCGCCAATCCATGCCGATGGCGCCGGCCAGCAGGGCTGCCAGCGTGCGCAGCACGACGATGAAGCGGCCGAAGAAGACGACCTTGCCGCCATGCCGGCGGAACAGGAACTGGCCGAGCCGCAGGCGCTGCGGCGTCAGGCCGATCCGCCGGCCGAACCGGGTCAGCAGCCGCAGGCCGATGCTCCGGCCGAGCAGGAAGCCGATCTCGCCGCCGGCGATCGCGCCCGCCGACGCGACCAGCACCACCGCGACGATGTCGAGCTCGTTCGTCGCCGCGGCATAGATCGCCGCCGCCAGCATCAGGCTCTCGCCCGGCAGCGGCATGCCGATGCTTTCCAGCATGATCACCAGGCCGATGCCGCCATAGCCGTAGCGGTGGAGCAGAGTGGCGAGAAGGTGATGGGAAAGCATCAGGAAGCCAAGCGAGGGGCGCTGCCCCCACACGCTGAAGTATGGGACCCCGCTGGGGCCCGTCGGCCCCAGACCCCGTGACTCAAGTCAGCGTTTCCACCAGCCCCGCTTCCGCTCGGCGGCGGGCGTGCCGTTCACCAGGACCGGCCGGATAGCCGGCTCGGCGGGCTGCTCCAGGACCACCACCTCGGCACTCCGCGGTTCGGGTTCCGGCGCCGGCGGCTCGGGAGGCTCCGTGACCGCTTCGGGCTCCGGCAAGGGCGGCGTCGGCAAAGGCCTCGGCGCCTGCTCGGCCGCTTCCAGGGCGTCGAAGATGTCGAAGGTCGGGCCGAACGGATCGGCAGGAGTAGGACCGGCATAGACCGGCATCGGCTCGGGCGGGATTTCGGCAGGCGTCCCGACCTGCGGTTCCTCGGAGGGCTCGCGCCGGCGCCGCCGGCCGCCGCGTCGGCCGCGCCGCCGGGCTCGCTGTTCCTCCTCGCTGCCGGCCTCCGTCGGCTCGGTGGGCGGCTCGGCGGGCGGCTCGGCGGTCGGTTCGGCTGCGGGTTCGGTTGCGGGCTGCTCGGCTCCCGGCTCGGCGATGGCCGGCAGCGCTTCCTCGGTGCCGTCCTCGCGGCGCCCGCCACGGCGCCGCCGCCGGCGCCGCCGCCGGCGCTGTTCGCTCTCCTCCGCCGTCTCCCCGGCCGGCTCGGCCACGCTGTGGCCATCGGCCGCCGCGCCGTCTTTCGCATTGTCGGGCGCCCGGGTCTCCTCGATGTCGGCTTCTTCGGCAGCTTCCTCCTCCGCGATCTCCTCGACGGGTTGGATGGGCGCGGGTGGCGGGAGGGCGGGGGACGGTGCGGCCGCGGGCTCCAGCGCGCGCAGGCGCTCGATGCGCATCTGCGGGGCGATCAGCGCGGGATCGGCGGTGAACAGCACCCGCATGCCGTAGCGGGCCTCCATCTCGTGCAGCCGGTCGCGCTTGTGATTGAGGATGTACATCGCGATCGGCCCCGCCACGTGCACCATGATCTCGGCCGAGCGCCGCTTTGCCGCCTCTTCCTCGATGCCGCGCAGCACGTGGATCGCCCCGCTCTCGGTGCTGCGGACATGGCCGGTGCCGCCGCACTGCGGACAGGCGATGAAGCTGGTCTCCGCCAGCGACGGCCGCAGCCGCTGCCGGCTCATCTCCATCAGGCCGAAATGGCTGATATGGCCCACCTGGATGCGCGCCCGGTCGTTCTTCAGCCCCTCCTTGAGGCGCCGCTCGACCATGGCGTTGTGCCGCTTGGCCTCCATGTCGATGAAGTCGATGACGATCAGCCCGGCCAGGTCGCGCAGCCGCAGCTGGCGGGCCGCCTCGTCCGCGGCCTCCAGGTTGGTGCGCAGCGCCGTCTCCTCGATGCCGCGCTCACGCGTCGAGCGGCCGGAGTTGACGTCGATGGCGACCAGCGCCTCGGTCTGATTGATGACGAGATAGCCGCCGGATTTGAGCTGCACGTTCGGCACCAGCATGGCGTCGAGCTGCGCCTCCACCTGGTAGCGGGCGAAGAGCGGCTGGCTGCCGTCGGTCCAGGGCTGGACCTTTCGGGCGTGCGCCGGCATCAGCATGCGCATGTAGTCGCGGGCGGCCTTCCAGCCGTCCTCGCCGTCGACCAGCACCTCGTCGATGTCGCGGGAATAGCCGTCGCGGATGGCGCGCTTGATCAGCGAGGCTTCCTCATGGATCAGCGCCGGCGCCACGGACCGCAGCGTGGTCTCGCGGATGTCGTCCCACAGCCGCAGCAGGTATTCGCAGTCGCGCTTGATCTCCGGCTTCGGGCGGTTGGCGCCCGCGGTGCGCACGATCAGCCCCATGCCCTCGGGGATGTCGAGTTCGGCGGTGATCTCCTTGAGGCGCCGGCGGTCGGCGGCGGAGGTGATCTTGCGGGAGATGCCGCCGCCGCGCGGCGAGTTCGGCATCAGCACGGAAAACCGGCCGGCGAGCGAGATGTAGGTGGTGAGCGCCGCGCCCTTGGTGCCGCGCTCCTCCTTGACGACCTGCACCAGCAGGATCTGGCGGCGGTGGATGACCTCCTGGATCTTGTAGTTGCGCAGGAAGCGCTGGCGGATGCGGCGCTCGCGCCCGTCCTCGCCGCCGTCATCCTCCCCACCCACCGTCTCGGGCGGCGGGGCATCGGCGGCGACCGTCTCGATCTCGCCTGCTGGCGCCGCTGCGGAGCCGGTCTCTTCGCCGGTCTCTGCCGGCATCGGCCCGACATCGGCCGATCCCTCAATCGGGGTTTCCGGGGCGCCGGTGTCTTCGGCGGGCGGGGTCGGCGCGATGTCGGCGTCGGCGACGATGATGTCCTGGGCGATGGGCGCGGCCTGCGCCGCACTCTCTGCGGCAAGCTCGGCCGTGGCGGCGACGACAGGTGGCATCGTCGAGGCGATGTCCGGTTGCGGCTCCGGCTCCGGCAGCACCGGGATGTCGGTCTCGGCCGAGCTCCCCCGGTTCTCTTCGGGTTCGGCGCTTTGCTCGGGCAAGGCGGAAGCGGGAGGCTCGGCTTGCGGCGCCCCGGTCTCGAGCGCCCCAGTCTCGGGCGCCCCAGTCTCGGGCGCGCCCGTCTCGGCTGACCCGGTCTCCGGCTCCGCGCTCTCGGGTGTCGCCGCTTCGGGCGGTGTCGGCTCCGAAGCGGCGGTCTCGAACCGGCTCGACGGACGCGGCGGCGGGTCATCGTGCTCGTCGCCGAACTCGTCCTCCTCGCGCGCCTGGGCCTGCATGGCGAGCAGGCGCTGCCGGTCGGCGACCGGGATCTGGTAGTAGTCGGGATGGATCTCGTCGAAGGCCAGGAAGCCGTGGCGGTTGCCGCCATACTCGACGAAGGCCGCCTGGAGACTCGGCTCCACGCGGACGATCTTGGCAAGATAGATGTTGCCCTTGAGCTGCTTCTTGGTCGAGGTCTCGACGTCGTAGTCTTCGAGCCGGCTACCGTCCAGCACCACCACGCGGGTTTCTTCCGCGTGGGTGGCATCGATCAGCATGCGCTTCGTCATCGAGGAAAGGACTCCGGTATGCCGCCGGGATGCGCGAGCTCGGCGCGCTCCACCGACGGCGGAATAGGCTTGATGTGAGGGGCAGGGCGGGACAGGCGCCGCCGCCATATGCCGGCACGCCAGAGCTCCGCGCGCGAGAAAACGGCGCGCGAGAGAGTGGGCGGATCGGCACGGCAGCGTTCGTCGGATTCCCGGGCATCGGTCCCTGGCTTGCGGGCGGAAAAGCTCCTGAGGAGTGCCGCCCTGGTGTGATGGTCGTCGGCGCGCCGCGCGCGCCTTTGCTCCGCAACGGTCCAGAGCGGGCGCGACCCCGCTCGGGATCGATCGCTCGCCGGTCCACGACCGGGCACGGACCGACCATGAAGCAAACCGGCCCAAGCCGCAAGCCACCGTGGCTTGCGCGTGACACATGAACCTAAAATCGCCCCTTTTCAACGGCAAGCGTGCATCTCTGAAACCGATGTGGCAGATCGGGCCATGGACTGCGAGAGGCCCGTATCGCGCCGCCGGCTCCTCGATTGCGGAGTCCTCGCGACCTTCCTGCTCCCGGCCTGGTTGCGCGCCAGGCTGGCCGAGGCCGCCGCCGCGCCTGCCGACCGGCGGCTGCCGTCGAGCCCCGCCGGGCGCCCCACGCCCCGCCCCGGGCCGCATCTGGTGACACTGGACCCGGGCCATGGCGGCAAGGACCCCGGGGCGATCGGCTTCGCCGGCACCTACGAGAAGCACGTGGCGCTCGCCGCCGCCGAGGAACTCCGCCGGCAGCTGGAGGCCGACGGCCGCTATCGCGTCGAGATGACCCGCGGGCGCGACGTCTTCATCCCGCTCGAAGACCGGGTGGCCTACGCGCAGAGCCGCGGCGCCGCCCTGTTCGTCTCGATGCACGCCGACGCGCTGACCGACCCGTCGGTGCGCGGCGCCAGCGTCTACACCCTCTCCGACACGGCCTCGGACGCGCAGACCGCGGCGCTGGCGCGGCGGGAGAACAGTGCCGACCGCTTCGCCGGGCCGGCCTTCCGCGGCACCTCGCCGGAGGTGGCGCAGATCCTGGCCAGCCTGGTGCGCGCCGAGACCCGCATGGGCTCGGCCCGCATGGCGCGCGACGTGGTCGGTGCGCTCGGCCGGGACGCGCCGCTGCTGGTCAATCCGGCCCGGCACGCCGGCTTCGTGGTGCTGAAGGCGGCCGACATCCCGAGCGTGCTCGTTGAGATGGGATTCATGTCGAACCCGCAGGATGAAGCGGCGTTACGGCAGGCGGATCACCGCGCCAGGATCGCTGCGGCGATGAAGCGGGCGGTGGATGCCTTTTTCCTTGGTTCCGATCATCTCACCCGCATGGCCGGCTAGCACCGCCGAGGCTACCGGGCGCATCGCCGGAGGTGCTACAGACCGGCCATGACCGAGGATCGGCCCACAAGAAGCAGCCTGTCGGCCGGAGAGCGCCTGGTGCGTCCTGCGGTGTCCGGACGGACCGGCGCACGCGCACGCGTTCCGAATGGTGCGGGGCCGAACGGCAAGGGGCCGGTCCGCCGGCGGGGGGTGGCCGGGCGGATCTTCGGCGCGCTGCTGGGGCTGGTGCTGCTGCTCGCACTCGGCGGGGCGGCGGCCGGCTATGCCGGCTATCTCCACTATGCCTCCGACCTGCCCGGCGTCGACGGCCTGCGCCACTACCAGCCCCGCGTGATGAGCCGGGTCTATGCCGGCAACGGCGCGCTGATGGCCGAGTTGGCGACCGAGCGGCGAATCTTCGTCCCGTACACGGCGATCCCCGATCTGGTGAAGCGCGCCTTCGTCTCCGCCGAGGATCAGAATTTCTGGGTGCATCGCGGCGTCGATCCGGTCGCCATCGCGCGCGCCGCCATCACCGACATCTCCCTGGTCGCCCGGGGAAGGCGGCCGATCGGCGCCTCCACCATCACCCAGCAGCTCGCCAAGAACATGGTGCTGGGCAACGAGATGTCGTTCAGCCGCAAGTTCAAGGAAGCGCTGCTGGCCTGGCGCATCGAGGAAACGCTGAGCAAGGAGCGCATCCTCGAGCTCTACCTGAACGAGATCTATCTCGGCCAGCAATCCTATGGCGTGGCCGCCGCCGCCCAGGCCTATTTCAACAAGTCGCTCGACCGGCTCGACGTCGCCGAGGCGGCGTTCCTGGCGGCGCTGCCGAAGGCGCCGAACAACTACAATCCGACGCGCTTCCCCGACGCCGCGCGCAGCCGGCGGGACTGGGTGCTCGACCGGATGGCCGACGACCACGCGATCTCTCCCGAGCAGGCCGCGCAGGCAAAGACGGAGCCGATCGTGCCGGCCAGCTTCCGCCGGCCGGAGATCGTGCAGGGTGCCGACTACTTCGCCGAGGACGTGCGCCGCCAGCTGGTGGACCGGTTCGGCGCCGACACCACGACCCAGGGCGGGCTGATGGTGCGCACCACCCTGGACACCGACCTGCAGGGCGCCGCCGATCGCGCGCTGCGCGACGGGCTGTTGGCGTACGACCGCTCGCACGGCGGCTGGCGCGGGCCGGTCGGCCATCTCGACGCCAATGCGGCCACCCTGCGCGCCTCCTGGACCACCCTGCTGCCGCAGATCGCCCGGCCGCCCGGCATGCTGCCGGGCTGGAAGCTCGCGGTGGTGCTGGACGAGAGCGCGGCGGACGCGAAGCTGGGCTGGCTCGATCGGCCGGCCGACGCGCCGCCCGGCATCGCCGGCGTACCGCGGATCTTCTCCCTGGCGCTTGGCGACACCGGCTGGGCGCGCCCCAACCGCGACGGCCGGATGGGACCGGCGCCGCACCGCATGAGCGATATCGTGCAGGTCGGCGACGTGGTGATGGCCGAGCCGGCGGGCGCCGCCACGGTGCCGCTGCCCGGCGCCCGCGGCGCCTCCGCGCTGCCGGCCGAGAAGATGCTGCTGCGCCAGATTCCGCAGGTGCAGGGCGCGCTGGTGTCGCTCGATCCGCGCACCGGCCGCGTGCTGGCGCTGGCCGGCGGCTGGAGCTACGAGATGAGCCAGTTCGACCGCGCCACCCAGGCGAACCGGCAGCCCGGCAGCAGCTTCAAGCCGATCGTCTTCCTCACCGCCATGGAGCAGGGCATCTCGCCGAGCCAGCGCTTCCTCGACGCGCCCTTCGTGCTCGACATGGGTGCCGCCGGCCAGTGGCGGCCGAACGACTACGAGCCGGAGTTCCTCGGCCCGGTGCCGCTGCGCGTCGCGCTGGAGAAATCGCTGAACCTGGTCACCGTGCGGGTGGCGCAGAAAGTCGGGATGGAGGCGGTGGCGCAGAACGCGATCGCCTTCCATGTCGTCGACAACATGCCCCGCGTGCTGCCGGCCGCCCTCGGCGCAGTGGACACCACCGTGCTGCGCATGGCGGGTGCCTACGCCTCCCTCGATGAGGGCGGCCGCGAGGTGGTGCCGACGATGATCGACAGCGTGCAGGACCGTGACGGGCACGTGCTGTGGCGCCCAGCCGGCACGACCTGCGAGAGCTGCGAAGGCCAGGTCGCGCAGCCGCCGGTGCTGAACGACCAGCGCCGGAGCATCGCCGATCCGGACAGCGTCTTTCAGGTGGTGACGATGATGCAGGGCGTGGTGCAGCGTGGCACCGGCGTGCCCGCCGGGCAGGGGCTGAAGCGGCCGATCGCCGGCAAGACCGGCACCAGCCAGGATTTCAACGACGCCTGGTTCGTCGGCTTCACGCCCGACCTGGTCACCGCCGTCTGGGTCGGCTTCGACAACCCGGCGAGCCTCGGGGACAAGGAGACCGGCGGCGCCGTGGCGGCGCCGATCTGGCACGACTTCATGGCGGTGGCGCTGAAGAACCGCCCGGTGCTGCCCTTCACGCCGCCGCCCGGCGTCACGCTGGTGGCCTCCGGCAACGGCGCGCTGGATGCCTACAAGGTCGGCCAGGAGCCCGGGGCCTCGACGGTGGCGGCGATGGGCGATGCCGGCACTCCCGACAGCGGCGTCGGGCCGTCGACGGCCGCCTCGGCCAGCACCGCCAACGCGCTGGATACCGGCATGGGCGGCCTCTATTGAGCAGCGACTCCGACACGCTCGCGCAGCAGATCAAGCAGTCGGTGGCGCTGCTGAGGAGGCATCTTTGACTGGGATGCCGCGACCGCCCGGCTCGACGAGCTGAACGCCCGCGCCGAGGACCCCGCCCTCTGGAGCGACGCTCCGGCGGCGCGCAGCCTGATGCGCGAGCGCAACCGCCTGGCCGGCGGGATCGACGCCGTGCTGACGCTCGAGCGCGAACTCGCCGACACGACCGAACTCATCGCCATGGCCGAGGCGGAGGGCGACGCCGCGATGGTCGCCGACGGCCTCGCCACCTTGCAGGGCCTCGCCGAGGAGGCGCGGCGGCGGGAGATCGAGAGCCTGCTGTCCGGCGAGGCCGACGGCAACGACGCCTATCTCGAAATCAATGCCGGGGCCGGCGGCACCGAAGCGCAGGACTGGGCGGAGATGCTCGCGCGCATGTACACGCGCTGGGCGGAGCAGCGCGGCTACAAGGTGACGCTCATCGAGCAGAGCGAGGGCGAGCAGGCCGGCATCAAGTCGGCGACCCTGCAGGTCTCCGGTCCGAGCGCCTATGGCTGGCTGAAGACCGAGGGCGGTGTGCACCGGCTGGTGCGGATCAGTCCCTTCGACGCCGCTGCCCGCCGGCAGACCAGCTTCGCCAGCGTCTGGGTCTACCCCGTGGTCGACGATAGCATCGAGATCGAGATCAACGACGCCGACCTGAAGGTGGACACCTTCCGGGCCTCCGGCGCCGGCGGCCAGCACGTCAACAAGACCGAGAGCGCCATCCGCATCACCCATCTGCCCTCGGGGATCGTCGTCGCCTGCCAGACCGACCGCAGCCAGCACCGCAACCGGGCGACCGCCATGGGCATGCTGAAGGCGCGGCTCTACGAAGCCGAGCTGCAGAAGCGCGAGGCGGCGGCCGCGGCAACCGAGGATGCCAAGACGGATATCGGCTGGGGCCATCAGATCCGCAGCTACGTGCTGGCGCCCTATCAGCTGGTAAAGGACCTGCGCACGGGCGTGGAGAAGGGCAACCCGGGGGCGGTGCTCGACGGGGCGCTGGACGATTTCATGGCGGCCGCCCTCGCCAGCCGCGTCGGCGCTACGCGGAGTGCTGCGAGTGCCCAGGCCCGGTGACCTGCATGGTGAAACCGCATCGGTATTGGGAGCCGGCGGAAACTCGATGGTCACGCGTCCGTTACGCGGCTGACGGTGAACGCACCGTTGCATCAAAGGAGGCGTGGATGGACAAGGATCGCGTCGCGGGCAGTGCCAAGCAGGCGAAAGGTGCGGTGAAGGAAGCCGTCGGGAAGGTGACCGGCGACACCAAGACGCAGGCCTCCGGCAAGGCCGAGAAGACCGCGGGCAAGGTGCAGAATGCCGCCGGCGGCGCCAAGGACGCCGTCCGCGACGCCGCAAGAAAGTCGTAACGGCACAGCTTCGGGGAACGGTGCCGCGGCAGCCCCGCGGCGCCGTTTTCATGCGCCGGCTTTCCTCCCGAGCCGGCCGGGCACATAGAGCAAGATCCAATCGGGCGGAATCACCCGATCGGATAAAGTTGCTCGCTCGAACAAACGGATAGAGCGTTTTTGGTGCGCCTTTCAGCACGAAAAATGCTCTAGTTCGGCGATGATTTCCCGGGAGAGCTACCGCGACGCGATGGCGCGGCTCGGCGCGGCGGTGAGCGTGATCACCACCGCCGGGGCTGCCGGGCAGGGCGGGTTCACCGCCTCCGCGGTGTGCAGCGTGACCGACGAGCCGCCGACCCTGCTGGTCTGCATGAACCGCGGCAGCGAGCTGAACGCCATCTTCAAGGCCAACCGGGTGCTGTGCGTCAACGTGCTGGCGGCAGCGCAGGAGGAGCTTTCGCCGCTGTTCGGCGGGCTGGTGGAATGCGACATGCCGGCGCGGTTCGAGGCGGCGTCCTGGAGCGCGCTGGTGACGGGGTCGCCGGTCCTGGAGGAGTGTGCGGTCGCCTTCGATTGCCGCATCGCTCAGGTGACCGAAGTCGGCACGCACAGCGTCTTCTTCTGCGAGATCGAGGCGCTGCGCGTCGGCCTGGCGCACGAGGGCCTGATCTATTTCGGCCGGGCCTATCACCGGATTCGCGTGCTGGCCTGAGCCTTCACAGTCCGGGGCGACCTTGCTATAGGCCTCGCCCCGAGCGGGCGCATAGCTCAGCGGGCGCATAGCTCAGTTGGTAGAGCAGCTGACTCTTAATCAGCGGGTCGTAGGTTCGAATCCTACTGCGCCCACCCGACGTCCGCTGACACGTTGGCCCGCGGGGTGGTCAGACCAGCAATCCCTCCCGTCGAAAGCTCAGCCATCGTCCGTTGCCGATGATGACGTGGTCATGCAGGACGATGGAAAGGGCGAGCCCTGCCGCCTCGATCTCGCGCGTCATGTCGATGTCGTCGGGCGAGGGCGTGGGATCGCCGCTGGGGTGATTGTGCACCAGGATCAGGGCGGTGGCGTGCAGCTCCAGCGCGCGCTTGACCACCTCGCGCGGGTAGACCGGTGTGTGGTTCACCGTGCCGCGCGACTGCGCCTCGTCGGCGAGCAGCCGGTTGCGGTTGTCGAGGAACAGCACGCGGAACTGCTCGATCCGCTCGCGGCCGAGCACGGCGTGCAGATACTCCATGAGGCGATCCCAATTGTTGAGCACCGGGCGGTCGATCACCTCGGCGCGCGCCAGGCGCAGCGCGGAGGCCTGCACCAGCTTGAGGGCGGCGACGCTGTGCTCGCCGAGCCCCCTGGTCGCCAGCAAGTCGCGCGACGGGGCGGAGAGCGCCGCCGCGAAGCTGCCGAACCGGTTGATCACCGATTTCGCCAGCGGCTTGGTGTCGCCTTTCGGCTGCGCAAAGAACAACAACATCTCCAGCAGCTCGTAGTCGGCCAGCGCCTCAGGACCGCGGCTCAGCAGCTTCTCGCGCAGGCGAGCCCGATGCCCATGCGGGCCGGTGCTCGCGAACGGCGGAGCCTGCCCGGCGCCGATTGCGCGGGCGAAGCCGCCGGGATGATGACCGAGGGCCGGGGGCGGCGGGTGTTGTCTGGGCGCCCTTCCGAGGTACTGCACGGCCTCGGCAAACCCGGGCGTATCGGCCGGTTCGGGCAGGCGATATTCCGGCCCGCCTGTAGCTTGCCTGTCCGGTTCTGCATTCGCAGCCTCGGGCGGCCACTCGCTTGGACGATCCGCCGAACTGCCCGCCGCCGGACCCGGGCGAGGCCATACCGCTGACCGTAAGCGCCACAGCAGCCGCATTGGATTCCCTTGCGTGGAACCATATGATTGTATGCAGCGCAGGTTTATGCAACCATTCCGGGCATCCATCGCCTCTCTGCTCTGACGCTCGGGGCCTCGCTACAGGGCGACCGCAACCTCGCCCGGCCACCCTGCGTTGGCGGGCTGGAGGTCTCGGGATGCGTGGTCTGGTCTGGTTCGCGGCTTCTTGCGTGCTCGCGGCCGCACCGCTCACTACCGCCATGGCTCAGACGGCAGTCGCACCGGCTCCGCCGCCAGTCCCGGCGGTTCCGCCCCCCGACACACATCCTCTCACCTCGGTCCCGCAGCCGACCAGTGCTCCGCCTGAGCAGATTGCTCCGCCGGCGGCTGCTTCAGGCGGGACGAGTTCGGGCGGTCTCCCGGCGGGCGGGGTGCCCTCCGGGGGCCAATCGGCGCCCGGAGCGAGCTCCGCCAGACCCTGAGCGGCGTTGGTCTACGCGCTGCCGGGCTGAAAACTCTCGGCTTACGCCGCCGCCCTGAATGTCTTGGGAAGGCCGGCGATCGGCACCTGGCCGTGCATCGGCTCGTCCGGCAGGCCCTCATGCAGGATGGCCCGCGCGGCGATCAACTTCTCGATGTCGATGCCGGTGTCGAAGCCCATGCTCTCCAGCATGAACACGAGGTCCTCGGTGACGATGTTGCCGGACGCCCCCGGGGCATAGGGGCAGCCGCCCAGCCCGGCCAGCGAGCTGTCGAAATTGCGGATGCCCTCCTCGAGCCCGGCCAGCGCGTTGGCCAAGCCGAGCCCCATC
>JAFAYM010000064.1 GCA_019240395.1 Acidisphaera sp. | reverse complement strand
TCGACCCGCAGCTTGGCGAAGGCGCGCCGCCACTTGGTGTCATGCCCGCTGTCGAACACCAGGTCCTCGTCGGCGGGCGCCGAGAGCCAGCTGTTCTGCTGGATCTCCTCGTCGAGCTGCCCCGGCCCCCAGCCGACATAGCCGAGTGCGAGGAGGCATTCCCGTGGGCCGCCGCCGCCGGCGATCGCCTTGAGGATGTCCAGGCTGGCGGTCAGCGCCAGGGCCTGGTCGACCCGCAGGCTGCCGTCGCCCGTCCAGTCCGCGGTGTGCAGCACGAAGCCGCGGGCATTGTCCACCGGCCCGCCCGAGCAGAGCTGGATGCGCCGCGCCGGCGGCAGCGGCTCGACATCGAGCTGGCGCAGCAGGTCATCGAAGCTCGGCCGCTCCAGCGGGCGGTTCAGCAGGATGCCCATCGCGCCGTCGCCGGTATGGGCGCAGAGGTAGATCACGCTCTGCGAGAAGCGCGGGTCGGGCAGCCCCGGCATGGCGATGAGCAGCTGGCCCGTCAGGAAGGGGGCCGGGTCGTCCTGGTCAGCGGGGGGATCGTCAGACGCGCGAGGCATGGGGGTGATCTGGGTTGTTCGGCGCCGGGGCGCAAGCGCCCTTTCGATCCAGGGGGGGACCGAACGCCGGGGGCGTGACTCCCGCCCGTCCCGGCGTTACCAATCGCCTCCCTGCGACCGGCAAGCGAGCGAAGCATCCATGACGATCAAGGTCGGCGAGACCATTCCGAGCACCAAGCTGACGATAGCGACCCCGGAGGGTCCCAAGGAGACCACCAGCGAGGAGGTCTTCAAGGGGAAGAGGGTGATACTGTTCGGCGTCCCCGGCGCCTTCACGCCGACCTGCAGCATGCGCCACCTGCCCGGCTTCGTGGAGCACGCCGAGGCGATCCGCGGCCGCGGGATCGACACGCTGGCCTGCATGGCGGTGAACGACGCCTTCGTGCTGGCCGCCTGGGCGCGCGAGCAGGGTGTCGGCGACAAGGTGACGATGCTGGCGGACGGCTCGGCCGCCTTCACCCGGGCGATGGGTCTTGAGCTCGATCTCGGCCCCCGCGGCCTCGGCCTCCGCTGCCAGCGCTTCGCGATGGTCGCCGAGGACATGAAGGTGACGCACCTGGCGATCGAGCCCCCTGGCGGCTTTGACGTCAGCAGGGCGGAGACGATCCTCGCCGCCCTCTGATCCGAAGCCTGCCGTCGATCACGTTCGAGCCGGGGCCGGATCGGGACCGAGCAGAGCCCGCTCCACATCCATCGCACACCTCATACCAGTTCACGGGCGCGCCGACTCATGGCCGTCATGTCAGCGAAGCGGGAATCCATGCGCCGCGTGGACCCCCGCTTTCGCTTTCGCGGGGGTGACGTAATGGGTGACGCTCCGTGGGACCTCGTATCAGTCGCTGCCAGCCTGGGTCGCTGCAAACCGGACCGCAGCGGCAGGATTAGCACGCCACGGGTGACGGCGCGAAGGTTCTCGCGGCCGGGCGGTCGAGTGCGCAACACGCTGCACCCCCACTTCCTTCGCGCCCTCACACCAGCGATCAACCGCGTGTTAACGCGGGTGCGGCAGAATTGCCATCTGCCCGGAGGATGTCATGACTATTCCAAGGCTCAACGCGGGACAGCTCTGGTGGATGCGGCTGGTGATCATCCCGCTCGCCATCGCCTGCGGCGTGCTGCTGCTCGTGCTCGAGGGATACGCGGTGTCGCCCACCATGCCGTGGGGCACGCGTTGCGCGAGCACGCTGTTCGAGATCGTGCTGATCGGCGCCATCGGCCGCCTGGCCTATCGCGGCCAGCGGCTGCGCATGCTCGGTGACGCGACCGCCTGATCGGCCACGCCTCGCCGCAGCCTTTCCCATGCTTCAGCGTTCGGGCAGAGCCCTGGCCCTACAGCTCCGCATGGAAATCGCGGCCGGCCGTCGTCGCCCGGATGCGGCCGGTGCGGATCACGAAGTCGCCGAAACGCTCGCGCGGGGTGCGCTCGCGCGCATAGGCGGCGAACAGCGGCGCCAGTGCCGCGATGATGCCGGCCTCGCCGAGGTCGCGCTGATACAGCTTTGACAGCCGGGTGCCGTCGAAGGCGGCGCCGAGATAGAGGTTGTAGCGGCCGGGCCCGGTGCCGACCAGGCCGATCTCCGCAAGATAGGGTCGGGCGCAGCCGTTCGGGCAGCCGGTCATGCGCACGATGATCTCGTCTTCGGCCAGACCGTGGCGCGCGGCTTCCTCCTCCAGCAAGGTGATCAGGCCCGGCAGGAAGCGCTCGCTTTCGGCCAGCGCCAGGCCGCAGGTGGGCAGGGCGACGCAGGCCATGGCGTTGCGGCGCAGCGCGCTCGCCTGCGCGAGGCCGAGGCGGTGCAGCAACGCGTCGATTTCCGTCCGGGCACCGGCCGCCACGTCGGCGATCACCAGGTTCTGGTTCGGCGTCAGGATGAAGCGGCCTTCATGCACCGCGGCGATGGCGCGCAGCCCATCAAGCATCGCACCGCCCACGCGGCCGTTCTCGACGAAGAGGAAGTGGTGCGCCGTGCCGTCCTCGCCCTGCACCCAGCCGACGGGATCGCCGGTGCGTTCGAACGCATAGGGGCGGGGCGGCGAGAGTTCGTAATCCAGCCGCGTGTGCAGCTCGGCGACGAAGCGGTCGAGGCCGACGCGCTCGATGGTGTATTTCAGCCTTGCATGCTTGCGGTCGGCGCGGTCGCCCCAGTCGCGCTGGATCGTGACGATCTTTTCGCACACATCCAGCACGCGATCCCGCGGGCAGAAGCCGATCACGTCGCCGGTGCGCGGATAGGTGTCGGGCTCGCCGTGCGTCATGCCCATCCCGCCGCCGACCGCGACATCGTAGCCGACGATGGCACCCGCTTCGACGATGGCGATCAGCCCGATCTCGTGGGCAAAGACGTCGGTGTCGTTCTGCGGCGGCACGGCGATCGCGATCTTGAATTTTCGCGGCAGGTAGGTGTGGCCGAGGATCGGTTCTTCCTCGGCGTCGTCGCCGATCAGCTTTTCGCCGTCGACCCAGATCTCGTGCCAGGCGCGCGTGCGCGGCAGCAGGTGCTCGCTGAGCGAGCGCGCCAGGGCGGTGATGTCGGCGTGCAGCGCCGGGCGCTGCGGCACGACCGAGGCGATCACGTTGCGGTTCACGTCGCCGCAGGCGGCTATCGTGTCGAGCAGGGCGGCGTGGATGCCGCGCAGCGCGGGCTGCAGGTTGCTCTTGATCACGCCGTGGAACTGCACGGTCTGGCGCGTGGTGAGGCGCAGGGTTCCGTTGCCGCGCTCGGCCGCAATGTCGTGCAGTCCGATCCACTGCTGCGGCGTCAGCACGCCGCCGGGGATGCGGACCCGCGCCATGAAGGAGAACGCCTTCTCCATCTTCTTCTTGGTGCGCTCGGCGCGCAGGTCGCGGTCGTCCTGCTGGTAGATGCCATGGAATTTGGTGAGCTGCGTGTCCTCATCGGCGATCGCCCCGGTGATGTGGTCGCGCAGTCCTTCGGCGATGCCGCCGCGCAGGCCGCGGCTCGCCTCCTTGATCGCCTCGTTGGCGGAACGGCGACCGTGCATCAATAGACGTCCCGCAGATAGCGCCCGGCGCGCTGGATGCTTCGCAGTTCTGCCGCCGCCGCGTCGGCGTCCAGCCCGGATTGTTCGGCGATGATCGCCAGCAGCATGGCATGCACGTCCTTCGCCATGGCTTTCGCGTCGCCGCAGACATAGAGGTAGGCGCCTTCCCTCAACCACGCATACAGCTCGTGCCGCGCCTCCCACATCCGGTGCTGCACGTAGATCTTCTCCCGCTGGTCGCGCGAGAAGGCGAGGTCGACGCGCGTCAGCAGGCCCGATTTCTTCCAGTCCTGCCATTCCAGCTGGTAGAGGAAATCGTGGGTGAAGCGGCGCGCGCCGAAGAACAGCCAGTTGCGTCCGGGTGCGGCGGTCGCCTCGCGCTCCTGCAGGAAAGCACGGAACGGCGCGACGCCGGTGCCGGGGCCGATCATGATGATCGGTGCATCGGGCGCGGGCAGACGGAAATGCGGATTGGCTTTCACCTGGAGCGGCAGCGTGTCGCCGGGCTTGCGACGCTCCACCACCTGCGCCGAGGCGACGCCGTTGCGCGCGCGGCCGTGGCTTTCCCACGCCACGCGGGCGATCAGCAGATGCGCCTCCTCGCCGACCGCGGCCTGGCTGGAGGCGACGGAATAGAGCCGCCGCGGCAGCGGACGGAGCAGGCCGGTGAGCTCGGCGGCGGTGAGGGCGCGCGGTTCGGCTTCCAGCAGGTCGACGAACTGGCGGTCCGCAAGAAAGGCGGCGGTCCGCGTCGCGTCCTTGGACAGGGAGCGCAGGGTCGCAGAGCCGGTCAGCTCTGCATAGTCGGCGAGCTGACCGCGTGTCAGCGTCGTGATGTCGTAGCGCTGCGCCAGCGCGTCGCGCAACGCCGCGTCCTCGGCCAGGCCGGCAGCAGAAAGCACCTCCTGCACCAGGGCCGGGTCGTTCTCCGGGACGAAGCCGATGGCATCGCCGGGCTGATAGGTCAGCCCGGTTCCCGCCAGCGACAGTTCCACATGGACCGTCTGCACGTCGGAGCGGCTGCTGTTGAGATTGACGTGGGCGGTGATCTCCGCCGCCACCGGCGCCGCGTGCTCCTCAATCTCGGCGGGCGCGTTGCGGGCGAAGTCGACATGGATCACCGCCGCGCGCGGCTCCTCCGGCGGCGGCCCGAGCGCCGCCAGCGCGCTGTCGATCCAGGCGGCGGCCGGCGCGCGGAAATCGAGGTCGCACTCCACCCGTTCGGCGGCGCGCGTCGCACCGAGCGCGGAAAAACGCTCATCGAACTGCCGGCCGGTTTCGCAGAACCGCGCGTAGGCGCGATCGCCCAGCGCGAGCACGGCATAGCGCAACCCATCGAGGCGCGGCGCGTCCTCGGCCATCAGCGCGGCGTGGAACGCCTCCGCCCGCTGCGGCGGATCGCCCTCGCCCCAGGTGCTGGCGATCACCAGCACGTTGCCGGCGCGGGCGATGTCGGCCGGCGTGGTGTCCGCCATGTCCACGAGCTTGGCGGCGAAGCCGAGCCGCGCGGCCGCCTTGCGCGCATTCGCCGCGAGTGATTCGGCGTTGCCGGACTCGCTGCCATAGAGAATGGTGAGCGGCGTCTTGGGCTGCGCCGGCGCGGCGGGCGCGGCGGTGGCGGGCGCCTCGCGCGCCGCGTGAAATCCCGCGATGTAGCCGCCGAGCCACTGCCGCTGCTCCGGCGTCGCGGCGGCGAGCAGGCGCCGGATCAGCGCGAGCTGATCCTCGGGAAAGGGCGAGGCGGTGAGGCCCGGCGTCATCGCACGGCCGGCATGCTGGCCGCCGGCAGGTCGGCGAGGTGCATCGGCGCGGTCTGCAGCTCCGTCGCCAGCATGGAGCGCAGCGCGAGCACCGGGCCGGTGACGAACAGGGTCGGCGCCGTGCTGTCGAGCGTGGCGGCGACAGCGGCGACGGTGGCCAGGGTTGCCGGCGCAACGTGCTGGCGCGGCGTGGTCGCATCGCTGATGAAGGCCGCCGGTTCGTCCGGCGCGCGACCGGCGGCGATCAGTGCGGCGGCGAGCGCGCCCGCGTGGCGCAGCGCCATGTAGAACACCAGCACATCAGCGCCGCGCGACAGCGCCGGTATGTCGAGCGAGCGCGGCAGGCCGCCATGCACGTCGTGGCCGGTCGCGAAAGCGACGCTGTGGCCGAGCATACGGTGCGTCAGCGGAATGCCGGCGCTCGCGGCGGCGCCGAGGCCGGCGGTGATGCCGGGAACGATACGGAAGGGAATCTTTGCGGCGGCCAGCGCCAGCGCTTCCTCCCCGCCGCGGCCAAACACCAGCGGATCGCCGCCTTTCAGGCGCAGCACGCGCGCCCCTTCCCGCGCCAGCGCGATCAGGCGCTGGTTGATGCGGAGCTGATGGGTGCGGGCGCCGCCGGCGCGCTTGCCCACGGCGTGGATGCGCGGCGTTACGGCGAGCGCCAGGATGTCCGCGGCGACCAGGGCGTCGTGCAGGATGACATCGGCCGTCGCGAGCGCGTGCGCGGCGTGAAGGGTCAGCAGCCCCGGGTCCCCCGGGCCGGCGCCGACCAGCCACACCGATCCCCGCGCGAATTCGGCTGGCACGAGCCGGGCTGGAACAAGGCCGGCTAGCGCGGCGTTCACGCCAGCCATCCCATCGATCGCACGAGCGCCTCCGTCAGATCGGCGTTTTCCGCCATGCTGCGTCCCTCCTCGCGCCAGCGCCGGCGCAGCTCCGCCACGTGCTCGAGCCGATCTGCCCATTCCGGCCCGAACTGCCGCGCCAGGCTTTCGCGGATGCGTGCGGCGAGTCCCGGGCTGCGGCCGGCGGTGGAGACGGTGATCATCAAGTCGCCGCGACGGATCGCCGCGACGCTGTGGAAATCGCACAGCGCCGGCCGATCCTCGACATTCACCAGCACGCGCCGGGCCCGGGCGGTGCCGGCCAGTGCGGTCGCAAGCTCATCCGGCAGGCCGACGATCCACAGCAGATCGAGCCGGTCCATGTCGCCCGCATCGGGCAAGCGGGCGATCACCGATTCGGCATCGGCCGCTTGCGTGGGCGCGTCGCAGAACACCGCAATCGGCTGCGCCCCGCCCTCGCGCAGGGCGGCCAATCGGCGCGTCATCGCGCTCCCGCGGCCGGCCAGCCCGAGCCGCAGGCGCGCCGGGTCGAGCGCGACTGGAATCACAGCCGCAATCCATGCGGAGTCGCGGCGCCGATGAAGACACCCGAAACGCCCATCACCTGCGACTGAAACATGGCCCCCGCATTTGATCCCGTCCGCGGAGTAGGTGGCCCTCAATGCGCCGATGTCTCAAGAGCAGTGTTGTGCGAAAATGCGCGCATCCCCAGCAGATTTTCCCATGCCGTGCACATTCGGGAGATGTTCGTTCTTTCACCCCTCTTCAGTTCCCGGGCGGCCTGAGATACCCTGACCGCAATGGACGAGATCGATAAGAAGCTGCTGGCGCTGTTGCAGGGCGATGCGACGGTGCCGGTCGCGCAGCTTGCGGAGCAGGTCGGCCTTTCCCCCACGCCGGTCTGGAAGCGCATCCAGAAAATGGAGCAGGGCGGCGTCATCACCGGCCGGGTGGCGCTGCTCGATCCCGAGCAGATCGGCGTCGGCCTGATCGTGTTCGTCGCGATCGAGGCGCACGAGCACACGCCGCAATGGCTCACCGCGTTCGCCGAAACGGTCGCCGGGATGCCGGAGGTGATGGACGCCTACCGGATGGCCGGCGAGGTGGACTACATGCTGCGCGTGGCGGTGGCCGACATGACGGAGTTCGACGGCTTCTACAAGCGGCTGATCGCCTCGGTGCCGCTGAAGAACGTCACGTCGCGGTTTGCCATGGAGCGGCTGAAGCAGACCACGGCCTATCCGCTGGGAACCCGCGCTTTTCGCGACCGCCGCGCGAACGACAGCGAGACGGAAAGCTAGAACCGTTTCGGCCGCGAGATCGTGGTGCTATGGCAGGAGCGGAAAGGGGAATGCAATTCTCCTGACGTCGATCCGCGCAGTGGATCGTAGCAATCTCATGGACCGCCGGAGTCCATGCTTGAGGGCTCTCCCGCAAAGTGCACATGTTCGCTTCACGATTTCTTAGGAAGCAATTGTGTTTGCCGGCGTTCGGGACGCGTTCGTCGAGGGCGAGGCGGGGCACGCGGGAGCGTCGCTCGCGGCGCGGCTGCTCCATGCGCGCGCCCTGACGCATGGGCGCCTGGTTCTGACCACCAGCTTCGGGCTCGAGGATCAACTTCTGACCCATGCGGCGGTCGAGAGCGGCTGTGCGCTCGACGTGGTCACGCTGGATACCGGCCGCCTTTTCGATGAGGTCTACGAACTCTGGGCGGAAACCGAGCGCCGCTACGGGATTCGCATAAAGCCCTTCACCCCCGATCCGCGCAGCCTGGAGCCGCTGGTCGCGCGCATCGGCATCAACGGGTTTCGCGATTCCATCGAGAACCGGCGCGCGTGCTGCCGCGTCCGCAAGGTCGAGCCGCTCGATCGTGCGCTGGCCGGCGCAGCCGGCTGGATCAGCGGGCTGCGCGCCGGCCAGTCCAGCGCGCGTGCCGCGGTGCCCTTCCTCGCCCATGATGCCGAGCGTGACCTGCTCCGCATCAACCCGCTGTTCGATTGGACGCGCGAGCAGGTGGCCGACGCGGTGCGCCGCGACGGTATTCCCTACAATCGGCTTCACGATGCCGGCATGCCGTCCGTCGGCTGCCAGCCCTGCACGCGCGCCATCCTGCCCGGCGAGGACGAGCGCGCCGGACGCTGGTGGTGGGAACAGGACGGTTCCCGGGAATGCGGCCTGCATGTCGGCCGGGACGGGCGCCTGGTGCGCGCGGCGGCGCGAGAGGACGCGGCGTGAAGGCGCTCAGCCATCTCGAGTACCTCGAGGCCGAAAGCATCCATATCTTCCGCGAGGTGGTGGCGGAATGCGACCGCCCGGTGCTACTCTATTCCATCGGCAAGGATTCCGCGGTTCTGCTGCATCTCGCACAGAAGGCGTTCCACCCCGGCAAGATCCCGTTCCCGCTGCTGCATATCGATACCAAATGGAAGTTCCGGGAGATGATCGCCTTCCGGGACCGGCGCGCCGCCGAGCTTGGCCTCGATCTCCTGGTCCACACCAACCCCGACGGGCTCGCGCGCGGCATCGGCCCCGTCACGCATGGCTCACGCGTCCACACCGACGTCATGAAGACGCAGGCGCTGAAGCAGGCGCTGGACCTGCACCGCTTCGACGCGGCTTTCGGGGGCGCCCGCCGCGACGAGGAGCAGTCCCGCGCCAAGGAGCGCATCTTCTCCTTCCGCTCGTCGCAGCATCGCTGGGACCCCAAGCGGCAGCGGCCGGAAGTCTGGAACCTGTACAACTGCCGCAAGGGGCCGGGCGAGAGCATCCGGGTGTTTCCGCTGTCGAACTGGACCGAAATCGACGTGTGGAGCTACATCCGGCGCGAGGCCATTCCGATCCCTTCGCTGTACTTCGCCGCCGCACGCCCTGTCGTAGAGCGCGACGGCACGCTGATCATGGTCGACGACGACCGTCTGCCGTTGCAGCCGGGCGAGGTGCCGCAATCGCGGCGCGTCCGGTTCCGCACGCTCGGCTGCTACCCGCTGACCGCGGCCGTCGCCAGCGAAGCCGACACGCTCGACGCCATCATCGCGGAGGTGCGGGAAAGCCGGCATTCCGAACGGTCCGGGCGCGCCATCGATCACGACGGAGCCTCGTCGATGGAGCAGAAGAAGGTCGAGGGCTACTTCTGATGTATCACTGGCGGATCGCCACGGAATTGGGCAACCGCCGGGTGCCGCCTCCGGCAGAGGCGCGCTCGCTCCTGCGGTTCATCACCTGCGGCTCGGTCGATGACGGCAAGTCCACCCTGATCGGCCGCCTGCTGCACGACACCGGCAGCGTTCCCGACGATCAGCTCGCGCGGCTCTCCGCCGATTCCCGCCGCTGGGGCACCCAGGGCAGCGCGATCGACTACGCGCTGCTGCTGGATGGGCTGTCGGCAGAGCGCGAGCAGGGCATCACCATCGACGTCGCCTACCGCTATTTCGCCACGCCGCGACGCACCTTCATCGTCGCCGATACGCCCGGCCATCGCCAATATACCCGCAACATGGCGAGCGGCGCCTCGACGGCGGACCTCGCCGTCCTGCTGGTGGACGCGCAGAAGGGCGTCCTCACCCAGACCCGCCGACATGCCCTGATCGTCTCGATGCTCGGCGTGCGCCATCTCGTGCTGGCGGTGAACAAGATGGACCTGGTCGGCTACGACCAGCGCGTGTTCAAGCCGATCGTCGCGGAGTTCGAGACCTTTGCCGCGCGGCTCGGCTTCGCCTCCATCGCCTGCATCCCGATGGCGGCGAAGAGCGGCGAGAATGTCGCCGGCGAGACCGCCGCGATGCCCTGGTACGCCGGTCCCACGCTGCTGGAATATCTGGAACAGGTCGAAGCGCGCGAGGCGGTGGACAGCCTGCCACTGCGCCTGCCGGTGCAGCTGGTCAGCCGGCCGAGCCCGCATTTCCGCGGCTATGCCGGAACCATCGCCGCCGGAACGCTGCGTGTCGGCATGGCGGTGCGCATCCTGCCGGTCGGGAACGCAGCCCGGATCGCCCGGATCGTCACCGCGGATGGCGACCTGCCCGAGGCGGTGGCCGGGCAGGCGGTCACCGTCGTGCTCGACGAAGACATCGACGTGTCGCGCGGCGACATGATCGCCGACGCGTTGCAGCCCGCGACCGTCGCCGACACGCTGGACGCCTCCGTGCTCTGGGTCGCCGATGCGCCGCTCGATACCGAGCGCAGCTATCTGCTCAAAGCCGGCACCGCGACGGTTCCGGCACGCGTCGAGGCTCCGCGCCAGGGCACGGATGTCGAGACTGGCTCGCTCGTCGTGATGACGTCGCTGGCCAAGAACGAGGTCGGCAAGGTCCGCGTGCATCTCGACGGCAAGCTCGCCTTCGACACCTATGCGCGCAGCCGGGGCACCGGCGGCTTCATCCTGATCGACCGGCTGAGCAACGAAACCGCGGCGATCGGGCTGGTCGAAAAAATCGTCGCGCTCCCCGAACCGGCGGCGGCGCCTGGCGAGGCGTGGCCCGCGCTCACCGGCGAATCCTCCTGGCGCAGCCTGGCGAAGGCGTTTTGCTGGCGGGCGCTGGGCAGCCTCGGCACCATGGTCCTCGCCCTCGCCCTGACCCATGACCGCGCGCTCGCCGCGGTGATCGGCGGCGGAGAGGTGCTGACCAAGATCGCCGTGTTCTATCTGCACGAGCGCGTCTGGGCGCGGGTCTCCTTCGGATTGACGCACGACAGGCGGGGCGAGTGGACACGATCCGCAACGGTGGCCCACCGGCCGAGGATGGGATGAGTGATCACCCCCGCAGAACATCGTCCCGGATGCAGGCTTTCGCGTGACCCGGCGTGACCTCGATGAGCCGTGGCACGACGCTGGCGCAGGGCGCGATCGCGTAGGGGCACCGGGTGCGGAAAACGCATCCGCTCGGCGGTGAGAGCGGGCTCGGGATCTCCCCACGCAGCCGGGCGGGCGTCGCGCCGAGCAGCGCCGCCGTATAGGGGTGGCGGGGCTGGGTGTAGAGAACATCGCTCGGCGCCACTTCCATGACACGGCCGAGATAGAGAACCACGATGCGGTCGCTGATGTGCTGCACGACCCCGAGATCGTGGGCAATGAACAGCATGGCCAGGCCCAGCGATTGCTGCAGATCCTGCAACAGGTTCAGCACCTGCGCCTGCACCGACACATCCAACGCCGACACCGGCTCGTCCGCGACGACGAACTCGGCCCCGGTGGCGAGCGCGCGGGCGATGCCGATGCGCTGGCGCTGGCCGCCGGAAAATTCATGGGGGAAACGGTCGAGCGCATCAGCCGGCAGACCGACCCGCGCCAGCATGGCTTCCGCCCGCTCCCGCCGGTCACGCGGCGTGCCGATGCCATGGATGGCATAGGCCTCGCCGATGATGTCGCGCACGCGCAGCCGCGGGTTCAGGCTGGAATAGGGGTCCTGGAAAATCATCTGCATCCGCCGGCGCAGCGCCCGCATCGCCGCCCGGTCGCGATGCGTGATGTCGATGCCGTCGAAGCGTATCTGCCCCGCCGTCGGCGCGACCAGGCGCATGACCGCACGCGCAAGCGTGGTCTTGCCGCTGCCGGATTCCCCCACCAGTCCGACCACCTCGCCGCGCCCGATCGCCAGATCGACGCCGGCGACGGCCCGCAACAGCCTCGGCCGTGCAAACAGGGACCGGCGCAGCGGGAACGCGACGTCCAGGCCGGCGATGTCGACCAGCGCCGTCACGTCTCACGCCAGCGGATGCAGCGCACCGCGTGCGCGCCGGCGATGGGTTGCAGCGCCGGCCTCGCGGCCGTGCACGCCGGGATGGCGAGCCCACAGCGCGGCGCGAAGGTGCAACCCGGCGGCAGCTGCGCGGCACTCGGCACCTGACCGGGGATGGCGGGAAGACGCGCCGCGGGATCGCGCCTGGCGCTGCGCCGCCGCGGCACGCTGCCCAGCAGCGCCTTCGTATAGGGATGCCGCGGCGCCGACAGGATCTCGGCCCGGCTGCCGGTCTCGACGATCCGCCCGGCGTACATCACGGCGACCCGGTCCGCCACCTCCGACACCACGCCGAGATCGTGGGTGACGAACAGCATGGCCATGCAGAGTTCCTGCTGCAGCGAGCGCAGCAGCTCGAGGATCTGCCCCTGGATCGTCACGTCGAGCGCCGTCGTCGGCTCGTCGGCAATCAGCAGCGCGGGGTTGCAGCCGAGCGCCGCCGCGATCATCACGCGCTGGCGCATACCGCCAGAAAGCCGGTGCGGATACTCGCCGCTCCGCCGCACCGGATCCGGGATGTTCACCCGCGCCAGCAGCTCGCAGGCCCGCTCCGCCGCGGCGGCGCGCGACAATCCGAGATGCAGGCGCAGCCCCTCGGCGATCTGCTCGCCGATCGTCAGCAGCGGGTTGAGGCTGCTCATCGGCTCCTGGAACACCATGGCGATGCGCCGGCCGCGGATGCGCCGCATCTGCCGCTCGGTCAGGGTCAGCAGATCCTGCTCGGTCCCGCGATCGGCGAAGACGATGCGCCGGCCGACGATCTGCGCCGGCGGCATCGGCAGCAGGCGCATGATGGAAAGCGCCGTCACCGACTTGCCGCTGCCGGACTCGCCGACCAGTGCCAGCGTCTCGCCGGCGCGCAGCGAAAAGCTCACGCCGTCGACGGCGCGCGCCACCTCCTCGCCGGTGCGGAAGATGGTGCGAAGGTCGTCGACGGTAATCAGCGCAGCCGGATCGCTCATCGCATCAGGCGGCGCAGCCTCGGGTCCAGCGCATCGCGCAGCCCGTCGCCGAGCACCTGCAGCGACAGCACGGTGAGCAGGATGGCGATCCCCGGCGCCAGGATGAGCCAGTCCGCCTGCTGCATGTAGAGCTGCGCCGCGGCGATCATGTTGCCCCAGCTCGGCACGGTCGGCGGCACGCCGGCGCCGAGGAACGACAACGCGGCCTCCGTCAGAATGGCCGCGGCGAAGATGAAGGTCGCCTGCACCACCAGCGGCGAGATCAGGTTCGGCAGCAGATGCACCCGCATCACCCGTGCGTCGGTGGCGCCGAGCGCCTCCGCCGCTTCGACGAATTGCAGCTCGCGCAGCACCAGCACGGCACCGCGCACCACCCGGGCCACGCGCGGCGTCTGCACCGTGGCCAGCGCCACGACCACGTCGATCAGCGACGGGCCGAGTGCCGCCATGAGCGCGATCGCCAGCAGGATATCGGGAAACGCCATCAGCGCGTCCGTCACCCGCATCAGCACGCCATCGAGCCGGCGGACATAGCCGGCGAGCAGACCCAGCAGCAGTCCGCAGCCGGTGGCGACCAGCATCACCAAGCCGCCGACCAGCAGCGAGAGGCGTGCGCCATAGACGATGCGCGTCAGCACATCGCGTCCGAACTCGTCGGTGCCAAGCCAGTGCAGGCGTGAGGGTGCGGCGAGGCGATGCAGGATATCCATGCGCTGCGGCGCATAGGGCACGATCCACGGCGCCAGCAGCCCGCCAGCGAGCACGGCGACCAGCACGAGCAACGCCGCCGCCGCCAGCCGTCGACGCAGCAGACGATGCAGCAGCAGCAATCCGGGCGACACGGCAACGGTTACCCGGGCCATCAGTAGCGCACCCGCGGATCGAGCACTGCGTAGAGAAGATCGACGCCGAGATTGACCAGGACGTAGATGCCGGAGATCACCAGCAGCGCGCCCTGGATCACGGGATAGTCGCGTCGCAGCACGGCGGAGACCACGAGATTGCCGACGCCGGGCAGGCCGAACACCGTCTCGGTGACGATGGCGCCGCCGATCAGCCCGGCAACCACCAGGCCGATCACCGTCAGCACGGCGGTGCGGGCGTTGCGAAACGCGTGCTTGATCACCACCGTGGCGGGATGCAGGCCCTTGGCCCGCGCGGTGCGTACGTAATCCTCGTGCAGCACATCGAGCATGCTGGTGCGGGTGAAGCGGGTGATCAGGGCGGTGTTCGGCAGGCCGACGGCGATCGCCGGCAGCACCAGGAAACGCATGTGCTCGAGCAATCCCGCACCCGGCGCGCCGTAGCCGGCGACCGGAAATTCGTGCCATCGCACGGCGAGGTATTCGATCAGGGTCAGGCCGATCCAGAAGCTCGGCAGGCTGGCGGCAACCATCGACAGCGCCGTGCCGGCCTGGTCGAACGCCCCGCCCCGCCACACCGCCGAGAGCACGCCGACGGGAACGCCGATCAGCACCGCGAGTGCCGCGGCCATGCCGGTGAGCAGCAAAGTGAGCGGCGCCCGCTCCCCGAGCGCCTGGAGCACGCTGCGGCCGAGGAAGATCGACTGGCCGAGATCGAGCGACACCGCGGCGCCGAGGAAGCGCACATATTGCTCGGGCAGCGGCCGGTCGAGCCCGAGGCGGGTGCGCAGCGCCGCCACATCCTCGGCGGTGGCGGACGGGCCGAGCATCACCCCCGCGGGATCGCCGGGTATGATGTGGGCGATCGCGAAAACCAGGGTGGCGACGATGAACATCACTGCGATCATGCCGGCCAGGCGGCGAAGGATGTAGGCCGCCACCGGACCGCCTAGGGCAGCGTCACGCCGCCCGATCCCAGCGCTCGGCGCGAAACGCCGCCATGTCCATGTTCGGCGTCCGGTCGGCGGCGATCTGTGCAACCAGATTCCCGGTGGAAGGGCCGAGATGAAAGCCGCTATGGCCGTGGCCGAAGGCGAAGATCAGGCGCGGGTTGCGCGGCGAGCGGCCGATCACCGGCAGGTAATCCGGTGTCACCGGGCGACGGCCCATCCAGCGCGTGGTCTCGCTGGGATTGAGGCCGGGAAACAGCTCCCGTGCCGTCCGCGCGACGAGGTCGGCGAAGCGCCAGCGCGGCTTGGCGTCCGGGTCGGCGAATTCGGCGATGCCGCTGGCGCGCAGCCCGTGCTCCATCGGCGTGAAGATCACCTTGCGCTCCTCCCACA
>JAFAYM010000034.1 GCA_019240395.1 Acidisphaera sp. | reverse complement strand
GTGCGCACGCCGGAGGGCACGGATGCCAAGGTGACGCTCGCCTCGGGATGGGGCGTGCGCGCGGTGGTGCCGTCCTCGCTCGCGGCGATCAAGCCGGGCACCTTCATCGGCACCGCGACGGTCGGGCCGGAGAACCACATGGTGGCCAAGGAGGTGGTGGTGTTTCCGGACGCGATGAAGGGAACCGGCGAGGGCTCCTATCCCTGGGATCTGACGCCGGAAAGCACGATGACGAACGCGACCGTGGATGCGGAGGTGGCGCAGACCTCCGGCCCGGAGCTGAGCCTCAGCTACAAGGGCGGCACGAAGACGGTGACGGTGCCCGAGGGTGTGCCGATCGTGACGTTCGAGCCGGGCGACAAGGCGATGGTGGTGCCCGGGGCGCATGTCTTCGCGCGCGGACCCGCCCAGCCCGACGGCAGCATCGCCGCCACCGGCGTGGCGGTCGGCCGCAACGGGCTCACGCCCCCGATGTGAGTGCTGGCTCCCGGAGCAGGACTCGAACCTGCGACCCAGCGGTTAACAGCCGCTTGCTCTACCAACTGAGCTATCCGGGATCAGCGGGGCCGTCCTATAGCCGAAGCCGCCGGGCGCTGGCAAACGCCGGCGCTGGCCGGGAGCCGGGGATTGTGTATGGTTCGGCCGCAGGCGGGAGTGGCGGAACGGTAGACGCGGCGGACTCAAAATCCGTTGCCCGCAAGGGCGTAGGGGTTCGAAACCCCTCTCCCGCATGCCACGGCCCTTCTATTGCCCGTTTTGCAGCAGGCGGCTGCGCAGGTCGTTGGACCGCAGCAGCGAGTCGAAGTAGGCGATGGTGTGCAGAACGCCCTCCTTGAGCTGCACCTTCGGCTCCCAGCCGAGAAGCTCGCGCGCGCGGGTGATGTCGGGCTGGCGCTGGCGCGGGTCGTCGGCGGGCAGGGGCTTGGCGACGATCGGCGAGGCGGAGCCGGTCAGCTCGACGACCATGTCGGCGAGTTCGCGGATCCTGAACTCGACGGGGTTGCCGATGTTGATCGGCCCGGTGATCGCGGGATCGCTGTCCATCAGGCGGCGCAGTCCGTCGATCAGGTCGGTGCAGTAACAAAATGACCGGGTCTGGCTGCCATCGCCGAAGATGGTGATGGGCTGGCCGAGCAGCGCCTGCACGATGAAGGTAGAGACGACGCGCCCGTCATTGGGGTGCATGCGCGGGCCATAGGTGTTGAAGATCCGGGCGACCTTGATCTCCATCCGGTGCTGCCGGTAGTAGTCGAAGAACAGCGTCTCGGCGCAGCGCTTGCCTTCGTCGTAGCAGGAGCGGAAGCCGATCGGGTTGACGTGGCCCCAGTAATCCTCGGTCTGCGGATGCACGTGCGGGTCGCCGTAGACCTCGCTGGTGGAGGCCTGCAGCACGCGCGCGCGCAGGCGTTTGGCGAGGCCGAGCACATTGATCGCGCCATGCACGCTGGTCTTGGTGGTCTGCACGGGATCGTGCTGGTAGTGGATCGGGCTGGCCGGGCACGCCATGTTGTAGATCTTGTCGACCTCGACGTAGAGCGGAAACGTGACGTCGTGGCGGATCAGGCTGAAATTCGGACTGTCCAGCAGTTTCGCGACGTTGTCCTTGGCGCCGGTGAAGAAATTATCGACGCAGATGACCTCGTTGCCCTCCGCGAGCAGCAGCTCGCAGAGATGCGAGCCGAGGAAGCCGGCTCCCCCGGTGACGAGCACTCTGGTCCTGAGATGCATGAAACCCCCGTCGCGGCACGCGGGAACTAAGTGGATGATCCTCCGCGGCTTGTCCAGTCATGCCCGGGGGTGATTGAGAATGACCGCTGATTTGAGTTTCTGCCCCGGCCGGCGGCGCGGTCAGAGCCGGGCGCGCAATTGGCTGCGGAGGTAATCCAGCACCTGGTCCTCGCTCGCGCCCGGCAGGGCGGGCACGCGCAGCTCGATGCGGATGTCCATCTCCGGATCGCCGTTGCCGGCCGCCGAGCGCAGATGCGCGCGCAGCCGCGGCGGGGTCAGCGGCGTGGTTTTCTGGCCCCGTTCCGCCGGGTCCTCGTGATCCCAGCGCAAGGCGATCAGCTTCAGCTCTCCGGGCATGGGTCGGTCCTCCTCGGTCGTTGCCGGCGGGGTCACATAGCACGGCTAGAGCGTGATGACTTCCGATAGACGAAGTCATCCCGCTCTAACCGGTTGGTTTGAGAGCGTGATTCAGACCTCCGGTGATTCCACCTTCGGTCATCGCGCTCTACGCCGTGGCGTAGGGCACCAGGTCGATGCCGAGCGCCTGGCGCACCGGCTCGTAGAGCGCGGGGTCGCGCAGCCCGGGCGCCAGCGGCAAATGCGTTTTGGCTATCCGCAGGATCAGCAGGCGCAGGCCGGGGCGGCTCTGGCCGGCGCTGATCGGCTCGCCCGACGGGTCCAGGGTGGCGATCACGTCGGGATAGGCGGCGAGCTGCTCGCCCACGCCGTCCTGCACGGCCATGTATTCGTTCATCACGTGCAGCACGCGACGCTGCACGCCTTCGCCCAGCGCGATCGTGCCGATGTCGAACGCGCTGCTGGTGTAGGCGACGGTGTTCTCCGTCACCAGGCCGTCGCCGATCACCTCGCCCTGCGTCTGGCGGCAGATGGCATCGAGCACCGAGGCGCCGCGCGCGCGTGCCGCGAGGATGGCGTGGCCGAGCGCCAGCGCCAGGCCGATGCCGCCGAGCGCCGCGTTCGCGCGGACGTAATCGGCGCGCACCGGATTGCGGCAGGACGCGATGAAGCCGCCCGCCTCATTGGCGGCGGCGCGCAGCACCGGCGAGATGGCGCGCACCGGGCCGCGCACCACCAGCTCCATGTAGCGATGATCGGCGCGCCGGCCGCCGGCCGCGGTCTGGATCGTCGGCTCGGTCGCCGAGAACAGGCCGATCGAGCCCATGTCGCCGGTGGGGTGCGCGCGCACGTCGCCCACCGCGTCGACGACCTTCAGGCCGAGCATCACCGCGGGCAGCCAGCCGTTCAATGTCGAGGACCGGCCGTTCTGTCCGATCATCAGCCCATGCAGCCGTGCGCCCAGCGCCTGCTGCAGCAGCTCGACGGAGCGCACGTAATCGACCGGCAGCATCTCCCATTGCGTCAGTCCGCCGGGTGCGCCGATCGCCGCGGCGGTGGCGATCCAGGCGTCGTCCGGCACCTCCTCCATGCCGACGAGTTCCGGCCGTCCGGCCAGCACCGCGGCGGCGCCGAGCTGACGTCCGTGATCGGCGAAACCCCCGCCGCCGGCCGCGAAGACCGAGCCGCCGAGCACCGCCGCTTCGACGTCCTGCTCGGTCAGGATGCGCGCCATCGCCCAGCTCCCGGTTTGCCGCTCCCCATCGACTGTGCCACATTCCCGGCGCAGCACAATTCGTGGAGCCGTACGGCATGCAGCGAAACTTCGGGCAGCGGAGCTGGATTTTTGCGGCGATCCTGCTGATCGCCAGCGCCTGGCTTCCCGCACGGGCCGATGAGCCGCCGTTGCGCACCGGGGTCGAAGCGAATTTCGCACCGCACGCCATGCCGAAACTCGGCGGCGGGGCCGAGGGCTTCAACATCGATCTCGCGCACGAAATCGGCCGGCGGCTGCATCGCGAGGTCACCATCGACCTCACCTCTTTCTCGACGCTGATCCCCGGATTGCAAGCCGGGCGCTACGATTTCCTGATCGCGCCGGTGACGGTGACCAAAGAGCGGGCGGAGAGCCTGCTGTTCACCGAGGGCTATATGTACACCGGCCTGCAATTCGCCATCCGCCGCGGCTCGCCGCCGCTCAATTCCCTCGACGAGCTCCGGGGAAAGGCGATCAGCGTCAACAAGGGCAGCATCTACGACACCTGGGCGCGCAACAACGTGGAAAAATACGGCTTCACCATCGACAGCTACGAGACCACGCCGGATGCCGTGCAGGCGGTGCTGAGCGGGCATGACTACGCCAACCTGAACGGCAGCTCGGCGGTGCGCTATGTCGCGGGCAAGAACCCGCAATATGTGCCCAGCCTCGAGATCGCCGATACCCGCGCACCCTTCGCAATTCCGCTGCGCCGCGACGAGGTTCCTTTGCGCGACCAGATCGACAATGCGCTGAAATGCATGAAGCAGGACGGCACGCTGGTGAAACTGTCGGAGAAATGGTTCGGCGTGCCGCCCGGGCCGGACGCGCTGGAGCGTGTCGCGACTCCCGGCTACGGCGTCCCGGGCATGCCTGGGTACCAATCGGACGCGCCGGCGCCGAATTGCGGCTGACGTCGTGGGCGACGCGGGCCCGCAGCGGATTACTGAAATAAATGGGGTCTGGGGCCGACGGACCCCAGCGGGTCCCGTACTTCCGTGGGCGGGGCAGAGCCCTCGCCTGACTTTCTAGCGGGGTGTCCGGCTGGCAGCGCTTCGCCGAGATCTTCCTCAATGCCGACGTGCTGGCGCGCTACTTCCCGGCCATTGTCAGCGGCTTCTTCGTAACCCTGCAACTCGCCGCGTCGATCGTGCTGACCGGCATCGCCGCCGGCCTGGCCTTCGCCCTGATGCGCAGCGCCGGGCTGCGGGTGCTGAACTGGCTGATCATCTTCGTCGTCGACCTGTTCCGCGCCTTGCCGCCGCTGGTCATCATCGTCCTGATCTATTTCGGCTTCCCCGCGTTCGGCGTCTCGCCCTCCGGCTTCGTCGCGACATGGTCGAGCCTGAGCCTGGTGCTGATGGCGTTTGCCGAGGAGATCTTCTGGGCCGGCATCACCGCGGTGCCGCGCGGCCAGTGCGAGGCGGCGCGCTCGACAGGGCTCGGCTATGCGCAGACGCTCGCCTATGTCGTGCTGCCGCAGGCGCTGCGCATCACCATCCCGCCGCTCACCAACCGCACGATCGCCATCACCAAGGGCACGGCACTCGGCTCGGTGGTGGCGGTATCGGAGATCCTGTCGCAGGCCTCCTCGGCGGTGTCGCTGAGCGCCAATCCCTCGCCGCTGCTGCTCGGCGCCGCTGCCTATCTCGTGCTGTTCCTCCCGGTCGTCGTCTTCGGACGCTGGGTGGAGACGCGCTTCGCCTGGAAGCGCTGATGCCTGGCATCGTCGAGACCTTCTTCAATGTCGAGGTCATCGCGGCGGCGTGGCCGATCCTGTGGCACGGCCTCCTCATGACCATCGGCCTCTCCTTCCTGGTGATCCCGCTCGGTCTGGCCGGCGGCACCGCACTGGCGTTGCTCTCGACGGTCCGCCACCAGCTGCTGCGCTGGCCGCTCATGGCCTGGGTGGATTTCTGGCGGGCCTTTCCGCCTCTGGTGCTGCTCATTCTGCTGTATGCGGGGCTGCCCTTCGCCGGTATCGATCTCGGCAGCTTCGGCTGTGTGGCCATCGGCTTCCTGCTGAACACCAGCGCCTATTACGGCGAGGTGCTGCGCGCCGGCATCGAGAGCGTGCCCGCCGGCCAGACCGAGGCCGCCCGCAGCACCGGCCTCTCCGCGCTGCAAGCGCTGCGTCACGTCGTGCTGCCGCAGGCGGTGCGCAACGTGCTGCCGGACCTGCTGTCCAACACGCTGGAAGCCGTCAAGCTGACCTCGGTCGCCAGCGTCGTCGCTCTGCCCGAGCTGCTGTTCGAGGCGCGCGAGGCGCAGAGCGTCACCTACAACCCGAGCCCGATCGTCGTCGCCGCGCTGGGCTACTTCCTGCTGCTCTGGCCGCTGGTGCGGCTGCTCAGCCGGCTGGAGAACCGGGCGATCGCCGGCCGGCGCTGATCGCGCTGGCAGAAAGGCCGGGGGGGAGCAAGGTCCGGGCGGGAATCGAACCCACATACGCGGATTTGCAGTCCGCTGCATCGCCACTCTGCCACCGGACCATGCGGCGTGAGGCGGCGGTATATCGGCCGTCGCCCCCGGCCGGTCAAGCCGGCGGCCTCCGGCCGCGGTTCCTTGGCGTTTGCCACCCCCGCACCTATAACGGCCGCCGCACCGTGCACGGACAGGATGGGATGGACGCTCCCGCGCTCAACTATGCCCGCGCCCGCGACTGGATGGTCGATGGCCAGGTCCGGCCGAACCGGGTCTATGACCGGCGCATCCTGGATGCCATGCGCAGCCTGCCGCGCGAGCGCTTCCTGCCGCCGCACCTGGCGTCGCAGGCCTATGTCGACGAGGACGTGCCGCTCGGCCGTGGCCGGGCGCTGATCGAGCCGCTGGTGATCGCCCGCCTGGTGCAGCTCGCCGCGGCGCGCGCCGGTGAGCGGGCGCTGGTGGTCGGCGCAGGCACCGGCTACGGCACCGCCCTGCTGGCTGCCTGCGGCGCGGAAGTCACCGCGCTGGAGGAGGATGCGGAGCTGCAGGCGATCGCCCGTGCCGCGCTCGCGGAATACGCGCCCGGCGTTTCGCTGGTCTCGGGTCCGCTCGCCGCGGGATGGCCGGGCGGCGCGCCCTGGGACATCATCCTCATCGAGGGCGCCGTGCCCGCCGTGCCGTCCGACATCGCCGGCCAGGTCCGTCCGGGCAGCGGCCGGCTGATCACCGTTCTGGCGAGCGCCGCACGCACCGGCCGCGCCGTGGTGGCCGAAGCGACCCCGGCCGGCCTGACCACCCGCGCCGTGTTCGACTGCGCCACCCCGGTGCTGCCCCCACTCGTACCGCCCCCCGCATTCACCTTCTAGGTGAGGATGCCCGCCGCATAGCGCTTCGCCTTCCTCGATCTGGGAGGGAAGGCTCGCAAACCGATGGCATCGCGCCCGACCCTGTGGCAAATGTTGGCCGTGAACGGACTGAGGCAACGGAGCCCGAGTGAATGAAGCCCAGAGGCGGTTTTACCCCGGGACTGGCGGTGCTCGGGCTGGCGGTGCTCGGATTGGCGGTGCTCGGACTGGTCATGCCGTCCGTCTGGACGCCGGCTTCGGCCGCACCGAAGACCCTCAACGACGCCCTGTCCGCCGCCTATTCCAACAACCCGGTGCTGCTGGAAGAGCGCGCCCACCTGCGATCGATCGATGAGAACGTGCCGGCCGCACTGGCCGGCTGGCGCCCGACCGTCGTGCTGAACCTCTCGCCCGGCTACGCCGCCGGCAACTTCACCAGTACGGGTGTCACCGCGCCCAACAACCGCCCCGTGCTGACCGAGCAGGCCACCCTGACGCAGCCGATCTACCGCGGCGGCCGCACCAAGGCGGCCATCTCCCAGGCCGAAAACAACGTCAGGGCCGAGCGCAGCCGGCTGATCGCCACCGAGGAGCAGGTGTTCTCCGACACCGTCAACGCCTTCGTCACGGTGATCGAGGATCAGCAGATCCTCGCCTTGAACATCAACAACGTGCAGGTGCTGGCGCGCCAGCTGCAGGCCACCAACGATCGCTTCCGGGTCGGCGAGATCACCCGCACCGACGTGGCCCAGGCGGAAGCCGCGCTGGCCGGCGCGCAGGCCCAGCGCGAGACCGCCGAGGGCAATCTGCAGACGGCCCGCGCTACCTACCGCCGCGAGGTCGGCGAGCTGCCCGATCAGCTGGTCGAGCCGCAGCCTCTGGCGTTGCCGGTGAAGAGCGCCCAGGACGCGAACCAGCTCGCCGCGGTCAACAATCCGAACGTCATCGCCGCGATGTACGACGAGGCGGCCGCCAGGTCCGCCATCGATACCGCGTTCAGCGCGCTGATGCCGACCTTGAGCCTGCAGGGCACCGGGTTTCGCGAGGCCAACACCACACTGGCGCATGAGCGCTCGTCCGGCGGCATGGTGACCGCCAACATCACCGTGCCGCTCTATCAGGGCGGCTCGGAATACGCCGCGGTGCGCCAGGCCCGGCAAAACGAGCAGCAGTCCCGCAAGGCGCTCGACGATGCGCGCCGCGCCGCCATCCAATCGGCTACCCAGGCCTGGGAGACGCTGATCGCCGCGCGCGCCACCGTCGACAGCACGCGCTCGCAGATCCGCGCCAACCAGGTCGCACTCGAGGGCGTCGAGCGCGAGGCCCTGGTCGGCAGCCGCACCACGCTCGACGTGCTGAACGCGCAGCAGGCGCTGCTCAGTTCGCAGGTGACCCTGGTGCAGAACCTGGCGGCGCTGCTCAACGCCTCCTACCAGGTCGCCGCGTCGATCGGCCGCCTGACCGCACGCGACCTCGCTCTGCCGGTGCCGCTCTACGACGAGACGGCGTATTACAATGCCGTGCGCGACCGCTGGTTCGGCACCGGCGATTACGCCACCGACCAGCCCGGGCGGTGAGCGGCACGTCCCCGCCGCCCGCTTCGGGCGGCGAACCGCATATACCTGCGCCCGCTTCGGGCGGCGAACCGCACCTGTCTTCGCCCGCTTCGGGCGGCGAACCGTCGATGGAGGACATCCTCGCCTCCATCCGCCGCATCCTGAGCGACGAGCAGCCGACCCCCTCGCCGCCGCCGCGCCAGCTACCGCCGGAGGATGACGTGCTGGTGCTCGATGCCTCGATGATGGTACCCGAAGCCTCTCAACCCCCGAGCCCTGCCGAGGCGCGCCATGCCGAGCCAGATTCCCCCGAGCCTCAGCCTTCGCCGGAGCCCCCGGTGAACGGACCCCAGGGCGAGCACGAAGCCGGGCTGGTCGGGGCAGGAGTTGCCGAAAGTGCCGCGTCCTCGATCAAGAACCTCGTCCGCACCGTCGCCTCGGAGCGCGTCACGCCGGTGTATCGCGGCGGCCCGACGATCGAGGACATCGTCCGCGAGGAAATCCGGCCGCTGCTCAAGGAGTGGCTCGATCGCCATTTGCCGCCGCTCGTCGAACGGCTGGTCCGGGCGGAAATCGAGCGCGTCGTCAGCCGCGCCGCGGAGTAGCTTGGGGGCAGCGGCCCCAGACTCCAGGACCCGAGGCTCGTCTCCCCGATGCTGAGCAAGAACTTCACTCCCTCCGAGATCGAGCCGCGCCTCTACGCAGGCTGGGAGGCACAGGGTGCGTTCGCTTGCGATCCCGCCTCCGATGCCGCGCCCTTCACCATCATGATCCCGCCGCCGAACGTCACCGGCAGCCTGCACATGGGTCACGCGCTGACCTTCACGATCCAGGACACGCTGATCCGCTGGCGGCGCATGCAGGGGCGCGACGTGCTCTGGCAGCCCGGCACCGATCACGCCGGCATCGCCACCCAGATGGTCGTCGAGCGGCTGCTCGCCGAGCAGGGCACCACCCGCCAGGCACTTGGCCGCGACGCTTTCCTCGAGCGCGTCTGGCAGTGGAAGGCGGAGTCCGGCGGCGCCATCACCCGCCAGCTGCGCCGCCTCGGCGCCTCGCTCGATTGGCCGCGCGAGCGCTTCACCATGGACGAGGGACTCTCCGCCGCCGTGCGCGAGGTGTTCGTCACGCTGTACAGGCAGGGGCTGATCTACCGCGACCGCCGGCTGGTGAACTGGGACCCGAACTTCCAGTCCGCGATCTCCGACCTCGAAGTGGAGAGCCGCGAGATCAAGGGCAGCTTGTGGCACGTCCGCTACCCCGTGGGCGATGGGTTCATCACCGTCGCCACCACCCGTCCGGAAACCATGCTGGGCGATATCGCGGTCGCCGTGCATCCCGAGGACGCGCGCTACGCCGGCCTCGTCGGGCGCCACGCAGTCCTGCCGCTGGTCGGCCGCCGCATTCCCATCATCCCTGATGCCTACTCGGACCCCGAGAAGGGCACCGGTGCCGTGAAGATCACGCCGGCGCACGACTTCAACGATTTCGCGGTGGCACAGCGGCACGGTCTGCCGATGCCGTCGGTGCTCGACCGCGCCGCCCGCGTCACCCTCGACGAGATCGCGCCGGAGCCGGTCCCGGGCGTCGCCGATCCGGATTTCGTGCGCAGCCTCGCCGGCCTGGACCGCCTCGCCGCCCGCGCCGCCATCGTCGCCGAGCTGGAGCGCCTCGGCCTGCTGGAAAAGGTCGAGCCGCACACCCACCAGGTGCCGCACGGCGACCGCTCCGGCGTGCCGATCGAGCCGCTGCTGACGACGCAATGGTTCTGCAACGCCGCCAAGCTGGCCAGGCCGGCCATCGCCGCCGTCGAGACCGGCGACACCGTGTTCGTCCCGAAGCAATGGGAGAACACGTTTTTCGCCTGGCTGCGCACCATCGAGCCCTGGTGCATCAGCCGGCAGCTCTGGTGGGGCCATCGCATTCCCGCCTGGTACGGCCCGGACGGGCAGGTGTTCGTCGCCCGCAGCGCCGCCGAGGCGCAGCTTGCGGCGCGCGCGCATTACGGCCGCGATACGGATCTGACGCAGGACGAGGACGTGCTGGACACCTGGTTCAGCTCGGCGCTGTGGCCGTTCTCCACCCTCGGATGGCCGGAGCCGACGCCGGAGCTGGCGCGCTACTATCCCGGCGACGTGCTGGCCACCGGCTTTGACATCATCTTCTTCTGGGTCGCCCGGATGATGATGATGGGCCTGCACTTCATGGGCGAGGTGCCGTTCCGCACCGTCTACATCCACGGTCTGGTGCGCGACGAACGCGGCCAGAAGATGTCCAAGTCGAAGGGCAACGTCATCGACCCTCTGGCGCTGATCGACAGCTACGGCGCGGATGCGCTTCGCTTCACGATTTGCGCGCTCACCGGCCCCGGCCGCGACGTCAAGCTCGGCCGGTCGCGCGTGGAGGGCTATCGCAGTTTCGTCACGAAACTCTGGAACGCCGCGCGCTTCTGCGAGATGAACGGGGTCGCGCCGTGCGCCTTCGATCCGCAGGCGGCAGGGCTTGCGCTCACCCGCTGGCTGCTCGATGCGCTCAATGCCGCCATCGCGCAGGCCACGGCAGCGCTGGAGGCCTACCGCTTCGACGAATACGCCGCCGCCGGCTACCGCTTCGTCTGGAACGTCTTCTGCGACTGGTTCCTCGAGCTCGCGAAGCCGGTGCTGGCGCAGGCCGACACGCCGGAAGCGCGCGAAGTGCGCCAGGCCGCCGGCTTCGTGCTCGGCGCGGCGCTGCGCCTGCTGCATCCGGCGATGCCGTTCGTCACCGAGGAGCTCTGGGACCATTTCGGCTACGGCGCGCCGTTCAGTCTGATCCGCGCGCCATGGCCGGAGCCGGTGGCCGTGACCGGCGCCGAGGCGGCGCGGCGCGAGCTCGACTGGGTGACCGGGCTGATCGCCCAGGTGCGCACGGTGCGTGCCGAGATGAACGTGCCGGCGGGCACCCTGACGCCGATCCTGCTGAAGGACGCGCCGGCTGAAGCCCTGGACCGGGCACGACTTTGGCTCGAGCCGATCCGCCGGCTCGCCCGCGTCAGCGACGTCGAGGCGCTCGAAGGCGAGCCGCCGAAAGGCTCCGCGCAGGCAGCGCTGGACGGAGCGACCATCGTCCTGCCGCTCGCCGGCGCGATCGACATCGCGGTGGAGCGCGCCCGGCTCGAGCGTGAGCGGGGCCGGGCGGAACAGGAGCTCGGCAAGATCGCCCGCAAGCTCGACAACGCCGATTTCGTCCGCCGCGCCCCGCCCGAGGTCATCGAGGAGAATCGTGCGCGCCTGCATGCGGCCCGGCAGGAGGTGACGCGGCTCGGCGCATCGCTGGCCCGCCTGGGCTAACCCCGGCAGCCGTTGACTTGCGGCCGATCCCGTCTGCTAACCTTCCTGCGCACGAAGACGCTGCGAATGCGGCGGCTGGCGTTTCGGGGAAGGGAATGGCATGCGCGGATATCGCTGGCGTGGCCTCGCGGCGACACTTTGCCTGGTCGCCTTCGGCATTGCGGGCAGCCCGCGCGCAACCCTGGCCGCCGGCGACACCGTCACCCTCTGGTGGAACCAGGGCTTCTACCCCGCCGAGGACCAGGCATTCCGCGACGTCGTCGCCGCCTGGGAGAAGGCGAGCGGCAACAAGGTCGACCTGACCTTCTATAACGGCTCCGACCTGCCGGCGAAAATCATCTCGGCCATCACCACGGGACAGGTGCCGGATATCTGCTACGTCGACAACGGCGACTTTCTGCTGCTGCCGCAGAATGCCTGGAACGGCAAGATCGTCGATGTCAGCGATGTCGTGAGCACACAGAAGGCCGAATACAACAAGACGGCGCTCACCGCCGCCAGCCTCTACGACAACACCAGGCACGCGCGCAGCTTCTACGGCGTGCCACTGAAGCAGCAGGCGCTGCACTATTTCGCCTGGCGACCGATGATCGAGAGCGCCGGCTACAAGGTCGAGGATGTTCCGACCACCTGGGACGCCTATTTCAAGTTCTTCGAGGACGTGCAGAAGAAGCTGCGCGCCAAGGGCCAGCGCGTCTACGGCCTCGGCTATTCGCTCGCCACGAAGGACAGTGACAGCACGTATCTCTTCAACCAGTTCCTGGTCGCTTATGGCGGCGGCGGCATCGTCACGCCGGATGGCAAGCTGCACGCCGACGATCCCCAGGTGCGCAAGGCCGCGATCGACGCGCTGACGGCGCTGACCACGCCGTACAAGCAGGGCGACGTGCCGCCCGGCGCCATTAACTGGGGCGACCCCGACAACAACAACGCCTTCTATGCCAAGCAGATCGTCATGACGCCGAACGCGACGATCTCAATTCCCGTCGCACAGATGGAGAAGACCGACCAGTACATGCACGAGATCCTCACCGAGTCCGGGCCGAACGGGCCGGACGGCAAGCCGGTAACCAGCCTGGTGTCGATCAAGCTCGCCTTCATTCCCCAGGGCGCGCAGCACGTGGACGCGGCGAAGGATTTCCTGAAATTCCTGATCCAGCCGAAGAACCTCGACAAGTATCTGGCGGCGGCGCGCGGCCGCTGGCTGCCGGTGATGCCCTCGATCGTCAGGGATGATCCCTACTGGACCGATCCGGCCGACCCGCACCGGAAGGTGGCGACGCACCAGGAGGTGGACGGTCCGACGATGCCGTGGTTCCAGTCCTTCAACCCCGCCTACGCCGACGTCAACGCCGAGCAGATCTGGGGCAAGGCTGAGGCCAACGTGATGACCGGCGGCATGACCCCGGAAAAGGCCGCCGACGGCGCGCTGCAGCAGATCACCGCCGACTTCGCGAAATATCCCGTGCCCGCGCAGTAGAAGCCGATGGCCGGCAGCACCACGCTCGCCGTCGGCCGGCTTCCCGCGCGCCCGCCCGCGCCCTTCGCGCTGCCCGGTGCCGACACGCTATGGGCGGTGGCGTTCACCTTGCCCTATGTCGCGGTGTTCCTGGCCTTCGTGGTCTATCCCATCGCCTACGGCCTGTGGCTCGGCAGCGATCCCGCGAGCTACGCCGCGCTCGTCGCCGATCCGGTCTATCTGCGCACCGTCGTCAACACGCTCATCTTTCTGGGCGTGGGGGTGAACCTCAAGCTGTTCCTGGCCCTGCTGCTCTCCGGCTTCTTCATGCGGCCGCAGCTTTGGGTGAAGTGGCTGCTGCTGGTCTTCATCCTGCCCTGGGCGGTGCCGGCGATCCCGACCTTCATTTCGATCAACTGGATGTTCAACGGGCAGTGGGGGCTGATCAACAACATCCTCTGGACGGTGTTCCAGGCGGACGGACCGCCCTGGCTCGACACCCCGCATCTGGCGCTCGCCTGCGACATCGTCGCCTATATCTGGAAGTGGCTGCCCTTCTGGACGCTCATCTTCCTTGCCGGACGGATGGCGATCCCGCGCGAGCTCTACGAGGCGGCTGATGTCGATGGTGCAACCGGCTTGCGGCGCTTCGTGCACGTCACCTTCCCCATCATGGCCAACCTCTACACCGTCTGCACCCTGCTCTCGACGATCTGGACGCTCGGCGACTTCAACACCGTGCACTTCGTCAGCGGCGGCGGGCCGGCGCTGCAGACCCACGTGCTGGCGACGCTCGGCATCCGCGACGCCTTCGAGCTGAGTGCGCCGCGCATGGGCATGGCGGCGGTGATCTCCGCCCTGCCGCTGCTCATCCCGCTGGTCATCTTCCTGATGCGCCGGCTGCGCGGCGGGGAGGTGCAGCTGTGACGGTGGGAAGCCGTCGCTTCAATCGCCAGCTCGGCGATGCCGGGGCGATGCTGCTCGGGCTGCTGCTGCTGATCTGGACGCTGGCGCCGCTCTACAACATGCTGCTCGTCGCGGTGCAGGACAAGGAGGACGTGTTCAGCACGAACATCTGGCCGCCGCATCCCAAGCTCGCGGCGTTCACCACCGTGCTGACGGAGAGCTACTGGTATCTCACGCATTACTGGCGGCAGATGGGCAACAGCGCCGTCATCGGCACAATGGTCGCTCTGCTCACGCTGGCGATCGGCTCGGTCACCAGCTTCGCGATCACCCGGCTGCGCGTCCGGCTGGGCTGGCTGCTGACCAACGCGGCGCTGCTGACCTACGTGATCCCGATGTCCTTCCTGGCGATCCCGTTCTTCGGCATCATGCAGAAATACGGACTGGGCGACAGCCGCTGGGCGGTGATCGCCGTCGAGGTGACGTTCGCCACACCCTACGCCATCTTCATCTTCTCCCAGTACAGCGCCAGCATTCCCGTCGAGCTCGACGAGGCCGCGCGCATCGACGGCGCCTCGCCGCCGCAGGTGTTCTTCCGCATCTACCTGCCGCTGATGGCCCCGGCGCTGGTCGCCATCGGCACCTATGCGCTGTTGCTCGCCTGGAACGAGTATCTCTATGCGTTCCTGCTGCTGTCCTCGGACAGCACGATCACTGTGCCGGTGGTGCTCGGAAAATTCCTCAACAGCGACGAGGCGCCGTGGAACTACCTGATGGCGGCGTCCATCGTCTACGCCCTGCCGCCGCTGGTCATCTACTACGTGTTCCGCCGCTACATGACGGCCGGGCTGACCATGGGCGGCGTCAAGGGTTAGCTTGCAAAGTAGTGCGAATGGTAACAACGAACGTATCTAATTTACCTCACAGGAATATGTCATGGAGTGAGCCAAGTCGGCTCACCTTTAGCGGGAAAAGGATGGGAGTATGCAATGAAGAATAAGCACGTTATTCCATTTGTGTTCCACTTTGCCGTCCTTTCAGGGCCTGCTATGGCCGAGGTCAAGGACCTGATGCACTCTGGCCTTTGGGACGCATTTGGTGGTGTTGCTGAGGATGGGCATCAAGTTTGCGGAATGTCTTCGTCTGGCGAAAACGGAACCTGGTTTGGTGTGAAGTGGTTTTCCGGCAACGATCATCTGACGGTGCAAGCAACCAAAACGACGTGGTCTATACCGTCTCGGACCAACATCCGAGTCGTGCTTCAGTTCGATCGTGCATTACCCTGGACCGCTACCGCTTCTGGTTTTGTAAATCGGACTGGGCTTAGTGGCATCGAATTCACAATACCAGCGGCGGGTCTGGACACCTTCCTTAACGAGCTGCGCTATTCTCTTCGCATGACGCTGTCGTTTCCGGACGGGACCGAACTTCCATGGTTATACGACATGGATGGGACCAACGAAGCGGTCGTGACAATGGCCAATTGTATCAAATACATTGCAGGGAGCTCTGCCAGCGCTCCAACACAGCCGTACGGCAATACTCAGCCTTATTCGATCAGCCCGACTCAGCCGTTTCTAAGGGGACAACCGCCCGTGGCGCCCCCTCCAATGTCGTTGCAGCCTCGAGCGAGTCCGCAGCCCGGCAAAACCTAAGAGGGGCTGCCATTCGGCGGTATTCTCAGCCCACGCCGTGCTGCTTGAACCAGGCCAGCGCCCGCTTCCAGCCATCCTCGGCATCAGCCTGCCGATAGCTCGGCCGATAATCCGCGTGAAAACCGTGCGGCGCGTCGGGATAGACCTGGATTTCCACCTGCTTGCCGGCGGCCCGCGCCTTCGCCGCCGCCACCTGCACGTCCTCCGCCTTGATGCTGGCGTCCTGCCCGCCATACAGGCCGAGCAGCGGACATTTCACCTCGCCCGCCAGATCGATCGGCGCCGGGGGCTGGATCGGCGTGCGGTCGCTGACCACCGGCCCGTACCACGCCACCGCCGCGCGCAGCCGCGCATTGTGCTCGGCATAGAGCCAGGTGTCCCGGCCGCCCCGGCAGAAGCCCATCACCCCCAGCCGGTTCGCATCCCCGCCATGCGACGTCGCCCAGCTCGCCGCGCTGTCGAGGTCGCTGAGCACCGTCGCGTCCGGCGCCTTGGCGATGACGTCGCGGAAGATCTGCGCGCTGTTCGTCATCTTCGACAGATCGGCGATGCGGGCATACAGCTCCGGTGCCAGCGCGAGATAGCCGGCCTTGGCCAGCCGGCGGCAGACGTCCTTGATGTATTCGTGGACGCCGAAGATCTCCTCGATGACCAGGATGGTGGGGAAGGGGCCGCCACCCTGCGGGTTCGCCACGTAGGTCGGCATCTGCCCGTCGGCCACCGCAACCATGGTCTCCCGCGCATCCAGCCCGGCGCTGTCGGTACGGATCGCCTGCGCCTGCACCCGCGCCGTCGCCAGGGTGAAGCCGCTGATCAGGCTGCTCATCACGAAGCCGCGCCGCGCCAGCGGATAGGCGCGCAGCCCGGCGATTTCCGGCATCTCGTTCATTCTTGCTCCCCCCGGCAGTGATTTCAGGCGGTCGCCATCTCCGCCTTCATGCCCTCGTCGATCTTCGCCAGAAAATCCTGCGTGTTCATCCATTTCTGGTCGGGCCCGACCAGCAGCGCCAAGTCCTTCGTCATGAACCCGCCCTCCACCGTGCCGATGCACACGCGCTCCAGCGCTTCGGCGAAGCGGGTCACCTCGGGCGTGTCGTCGAACCGGCCACGATAGGCCAGCCCGCGCGTCCAGGCGAAAATCGAGGCGATCGGATTTGTCGAGGTCTCGCGCCCCTTCTGATGCTCGCGATAGTGCCGCGTCACCGTGCCATGCGCCGCCTCGCTCTCCACGGTCTGTCCGTCCGGGCTCATCAGCACGCTGGTCATCAGGCCGAGACTGCCGAAACCCTGCGCCACGATGTCGCTCTCGACGTCCCCATCGTAGTTCTTGCAGGCCCAGAGATAGCCGCCGTTCCACTTCAGCGCGCAGGCCACCATGTCGTCGATCAGCCGGTGTTCGTAGGTGAGCTTTTCGGCGGCGAACCGATCCTTGAACTCGGTGTCGTAGATCTCCTGGAACACGTCCTTGAACATGCCGTCATAGGCCTTGAGGATGGTG
>JAFAYM010000199.1 GCA_019240395.1 Acidisphaera sp. | reverse complement strand
CACGCCGTCCGAGATCGGCGATGCTGCGCTCGATCTCGGCGAAACCCAGCCGGTCGGCCTCGCGCAGCACCGGCACGACCAGGCCGCTCGCCCCGCCAACGGCGATGCCCATGTGCACGTAGTTGCGATACACGATGTCGTCGCCGTCGATCTCGGCGTTGACCGCCGGAAACTCCTTCAGTGCGACGACGCAGGCTTTCACAAAGAACGACATGAAGCCGAGACGCACGCCCTGGTGCTTCTTCTCGAACGCGTCGCGGTAGTCGGCGCGCAGTGCCATGGCCGCCGACATGTCCACCTCGTTGAAGGTGGTCAGCATGGCCGCGGTGTTCTGCGCCTCCTTCAGTCGTTGCGCGATGGTGCGACGCAGCCGCGTCATGCGCACCCGCTCCTCCCGGCCGTGCTCCGGCGATTCGACCGTTCTGGGCTGCGCTGCGGCCGACGAGCCGGGGCGGCTGATGAAGGCGAGCACGTCGCCCTTGGTGATGCGGCCGTCCTTGCCCGAGCCGGCGCCGAGCTTGTCCGCCGACAGCCCCTGCTCGGCCATGATCTTCGCCGCTGCCGGCATTGGATTGTGTGCCGACCCTGGCGATGCGGTCCCGGGCGGCGGGGTTGCCGGGCGGGCCACCGGCCCGGAGGGGCGCGGCGGCGGATTGATGCCGGCGGCCGGGTTGGCGGCGGCCTGCACCTGCACGTTTGGCTTGGCCGGCTTCGGCGCGGCACTGCCTGCGCCTTCCTCGCCCCCGCCTTCCTCAAGCGTGGCGAGCACCGCCCCCACTTCCACCTCGCCGCCCTCCTCGACGGCGATCGAGGCCAGCGTGCCGGCGGCGGGGGCGTTCACCTCGACGGTCACCTTGTCGGTCTCCAGCTCGACAAGCGGCTCGTCGGCGCCGACCGACTCGCCGGCCTTGCGCAGCCATCGCGCGACGGTCGCGGAGGTGACGCTCTCGCCCAAGGTGGGCACCTTGATCTCGATGGCCATCGACCTTCCCCTCAGGCGAGCCCGAGTGCGGACTGCACCAGCGCCGCCTGCTCCGCCGCATGGGCGCGCGCCAGGCCGGTCGCCGGGCTCGCCGCGTCCACCCGTCCGACATAGCTCGGGCGCCTGGCCCGGATATCGAGGCCGGCCAGCGCCGCCTCGATGCGCCGGTCGACGAAGCTCCACGCCCCCATGTTGGCCGGCTCCTCCTGGCACCAGATCACGTCCGCACCGGTGTAGGGCGCCAGGATTTTCGGCAGGGTGACGGTCGGGAACGGGTAGATCTGCTCCAGCCGGACGATGGCGACGTCCTTGAGCCCCTTCTCCCGCCGCTCGGCCAGCAGGTCGTAATAGACCTTGCCCGAGCACAGCACGACGCGGCGCACCGCGGCCGGATCGTCGATCGCATCGATCTCCGGGATCACGCTGCGGAAGGCGCTGCCCTCGGCCAGCTCGTCCAGCGTGGAGACCGCGAGCTTGTGGCGCAGCAGCGATTTCGGCGTCATGACCACCAGCGGCTTGCGGAAGTTGCGCTTGAGCTGGCGGCGCAGCGCGTGGAAGTAGTTGGCCGGCGTGGTGAGATTGCAGACCGTCATGTTGCGCTCAGCGCAGAGCTGGAGGTAGCGCTCCAGCCGCCCCGACGAGTGCTCCGGCCCCTGCCCCTCGTAGCCGTGCGGCAGCAGCAGGGTGAGACCCGACATGCGCAGCCACTTGGTCTCGCCGGAGGCCAGGAACTGGTCGATGATCACCTGCGCGCCATTGGCGAAATCGCCGAACTGCGCCTCCCACAGCACCAGCGTGTTGGGATCGGCGAGCGTGTAGCCGTATTCGAAGCCGAGCACGCCGGCTTCCGACAGCAGCGAGTTGTAAATCTCGATCTTCGCCTGCTCGGGCGCGATGTTGTTGAGCGGCACGTATTCGTGGGCGTTGGTCTGGTCGATCAGCACCGCGTGCCGCTGGCTGAACGTGCCGCGCTGGCTGTCCTCGCCGGAGAGCCGCACGCGGTGGCCGTCGAGCAGCAGGCCGCCGAAGGCAAGCGCCTCGCCGGTGGCCCAGTCGATGCCCTGGCCTTTCTCGATCATCGCCCGCTTGGCTTCGAGCTGGCGTGCGATCTTCGGGTTGACGTCGAAATTCGCCGGCACGGCGGCGAGTGCCGCGCCGATCCGCCGCAGCGCCTCGCGCGGCACGGCGGTGGCACCCTCGGCGCGCTCCTCCTCCTCGTCGGCCTGCTTGAAGCCGGACCAGTGGCCCTCCAGCCAGTCGGCCTTGTTCGGCCGATAGGACTGCGCCGCCTTCGCCGCCTGGTCCATCGCCGCCTGGAAGTCGTCCCACATCGCCTTCGCGTCGTCGGGCGAGAGCACGCCGTCCTGCACCAGGCGCTCGGCGTAGAGCGTGCGCGTGGTCTTCTGCGCCTCGATGGCGCGGTACATGATCGGCTGGGTGAAGGCCGGCTCGTCGGTCTCGTTATGGCCGTGGCGGCGGTAGCAGACGATGTCGAGCACGACGTCGCAGGCGAAATCCTGCCGGAACTCGGCGGCCAGGCGGGCGCAATAGACCACCGCCTCGGGATCGTCGCCGTTGACGTGGAAGATCGGGGACTGCACGGACTTGGCGATGTCGGTGCAGTACATGCCGGAATAGGCGTGCGCCGGCAGGGTGGTGAAGCCGATCTGGTTGTTGACCACGATGTGAACGGTGCCGCCGGTGCGGTAGCCGATGAGTTGGCTCATCGCCAGCGTCTCGTACACCAGACCCTGGCCGGCGAAGGCGGCATCCCCGTGCATCAGCACCGCCATCACCGAGCGGCGGGCGCGGGTGTCGCCCGCCATGTCCTGGCGCGCGCGCACCTTGCCCACCACCACCGGATCGACGGCCTCGAGATGGCTGGGATTGGGCTGCAGCGAGAGGTGCACGGCATGCCCGGCGCTCTCGATGTCCGTCGAGGTGCCGAGGTGGTATTTGACATCGCCCGAGCCCTGCACGTCGTCGGGCTTGGAGGAGGCGCCGGCGAACTCGCTGAACACCGCGGTGAACGGCTTCTGCACCACGTTGACCAGCGTGTTCAGCCGGCCGCGATGCGGCATGCCGATGTCGATTTCGCGCACGCCGGCGCGCGCCGCCGTCTCGATCACCGCCTGCACCGCCGGGATGGTCACCTCGCCGCCTTCCAGGCCGAAGCGTTTGGTGCCGACATAGCGCTTCTGGCAGAACGCCTCGAAGCCTTCCGCCTCGGTGAGCTGGCGCAGGATGGTGCGGCGGCTGTCAGGGTCGAAGCTGCCGGCCCACGGGGCGCCCTCGATGCGGCGCTGGATCCAGGATTTCTGCTCGGGGTCCTGGATGTGCATGAATTCCACGCCGATGGCGCCGCAGTAGCTGGCGCGCAGGATCGCCATTATCTCGCGCACGGTCGCCGTCTGGCGGTTGAGCACGCCGTCGATGAAGATCGGGCGATCGAGATCATCCCGGCCGAAGCCGTAGGTGGCGGGGTCGAGCTCGGAATGCGCCTTGGGCAGCACCAGGCCCAGCGGGTCGAGCTTCGCCTCGAGATGGCCGCGCACGCGATAGGCGCGGATCAGCATCAGCGCGCGCAGGCTGTCGCGCGCCGCTTCGGTCACCTGCTCGATGGAGACGCCCGCCGGCAGCGTCGCCGCGCTGCCGTTCCTGCCGGCGGCCGCACCGTTGGGGAGTGCCGCCTCGCCCTCGCTGAGTGCGAAATGCCGCGGCGACCAGGAGGCGCCGGAGGCGTCGGTCAGCACGGCGCGGGCCTCGTCGTTCAGCGATTGGAACAGCTCGCCGAAGCTCGGATCGACGCTGCCCGGGTTGGTTGCCCAGCGGGCGTAGAGGTCGGCGATGAACGCGGCGTTGGCGCCGTTGAAGGCGGTGGCGAGGATGTCGACGCCTGCCATGGCGAGGAACCTTTCAAAGCTTCGGGCCGGGGCCGGCCGGGGGACCTATCGAACGGGCCCGGGGTTTACCCGTCGTCAAGACGGAGACCGGAGTGCAACGGGCGGGACCGCCGTTGGTTAGACGGCCGCCCCGATTAGATTGGGACCCCCGATCAGATGGGAAATGGACGCCGGCCGGTCGGTCCATCGGCGGGGGTGCAGGTCTGCGCGGCTCGCGGGACGCCGATCGGGCCGCGCCGCACGCCGCTCAGTGCCTCAGTGCCTCAGTGCCTTGACCATGGTGCTGCCGAGCGCCGCCGGGCTCTCCGCCACGTGGATGCCGGCGCTGCGCATGGCCTCGAACTTCGCCGCCGCGGTGTCCCGCCCGCCCGAGATCACCGCCCCGGCATGGCCCATCCGCCGTCCCGGCGGGGCCGTCGCGCCGGCGATGAAGCCGACCGTCGGCTTCTTGACCTTGCTGGCAGCGATGAACTCGGCGGCCTGGATTTCGCTCTGCCCGCCGATCTCGCCGATCATGACGATCTGCCTGGTTTCCGGGTCGGCGAGGAACATCTCCAGCACCTCGATGAAGTCGGTGCCTTTCACCGGATCGCCACCGATGCCGACACAGCTCGACTGCCCGAGCCCGGCCGCCGTCGTCTGCGCCACCGCCTCGTAGGTCAAGGTGCCGGAGCGGGAGACGATGCCGGTGCTGCCCCGCCGATGGATGTGGCCGGGCATGATGCCGATCTTGCAGGCGTCGGGGGTGATCACGCCCGGGCAGTTCGCCCCGATCAGGCGCGATTTCGACCCGGTCAGGGCCCGCTTGACCCGCACCATGTCGAGCACCGGAATGCCCTCGGTGATGCAGACGATCAGCGGGATCTCGGCGTCGATCGCCTCCAGGATGGCGTCTGCGGCGTAGGGCGGGGGCACGTAGATGCCGGTGGCCGTGGCGCCGGTCTTCGCCACCGCCTCGGCTACCGTGTCGAACACCGGCAGGTCGAGATGCGTCGAGCCGCCCTTGCCCGGCGTCACCCCGCCGACGACCTTGGTGCCGTAGGCGATCGCCTGCTCGGAATGGAAGGTGCCCTGGGCGCCGGTGAAGCCCTGGGTGATCACCCGCGTCTCGGCGTCGACGAGGATCGCCATGTCAGGCGGCCTCCTGCACGGCCTTGACCACCTTTTCGGCGGCGTCGGCGAGGTTGTCGGCGGAAATGATCGGCAGCCCTGACCTGGCCATGATCTCCTTGCCGAGATCGACATTGGTGCCTTCCAGCCGCACCACCAGCGGCACACCCAGCGACACCTCGCGGGCGGCGGCGACCACCCCCTCGGCGATGACGTCGCAGCGCATGATGCCGCCGAAGATGTTGACCAGGATGCCCTCGACGTTGGGGTCCGACAGGATGATCTTGAACGCCGCGGTCACCCGCTCCTTGGTGGCACCGCCGCCGACATCGAGAAAGTTGGCGGGCGAGGCGCCGTAGAGCTTGATGATGTCCATGGTCGCCATCGCCAGCCCGGCGCCGTTGACCATGCAGCCGATGGTGCCGTCGAGCGCCACGTAGTTCAGGCTGTAGCGCGCGGCCTCCAGCTCCTTGGCATCCTCCTCCGCCTCGTCGCGCAGCTTCTCGACGTCGGGATGGCGGAACAGGGCGTTGTCGTCGAAGCTCACCTTGGCATCCAGCGCCACCACCTCGCCCGCCTTGGTCACCACCAGCGGGTTGACCTCGATTATCGAGCAATCCAGCCCGGTGAAGGCCGCGTGCATGGCGGTGACGAAGCGGCTGAAGGCGCCGACCTGCTTGCCCTCGAGGGCGAGACCGTAGGCGAGCCGGCGGGCGTGAAACCCGGAAAACCCGGAGGCCGGGTCGATCGTCACCTTGAGGATCTTCTCGGGATGGTGGGCGGCGACCTCCTCGATCTCCATGCCGCCCTCGGTCGAGGCCATGACCATCACGCGGCCGCTGTCGCGATCGACCAGCAGCGAGAGATAGAGCTCGCGGGCGATGTCGCAGCCGGCCTCGACATAGACGCGATGCACGCGCCGGCCGGCCGGGCCGGTCTGCCTGGTCACCAGCACGTGGCCGAGCATCGCCTCGGCGGCCGCCCGCACCTCCGCAGGCGAGCGCGCCAGCCGGACCCCTCCCTTGCCCTGCGGATCATCGGCGAAGCGCCCGGCGCCGCGGCCGCCGGCGTGGATCTGCGACTTCACGACATAGACCGGGCCGGGAAGCTTCGCCGCCGCCTCCGCCGCCTCGTCGGGCGTCCAGGCGACGTGGCCGTCGAGCACCGCGACGCCGTAGCGCTTGAGCAGCTCCTTGCCCTGGTATTCGTGGATGTTCATGGCGCCCCCGCGATCAGCCCACGAGTTTCCGGGAAGCCTCGATGAGCTCCTTGACCTGGTCGCACGACCTGGTGAAGGCGTCGCGCTCGGCCGCGTCGAGCTCGATCTCGACGATCCGCTCCACCCCGCCCGCGCCGATCACCACGGGCACGCCGACATAGAGGTCCTTCACGCCATACTGGCCGGAGAGCCAGGCGGCGCAGGGCAGCACCCGCTTCTTGTCGCGCAGATAGCTCTCCGCCATGGCGATCGCGGAAGCGGCCGGCGCGTAGAAGGCGCTGCCGCGCTCCAGCAGCTTGACGATCTCGCCGCCGCCATTGGCGGTGCGCTTGACGATGGCGTCGATCTTCTCCTGGCTGCTCCAGCCCATCTTG
>JAFAYM010000188.1 GCA_019240395.1 Acidisphaera sp. | reverse complement strand
CCATCTCCTTGAGGTCGGCGCCGGCGCAGAACGCGCGGTCGCCGGCGCCGGTGAGCACGATCGCCCAGACATTGCGGTCGGCACCGGCGCCGGAGAACGCGTCGACGATCGCCGTCATGAGGGACTGGCTCAGGGCGTTGCGCCGCTCCGGGCGGTTCAGCGTGACGTAGGCGACGTGCTCGCGCACCGCGTAGAGCAGTTCGCCGATTCCCTGCTCGGTCATCCTTCGTCGCACCTCCCCGGGATCGCGCGACTATGCGCGGGCGCCCTGCCGCGTCAATTGCCGGCCGGTCGCGAGATCTCCGGGGCTTTTCCGACCGGGGCGAGCCTGGCTTGCGGGTCCCGCGGGGCAGGCAGCACAGTCCGCCGACCAACACGTCAGCGCAGGTTGCACCGATGAACGACTCGCCCGGCCCGACATCGCGCATCTGGTTCTCGCAGCGCCTGCGCCTGCACTACGTGGACTGGGGCAATGCCGAGGCGCCGCCCCTGCTGCTGCTGCACGGCGGGCGCGACCATTGCCGCGCCTGGGACTGGGTCGCCGAACGCCTGCGCGGCCAGTGGCACATCGTCGCCCCGGATTTGCGCGGCCACGGCGACAGCGCCTGGTCGCCGGACGGCAACTACGCGATGGCGGCCTATCTCTACGACCTCGCCCAGCTCGTGCATCAGCAGAAGCTGGCGCCGCTGCGCATCATCGCCCATTCGCTCGGCGGCAACGTCGCGCTGCGCTATGCCGGCCTCTATCCGGACGCGGTGACGAAGCTCGTGTCGATCGAAGGTATCGGCCGCCGCCCGCGTGCCCCAGGCCAGCCGGCGGCCCCCGGCGTGGAGGAGCGGCTGCACGCCTGGATCGACGGCCAGCGCGCACTCGCCGGGCGGCTGCCGCGGCGCTATGCCTCGATCGAGGAGGCGCTGGCGCGCATGCAGGCGGAGAACCGGCATCTCTCGCCGGAGCAGGCCAGGCACCTCACCCAGCACGGCGTGAACCAGAACGAGGACGGCAGCTTCAGCTGGAAGTTCGACAACTACGTGCGCGCCGAGCCGCCCGGCGACCTGACGGATGCCGAGATCGAGCGTCTGTGGTCACGCATCGCCTGCCCGACGCTGCTGGTCTATGGACGGGAGAGCTGGGCCTCCAACCCCGCGCAGGACGGGCGCACCCGCCACTTCCGCACCGCCCGCGTGGTCAGCGTCGAGCGTGCCGGCCACTGGGTGCACCACGACCGGTTGGACGCATTCCTGGCCGAGCTGGCGGCGTTCCTCTGACCGGCTGGCTCATGCCGGGCTCGTGAAGAAGCCGGCGCTGCGGGCAGACGTTGAACGAGCAAGCGCATGCGAGCCGTCTCCGGCCGCCGCCACACCCCGAAGGAGCCGACCATGGGACTGTTCTCCAAGCCGATCAAGACGCTGGATGACCTGTTCGTGCACACGCTGCAGGACATCTACTACGCCGAGAATCAGATCACGAAGACGCTGCCGAAGATGATCGAGAAGGCCGGCGATGCGCAGCTCCGCCAGGCGTTTCAGACACACCTGACCGAGACGCAAGGCCACGTCCAGCGGCTCGAGCGGGTGTTCCAGATGCACGGCCAGGCCGTGAAGGGGGTTCAGTGTGCCGCCATGGACGGTATCCTGGCGGAAGGCTCGGAGATCATGGGCGACTGCGACGACGCCGATGTGCGTGACGCGGCAATGCTGTCCGCGGCCCAGGCGGTCGAGCACTACGAGATCACGCGATACGGCACCTTGATCGCGCTCGCCAAGCAGCTCGGCCGCAACGACTGTGCGAGCGTGCTCGACCAGACGCTGAACGAGGAGAAGGCGACCGACCGCAAGCTCACCGAGCTGGCGGAAAGCAGGGTCAACCGCAAGGCCGCCTGAGACCGGGCAGTCCCTGGGGGCGCGCCGCCGCCGGCGGGCGCCCGCGAGGGCGGGAGGTCCGGCCTGCACACTCCGGCCCTCTGAACGCAGCCGCAGGCTCGTGGACGAAGCCGCGGGGGCCCAGCAACCGGCGCGTGCCAACGGTCTGTCAAATTAATTGGATACAAGCTACAGAAACCCTGAACCAGGGCAGTTCGGCGCATCTATCTCTTGCGAAACGATCGGAAGCTCTATCTTATCCGGCGCCGGCCACATGCGGACGACAGTGAATGAGCGACTCTGCGGACCAGCCCCAGTTGATGCATCTGACGGCGCAAATCGTCTCGGCGCATGTCTCGCACAATTCAGTCACGGCGGAGGTCCTGCCGTCCCTGATACGGGAGGTCTACACGACCTTGAACCGGATCAGGGCGGAACCCGACCAGCCCCGACGGCCGGAACCGGCGGTGCCTATAAAGAAGTCGGTCTTCCCGGATTACATCGTGTGCCTCGAGGATGGCGCGAAGCTGAAGATGCTCAAGCGGCATCTGCGCAACGCCTATGGCATGACGCCCGAGCAGTATCGGGAGCGCTGGGGACTTCCGCGGCAATACCCGATGGTGGCGCCGAATTACGCGCAGCGCCGCTCCTCGCTCGCCAAGCAGATCGGCCTCGGCACCAAGCGGACGGCGGCCGCCCCGGCCAGCGACTCGAAGCGGCCGAAGCGCCGTCCCGCCTCTCGCGGCCGCGGCGGGCGCTCCGGTTCGGTGCCCTCGGCCTCCGCAGCTTAGCCGTAAGGGCGTAATATAAGGCCAGGGGCTTCGCCCCTGGACCCCAGCAAAGGCAGAGCCTTTCCAATCCGCGACTCCGGTCCCGGGTGCAGGGGCAGCTCAGGCTTTCGGCAGGCGGACGACGAAACGCGCGCCGCGGACCTGTCCGGCCTCGTCGCGGCGGTTCTCCGCGCTGATGCGGCCCTTCAGCGCCTCCACGATCTGCCGGCTGATCGAAAGGCCGAGGCCGGAGTGCTGACCGAACCGCTCGCCTTTCGGGCGCTCGGAATAGAAGCGGTCGAACACGTTCTCGAGCCGCGCATCGGGTATGCCAGGGCCGTCATCCTCGACGCCGACCTCCACCACCCCACCCGTCTCGCGCGCCCGCAGCCGGATGCGCCCATCCTTCGGGCTGAAGCTGCGCGCGTTCGCGATCAGGTTGCGCAGCACCTGCACCAGCCGATCCTCGACGCCTTGCACGGTTAGCCCGCTCTCCGGCGCCTCGAGTTCCAGGCGCGGGTCGCCCTCGGCGCGCGTGGCGTCGTGGATTTCGGCGAGGGTCGCCAGGATCGGCGCCATGTCCACGCGCTCGACCGCCGCGCGTGAGAGTTCGGCATCCACGCGGCTCGCATCGCTGATGTCGCTGATCAGCCGGTCGAGCCGCGTCACGTCCTCGCCGATGATCGTCAGAAGGCGCTTGCGCTGGCGCGGCTCCTCGATGCGGCGCAGCGTCTCGATCGCGCTGCGGATGGAGGAGAGCGGGTTCTTGATCTCGTGCGCGACGTCCGCGGCGAACCGCTCGATCGCATCCATGCGCGCCCACAGCGCCTTCGCACTCTGCGACAGCGCCTGCGCGAGCTCGCCGATCTCGTCGCTGCGCGTGCGCAGCGCCGGCGGCACCTCGGCCCGGCCGCCGCGGCCCTCGCGCATCTCCTCCGCGACGCCCGCGAGCTGGAGCAGCGGGCGGGCGATCGTGAGCGAGAGATACCAGGACATGATCACCGTGAGCCCGAGCGCCAGGCCGAACAGCGCCAGGATCGACATGCGCACGGCGAACAGGCTGTCGTCCACCTCGCGCGCCTCGCGCGTCAGCAGGATGATGCCGACGGTATGGCGGTTGCGCTGCACCGGCTCGGCCACCGTCACCAGCAGCCGGTTGTCCTCGGTGCGGCGGATATAGGGCGGCATCTCGCGCGACTGGTTGGAGCTGTTCATGCGCAGCTCCTCCTTGACGTCGGGCTGCCAGTCGATGCCGGCGGCGTTCGGGCTGGTCTGCAGCACCGGCGCAGAGGGCTGGTGCGGCAGCAGCGACAGGATCCAGTCGTACACCGCGCCGATCGCGCCGAGCACGCGGCCGCGATCGACCGCCGGGGGCAGCGGCTCGGTCGTCACCGCGCCGCCGGTGCCCTCGCGCACGCGGCTGTCGGCGACCAGCGTGCCGTCCGGCGCGTAGAGCTTGGCCTGGGCGTTCGGCGTGGGTTCCGTCAGCCGGCGCAGCAGCGGGCGCGCCAGCTCCGGCACCAGCTTCGGGTCGCCGGAGTTCTCGTCGCGCACCGCCGTCTCGCCGAGTGCACCGGCATAGATGCGCCCCTGCTCGCGCAGGGTGCCCACCTCGGCTTCCAGCAGGCCGTTCTGGTACTGATCGAGATACAGCAGGGCGGCGACGAGCAGCGCCAGCGGTAGCGCGTTGACCAGCAGGATACGGCGCAGCAGCCGGCTCACCCAGCGCGGCCGCGCCGCGCGGGCGGTCGCCGAATCGGCCGGGATCAGGGCACCGCTGGCGTCCGGCATGGTGCGGTCCGGTCAGGGCTCCCTGTCAGTGTTCCTTGTAACGATAGCCGATGCCGTACAGCGTCTCGATCTGGTTGAAACTGTCATCGACGGTGCGGAACTTCTTGCGGATTCGCTTGACGTGGCTGTCGATGGTGCGGTCGTCCACGTAGATGTTCTCGCCGTACGCCGCGTCGATCAGCTGGTCGCGCGACTTCACCATGCCCGGCCGCGCCGCCAGCGCCTTGACCAGCAGGAACTCGGTGACGGTGAGCTGGATGTCCTGGCCGCGCCAGATGCACTGGTGCTTGGTTTCGTCGAGCGTCAGTTCGCCGCGCACCAGCACGCCGGAAGGCGCCGCGCCGGAGCCCTCGGCGCGGCTCGTCTCGTTGCGCCGCAGCAGGGCGCGGATGCGCTCGATCAGCAGTCGCTGGCTGAACGGCTTGGTGATGTAGTCGTCCGCGCCGAGGCGCAGCCCCATCAGCTCGTCCACCTCCTCGTCCTTGCTGGTGAGGAAGATCACCGGCAGGGCGGTGCGGGCGCGCAGGCGCTGCAGCAGCTCCATCCCGTCCATCCGCGGCATCTTGATGTCGAGCACGGCGAGATCGACCGGCCGCGCGGTGAGGCCCTGCAGCGCGCTCTCCCCGTCGGTGTAGGTGCGCACCTGAAAACCCTCCTGCTCGAGCGTCATGGAGACGGAGGTCAGGATGTTGCGGTCGTCGTCGACGAGCGCGATGGTCTGCTTCATGGGCGGGCTCCGGTCCGCGGCCTGGAGCGGCAGTCTGGCCGCCGATTGTGGCGCAGGAAGGGTGAACCCAATATGGCGGAGGCGGAACCCGGTTCCAGCCCCGTCGTCGATCCGGCCTGGGAAGCGCGGCTGATGCTGCGCGCGGCCCGCGTCGGCACCCTGGCGACCGTTGCCGGGGGCGAACCGTACGCCGCGCTGGTCACCCCGGCCACCGCGCCGGATCTGGCACCGCTGCTGCTGCTCTCCGGCCTCTCCGACCACACCCGTCAGCTCCGGGCCGCGCCACGCTGCGCCCTGCTGGTCGTCGGCCCGCCCGAGGCGCGCAACCCGCAGACCGCGCCGCGGCTGAGCCTGGCCTGCCTCGCCGCCGAAGCCGACGCGCCGGCGTTGCGGGCGCGCTACCTGGCGGTGCACCCCTATGCCGGGGTGTACGCGGGCTTCGGCGATTTCGCGCTGTGGCGGCTGACGATCCTGGGCGGCCGCTTCGTCGGCGGCTTCGCGCGCGCCGCCCGGCTGCGCCCGGCCGCGCTGCTGCCCGACCCCGGCGCGGTCGCCGCCGTGGTCGGCGCGGAGGCCGACATCCTAGGCCACTGCAACGCCGAACACGCCGACGCGCTGGCGGCGATCGCCCGCGCCGCGGGGGGCGAGGCGGAGGGCTGGCGCATGGCGACGGTGGACGTGGACGGCTGCGACCTGGCCGCCGGCGAAAGCGTTTTGCGCATACCATGGACCGCGCCGGTCGCCGGTCCGGCTGGCGTCCGCGCCGAGCTGGTGCGCCTGGCTCGTCTGGCGCGCGCCGGCTGAGGCGAAGGGCTGGACCGGCCGGAGCGGCGCCTCTACCCTCGGCGAAACCCCTGCGCGGGCGGCGTCGGTGCGGGGCATTTGCCGTCCGGAGGAATCGTGAGCCCTGCCGAAGCCCAGCCGAGCCGCGCCGCCGATGCCATTTCGCCGCTCGCCGGCACCGGGATCAGCGGCTCGCGACGCCTGCACGCCAACCTGACCGCGCCGCAACTCATCGCCCACGCCATCCGCCGCAACGAGGGGAGGCTGTCGGCCGACGGCGCGCTGATCGTGCGAACCGGCGTGCACACCGGCCGTTCGGTCCGTGACAAGTTCGTCGTCGATGAGCCCGCGACGACGGCGGATGTCTGGTGGGGCCGCGTCAACCAGAAGCTGTCGCCGGAGAAGTTCGCCCTGCTGAAGGCGCGGGTGCAGGCCTATCTGCAGGGCCAGGAGCTGTTCACGCAAGACCTCTATACTGGCGCAAACGCTGCCAGGCGGGTGCGCGTGCGCCTGGTCTCGACCGGCGCGTGGCACACGTTATTTGCGCGCAACATGTTCATTCGTCCGCCGGCGCGCGACCTGCCGGGGTTCGTGCCGGACTACGTGATCCTGCACGCGCCGGAGTTCCAGGCCGATCCGGCGATCGACGGCGTGCGCAGCAGCACCGCCGTCGCACTGTCGTTCGCCGAGAAGACGCTGGTGATCGCCGGCACCTTGTATGCCGGGGAGATCAAGAAGTCGATTTTCACGGTCATGAACTGGCTGTTGCCGGCGGAGGGCGTGCTGCCCATGCATTGCAGCGCCAATCGCGGGCCGGATGGCGACGTCGCGCTGTTCTTCGGCCTGTCCGGCACCGGCAAGACCACGCTCTCCTCCGATCCTGCGCGGCCGCTGATCGGCGATGACGAGCACGGCTGGGGTGCGGAGGGGGTGTTCAACTTCGAGGGCGGCTGCTACGCGAAGGTGATCAACCTGTCGGCGCAGGCGGAGCCGGAGATCTGGGCCGCGACGCACCGCTTCGGCACGGTGCTCGAGAACGTCATGGCCGATCCGTGCGGCCGGCTCGACCTCACCGACAAGACCTACACCGAGAACACGCGGAGCTGCTACCCCGTCGAGTACATCCCGAACGCCGATCTCTCCGGCACCGGCGGCCAGCCGCGCAACCTGGTGATGCTGACGGCCGACGCGTTCGGCGTGCTGCCGCCGATCGCGAAGCTCAGCCCGGCGCAAGCGATGTACCACTTCCTGTCCGGCTACACCGCGCGGGTCGCCGGCACCGAGAAGGGGCTCGGCAGCGAGCCGCAGGCGACGTTTTCCACCTGCTTCGGCGCGCCCTTCCTGCCGCGGCGGCCGGAGGTGTACGGCCGGATGCTGCAGGCGCTGATCCGCGAGCACGACGTGGATTGCTGGCTGGTCAACACGGGCTGGTCGGGCGGCCAGTACGGCGTGGGCGAGCGCATGTCGATCCGCCACACCCGCGCCCTGCTGGCGGCCGCACTGGACGGAACCCTGGCGCGGGCGCAGTTCCGGCGCGACCCGTTCTTCGGGCTGATGATCCCGCAGAGCGTGCCGGGCATTCCCGACGACGCGCTCGACCCCCGCCGGTCCTGGGCCGACACGGCGGCCTATGACCGCGTGGCGAAGGAGCTGGTGGCGCGCTTCGAGAAGAACTTCGAGACGTTCGCGGGTGCGGTCGGCGACGAGGTGAAGGCCGCGGCGATTCGCGCCGCCGCCTGACTACGCCCGCCCTGCCGGCTTTTCGGGCAGCAGCTTGTCCAGCGTCATCGGCAGCGAGCGCACGCGCGTGCCGGTGGCGTGGTAGACGGCGTTGGCGATCGCCGCCGCGCTGCCGACGATGCCGATCTCGCCCAGGCCCTTCACTCCCAGCGGACTCGCCTTGTCATCGTGCTCGTCGACAAAGATGACGTCGATGGCGGGGACGTCGGCGTTCACCGGGATGTGGTACTCGCCAAGGTTGTGGTTCATGAAGCGGCCGAGCGCGTGGTCGGGCAGGCTCTCCTCGGTCAGCGCCATGCCGAGGCCGAACACCACGCCGCCGATGATCTGGCTGCGCGCGGTGCGGGGATTGATGATGCGCCCGGCGGCGACCGCGTTGACGATGCGGGTGACGCGGACGACGCCGAGCTGCGCGTCCACCCTGACCTCGGCGAAAATGGCCGAGTGGGTGTAGGCAGAGTAGCGTTTTTGCGTGGCGGAATCCGGGCTGGCCGTCGCTTCCTCCTCCAGCCGCTCCAGCCCGGCGGCGCGCATGGCGTCGGCGACGGTGATGAAGCGCGCGGGGTCGGCGGCGAGAACGATGCGGCCGTTCACGAACCGGACGTGGCTGGGATCGGCGTTGGCCAACGGCGAGTTTTCCGCCGCACGCGCCGCGGAAAACAGTTTCTCGCGCACAGCCCGGCAGGCCGCCTGCACCGCAGAACCCGCGGACGCCGCGGTCCACGAGCCGCCTTCCACCGGCGAATGCGGCAGCGCGGAATCGCCGATGCGAGCGGTCACGCTCTCCATCGGCAGGCCGAGCGCGTCGGCCGCTATCTGCGTGAGGATGGTGTAGGTCCCGGTGCCGATATCGGCGGTCGCGGTCGCGACTTCGAGCCGGCCGTCGGCGGTGAGGGCGGCGCGGGCGCTGGTCTTCATCATCATCGCTTCCCAGGCGCCGCTCGCGACACCCCAGCCGACCAGCTCGCGTCCCTCGCGCATCGAGCGCGGCGCCGCCGATCGCCTGGACCAGCCGAAGCGCTCGGCGCCGAGGCGATAGCACTCCATCAGCTCCTTGCTGGTAAAATCCTTGCCCTCGTTCTCGTCCGTGCGCGTGTAGTTGCGGCGGCGGATTTCCAGCGGATCGACACCGGCGGCATACGCCAGCTCGTCGATCGCGGATTCGAGCGCGAAGACGCCGAGCGTGGCGCCGGGCGCGCGCATGTCGGCCGGCGTATAGGTGTCGATCTGCGCGAGCCTGTAGGTCAGCGCGACATTGTCGCAGTGATAGAGCAGGCTCGACCAGTTCACCACGACCTCCTGATAGTCCTCGAAGGTCGAGGTGCCGGCGATGGCGTCGTGCAGGATGGCCTGCAGCGTGCCGTCGGGCGCCGCGCCGAGGGCGACGCGCTGGATGGTGGCGGGACGATAGCCGAGCGTGAACATCTGGTCGCGCGTCAGCTCCACGCGCACCGATCGTTTCAGGTCGAGGGCGGCCATGACGGCCAGAAAAAGCTGGTACTGCGGCCGCAGGCCGGAGCCGAACGCGCCGCCGACAAACGGCGACAGGACGCGCACGTTCTTCTGCGACAGGCCGAACACGCCGGTGATGTAGCCAAGGCTGTTCTGCACGCCCTGAATCTTGTCGTGCACGGTGATGCGCCCGTCGCCTTCCCAGATGACGGTGCTGGCGTGCGGCTCCATCGGGTTGTGATGCTCGACGGCGACGCGATACTCGTGGTCGATGCGGACCGGAGCGGCGTCGAACGCCTTTTGCGCGTCGCCGCGCGGTTTGGGCGGCGGCGCAATTCCTGTGCGCTTCCGGCGCGGCACGTACGCCTGGCCGCGCTGCCGCTCGAGGTCGGTGGCGTGCGGCTCGGCGGCATATCGGACGCGCAGCAGCGAGGCGGCGTAGCGGGCGGTGGCGTCGTCCTCGGCGACGACCAGGGCGATCGGCTGCCCGCTGAACACGATCTTTGCGTCGTGCAGCGGGCGGAACGGCGAACCGGGCGGGGCCACCTCGTCGCGGTAGCGCGCATCGCGCCAGGCGGTGCCTGGCCGGTTCGCGTGGGTGAAGATCCTGAGAACGCCGTGCACCGCTTCGGCGGCGGCGGTTTCGATCGCGGCGATGCGCCCCTTGGCGATCGCCGCGGAAACGACGTGCCCATGCGCGAGATCGGCGGCCGCGAATTCCGCGGCGTAGCGCGCCGACCCCGTGACCTTCGCGGGGCCGTCCACCCGGCCGCGTGCGGTGCCGAAATAGGTTTCGCCGTTTGCCATGGCCCCTACCGGATGCGCTTATCGGTCTGCGATTGCGGCGTGCCGGACGCCGCCTGGGCAAGCCCGCGGGTGATCGCCCGGCGCGCCAGCTCGATCTTGAAGCCGTTGTCGCGATAGGCCCGGGCGCCGGCGAGCAGGCGGTCGGCGGCTGCGGCGTAACTTTCCTCTGTCGGCGGCCGGCCCTGCAGAAGCGCCTCCGCCTCGGGAACACGCCACGGTTTGTGGGCGACCCCGCCGAGCGCGATCCGCGCGCGGCCGATGGCATCGCCGTCCATCGCCAGCCCGACCGCGACGGAAACCAGCGCAAAGGCGTAGGAGAGGCGGTCGCGCAGCTTCAGATACGTGCAGTGCCCGGCGAACCCCTCGGCCGGCAGCTCGACCGCGACGATGATCTCGTCGTGTGCGAGCGTCGTGTCGATGTCCGGGCGGTCTTCCGGCAGGCGATGGAAATCACCGATGGCGATCGTCCGCTCGCCGTTCGGGCCGGCGACGTGCACCTTCGCCTCGAGCGCGGCGAGGGCGACGCACATGTCCGAGGGGTGGGTCGCGATGCAGTGCGTGCTGGTGCCGAGGATGGCGTGGATGCGGTTGACGCCGTCGATCGCCGGGCAGCCGGCGCCGGGCGCGCGCTTGTTGCAGGGCGTGCCGACGTCATAGAAATAGTAGCAGCGGGTGCGCTGCAGCAGGTTGCCGCCGGTGGAGGCGGCATTGCGCAACTGTGGCGAGGCGCCGGCGAGGATGGCGCTTGCCAACAGCGGATAGCGCGCCGCGATACGCGGATCGTGCGCCAGGTCGGCGTTGGGGACGAGGGCGCCGATGCGCAAGCCCCCGGACGCCGTCTCCTCGACCGCGTCGAGCCCGGGCAGGCGGGTGATGTCGATCAGCCGGGTCGGGCGCTCGACCTCGTACTTCATCAGGTCGAGCAGGTTGGTGCCGCCAGCAATGAAGCGCGCGCTCGGGTCGGCGGCGATCGCGCGGACTGCCTCGGCGATATCGGTCGGACGCAGGTATGCGAAGCGGTTCACTGCATCACCTGCTCGATCGCGGCGACGATGTTGGGATAGGCGCCGCAGCGGCAGAGATTGCCGCTCATATGCTCGCGGATCTCCTCGGCGCTGCGCGCGCGTCCCTCGGCGAGCAGGCCGACCGCCGAGCAGAGCTGGCCGGGCGTGCAGTAGCCGCACTGGAACGCGTCGTGCTCGACAAAGGCCGCCTGCAGCGGATGCAGGCCGCCGTCCGCAGCCGCGAGGCCCTCCACCGTGGTGATCCGCGCTCCGTCCTTCATCACCGCCAGGGTCAGGCAGGCGTTGATGCGGCGGCCGTCGAGCAGGATCGTGCAGGCGCCGCACTGGCCGTGGTCGCAGCCCTTCTTCGTGCCGGTCAGGCCGAGTTCCAGGCGCAGCAGGTCGAGCAGGCTGGTCCAGGGCGCCACGTCGAGCTGCCGGACCTCGCCGTTGATCGTGAGGCTGATCGGCATCCGGTCGGGCAGCCCGGTCGCGGGGCCGGCGTCGCGCTCGGGCATGGGCGTCGTCTCCTTGCAAGGACCGCGATTACCGGGGATACGGCGCAGCAACGTCGGCCGAGGTGGCGCGTTCCGGGGCTGCCGCCGCGACTTGACGGGGCGCACCGGTGCCGGGGCTGCTTGCCCCGCCCGGGGTACCGTGCGACACGCCCGATACGATACGGAGGAGCAGCGCGATGGTTAGTCCGACCGCCGAGGCCGCCGTCGGCCAGGGTCTGAAGCGATCCAGCTCGACCACGCCGGACCAGGTCCAGCAGCTCGTGGTCCGGGCGCGGGCGGCGCAGGCCGTTTTCGAGACGTTCTCGCAGGCGCAGGTGGACGCGATCGTGCGGGATTTCGGCAAATACGTGTACGACAATGCCGAGGCGATCGCCGCGGCGGCGCACAAGGAGACCGGGCTCGGCGTGTACGAGGACAAGGTGGCCAAGGCCAAGGGCAAGGCCCGGGTGATCTGGAACAATCTGAAGGGCAAGAAGTCGCGCGGCGTGATCGGCGAGGACGAGGAGGCCGGCCTGGTGCTGGTCGCCAAGCCGATGGGCGTGGTCGCCGCGGTCTGCCCGGTCACCAATCCTGTGGTGACGCCGATGTGCAATGCGATGTTCGCGCTGAAGGCGGGCAACGCGGTGATCTTCGCGCCCCACCCGAAGGCCGAGTCGGCGACCAAGGATCTGACCCGCGCCTACCGGGACATCCTCGAGGCGCACGGCGCGCCGGAGGATCTCGTGCAGATGGTGACGAACGGCTCGGTGGAGACCACGCAGGCGCTGATGAAAGCGGCGGACGTGGTGGTCGCGACCGGCGGTGGGGCGATGGTGAAGTCGGCCTACTCCTCCGGCAAGCCGTCGTACGGCGTGGGTGCGGGGAACGTGCCGGTGATCATCGATCGTGACGCCAATTTCGACGATGCCGTCGAAAAGATCGTCGCCGGCGCGTCGTTCGACAACGGCATCATCTGCTCGCACGAGCAGTTCGTGCTGACGCCGCAGGAGCGCTACAAGGAGACGATCGATCGGTTCCTGGCGACCGGAAAGGTCTGGTTCACCGCGGATCGCAAGCAGGTGCAAAAACTGCGCGACGTGGTGTTTCCCGGCGGGCACCTGAACAAGGAGGTGGTCGGAAAATCCGCGCGCCAGATCGGCGCCAAGGCGGGCATCGACATCCCGGAGACCGCCCGCGTCATCCTGATCCCGGCGGACGGCGCGGGCAGGGATGACGTGCTGGCGAAGGAAAAGCTGTGCCCGGTGGTGGCCATCCTGCCGTACCAGACGTTCGAGGAGGCGGTCGCCAAGGCGAAGGCGAACCTGCTGGTCGAGGGGGCCGGCCATTCGGCGGCGCTGCACTCGAATGACGAGGAGCACATCCGCCGCATGGGGATTGAACTGCCGATCAGCCGCCTGGTGGTGAACCAGGCTTCCGCGCTGACTGCCGGCGGTTCGCTGACCAACGGCTTCGCGCCGACGACGACGCTGGGCTGCGGCTCGTGGGGCGGCAACTCGATTTCGGAGAACCTCGACTACAAGCACCTGATGAACGTGTCGCGGATCGGCAAGGTGATCACGCACAAGCCGGTGCCGACGGATGCCGAGATCTGGGCCGTCTGACGGAGAGTATGGAGCTGCACGGGCGCTTGCCGGATCGGCCGGCGTCTCAGGCCGGAGGGCGACAGAAATCGAAGTCGCAGCCATGGTCCGCCTGTAGCACGTGCTCCTCGTACAGCCGGGCGTAGCCGCGCGTCGCGTGTGGCGGCCGGGGCGTCCAGGCGGCGCGGCGGCGGGCCAGCTCAGCGTCGTCCGCCAGCAGGTCGAGCCGACGCGCCTCCGCGTCCAGTCGGATGCGGTCGCCGGTCCGCACCAGCGCGAGCGGGCCGCCCACCGCGGCTTCCGGGGCGACGTGCAGCACGATCGTGCCGAACGCCGTGCCGCTCATGCGCGCATCGGAGATGCGCAGCATGTCCTTGATGCCCTGGCGCAGCAGCTTCTGCGGGATCGGGATGTAGCCGGCCTCCGGCATGCCCGGCGCGCCCTTCGGCCCGGCGTTGCGCAGCACCAGCACGTCCTCCGGCGCGACATCGAGGGCCGGGTCGTCGATGCGGGCGGTCATGTCCTCGATCGTGTCGAACACCACCGCGCGGCCTTCGTGGCGCAGCAGCGCGGGCGTCGCGGCGGAGCGCTTCAGCACGGCACCGTCAGGCGCGAGATTGCCGCGCAGCACCGCGAGCCCGCCGCCGGTGCTGATCGGTCTTGCGCGCGGCCGGATCACCGATTGCCCGGGCACGTCTTCCGCACTCTCCAACGCCTTTTCCAGCGTGCCGCCGGCGACGGTGGGACAGGACAGATCGAGAAGCTCGCGCAATTCCTGCAGCAGGCGCGGCACGCCGCCGGCCCAATGAAAATGCTCCATGTAGTGCTCGCCGGACGGCTTGAGGTCGACCAGCACCGGCGTCTCGCGCCCCAGCCGGTCGAACCTTTCCGGATCGATCGCGATGCCCAGGCGCCCGGCGACCGCAGTGAAGTGGATCAAGGCGTTCGTCGATCCGCCGATCGCCTGCAGCACGGTCAGCGCGTTGTCGAACGCCGCCCCCGTCATGATTTCGCTCGGCCGTGGACCGGCGGCGGCGAGCCGCACCGCCGCGGTGCCGGCGGCTTCTGCGGCGCGGATGCGGTCGGCGTGGGTCGCGGGGATCGTCGCACTGCCCGGCAGCGCCATGCCGATCGCCTCGGTCATGCAGGCGACGGTGCTGGCGGTACCCATGACCATGCAGGTGCCGTTGGTGGGCGCCAGCCGGCCGGTGACCGCCTCGATCTCGGCCGCATCCATCTCGCCGGCGCGGAAGCGGCCCCACAGCCGCCGGCAGTCCGTGCAGGCGCCGAGCACCTCGCCCTTGTAGTGACCGACCAGCATCGGGCCGACCGGCAGCACGATCGCCGGCAGGTCGACGCTCGCCGCCGCCATCAGCTGGGCGGGAATCGTCTTGTCGCAGCCGCCGATCAGGATCACCGCGTCCATCGGCTGGGCGCGGACCATTTCCTCGGTGTCCAGCGCCATCAGGTTGCGCAGGAACATGCTGGTGGGATGCGCGAAGCTTTCGTGGATGGAGATGGTCGGGAACGCCATCGGCATGCCGCCCGCCAGCATCACGCCGCGCTTGGCGGCCTCGACCAGGCGCGGCACGTTGCCGTGGCAGGGGTTGAAGTCGCTGAACGTGTCGGCGATGCCGATGATCGGGCGCGCGAGCGCGTCGTCGGAAAAACCCATCGCCTTGATGAAGGCTTTGCGCAGGTAAAGCGAGAACGCGGCGTCGCCGTAGCTGGTCAGGCCCTTTTTCATGCCGCTCGGCACGGCCACCTCCGTCACGCCGCCGCGCGGGCGTCGGCCAGGCCGTAGACGCCGCGCTCGAATTCCTCCAGCAACCCCAGCACCGTCGGGTCGGCGAAGGGCAGGATCTGCGTCATCAAGGTACCGCCGACACGTCGCGTCGGATCGATCCAGTAGTAGGTGTTGCGCAGTCCCGCCCAGCACAGGCTGCCCGCCGAGCGGCCGCCCGGCACCGCCTCGGTGTTGATCAGGAAGCTGAGGCCCCACTTCTTGCGCATGCCCGGAAAGAACTCGGCATCGTTCGAGCGCAACGGCATGGTCGTCGGCAGGGCGGCGACGTCGAGCGCGCCGATATGGTTCTCCCCCATCAGCGCGACGGTCTGCGGCTGCAGCACGCGCACGCCGTCCAGCGCGCCACCGTTCAGCAGCATCATGATGAAGCGCAGATAGTCGCCGGCGGTGCTGTACATGCCGCCGCCGCCGAGAAAGCCTTCCGGGTCCTGCGCCACCTCATCCTCGATCGGTTCCAGATGTCCGTCGGGATGCCGCTGGTGCATGCCGGCGAGCCGCGCGCTGACGTCCGGACGCAAGCGGTAGCCGGTCGAGGACATGCCGAGCGGCGCCAGCAGATGCTGCTGCAGATAAGCGTCGAGCGTCTGGCCGGTCACCGCCTCCAGCACTTTGCCGGCCCAGTCGATGTTCACGCCGTATTCCCAGGCGTCTCCGGGGTCGAAGGCCAGCGGCAGGCAATGCTCGGGTTTCTGGAACGTGGCGAGGCGCGGCAGTCCGGTATGCCGCATGTAGGCCAGCATTCCTTCGTTCCAGGTGTCGTAGACGAAGCCGGCGGTGTGGGTGAGCAAGTGGCGCAACGTGATGGCGCGCTTCGCCGGCCGCAGGACGGGCTGGCCGGCGGCGTCGAACTTTTCCAGCACGCGCGGCGCGGCGAGTGCCGGCACCAGGGGGCCCGTGTCGTTGTCGAGCCCGACCCGACCCTGCTCGACCAGCTGCATGCAGGCCGCACCGGTCAGCGCCTTGGTCATCGAGGCGATCCAGAACACCGTGTCCGCCGTCATCGCCGTGCCGCCGCCAAGGCTGCGTTCGCCGAACGCGCCCCGGTAGATCGTGTCGGTGCCGTCGGTCGCCATCGCCACCACGCCGGGCACCGCGCCGGTGTCGGTGGCGCGGCGCAGCACGCCGTCGATCGCGGCGCGCCCGGTCATCGGAGTTCCTCCTGGCTGATCAGGCGTTCGCCTCCGGCGCGACGCCGATGTAGCGCCACTGGTGGAGCATGTCGGCGACCGGATAGGCCGGGTCGTGGTGCACCTGGAAGACGCTGACGATGTGCGATTTCAGGTCGCCGTTGGGATCGAATTCGACCTTTCCCTGCAGCGTCTCGAGCGACGTCGCCTCGATCGCCGCGCGCAGCGCCGCCCGGGTCGGCATGACCCCGCCCTTCGCCGTTCGCCCGATCGCGTCGGCGATGACCAGGACGCCGTCGTACGCGGTGAGCGAATAGTCCTGCGGCTGCTGGCCGAAGCGATCCGCGAAGCGCTTCACCCATTGCTCGGCGGCGGGCGAGGCGAGGTCGTGCGGCGCCGCGATGGTCGCGTACCAGCCCTCGATCGCCGGAAAGCCGCCGCCGCTCAGCATGTCCGGCTCATAGACGCCGTCGCCGCCGCCCTTCGGGATTTGCGGGACGATGTCATAGCTCTGCTTGACCACCTTCACGCCGGCTTGCGGGTTGCCGCCGAAATAGAGGGCGGCGGCGTTGAGGCTCTTGATCTTGGTCAGCACCGGCGAGTAGTCGGCGGCAAGCGGGTCCAGCCGGTCGCGGCCGAGCACTTTCAGGCCGCGCTTCTCCGCCTGCTGCTGGAACGCGTCCGCCAGCCCGACGCCGTAGGCGCCGCTGTCGTCGAGCACGAACACGTTCGCCACCTTCAGCACGTCGACGTAGAAATTGGCCATGTTCGGGCCCTGGAAGGCGTCGGTGGTGACGGTGCGGAAATAGATGGCGGGGCCGGCGGGACGATAGACCGCGGCGAAGCTCGGGTTGGTGATGTCGGGGTTGGTCGAGCTGGGCGTGATGATCGCCAGGCTCGCCTGGCTCAGGATGGGCGACATCGCCTTGCCCGAGCCGCTGTTCATCGGGCCGATCGCCGCCAGCACCTGCGGGTCGGTCACCATGCGCCGCGCATTGGTTGCGGCCTGCGCCGGATCGTAGCCGGCCGAAGTGGCGGTACCGTCGTCCATCAGCAACGGCTCCAGCCGGAAGCCGCCGGCGCCGCCGCGGGCGTTGACGTCGTCGATCGCCATCAGCGCGCCGTCCTTGATCAGTCCGGCGCTCTGCGCCTCACCGCCGGTGAGCGGCAGGTTGATGGCGATGCGAATGACCGGGGTGTCGGCGCGGGCGCCTTGTGTCAGGAGCGGGGAGCCGAGCAGGGCGAGCGCGGAGCGGCGGGTCAGCGTGTTCATGCGGGGCCCTCCTGGCCTGGAACGACGATCCCGGCATCTTCCACGATCGGCGGCGCGAAGCAATCATTTCGGTTTCCAGCGGGATTCGTCCGCTGGCGCTCACGCATCCCGCTTGCGCTCGGCTTGCGGCAACTGCTCGCGCAGCACTTTTGCCGGCACCTCCTCCACCGCGCCGCGCGCCAGCTTGCCGAGCTGGAACGGGCCGTACGCGATGCGGATCAGCCGCGTGACCTGCAGGCCGAGATGCGCCAGCACGCGCCGCACCTCGCGGTTGCGGCCCTCGCGCAGCGCCACGGTGAGCCAGGCGTTGCCGCCCTTGCGCGAGTCGAGCCCGGCCTCGATCGCACCATAGCGCACGCCGGCCACCATGACGCCGCGGCGCAGCGCCGCCAGCGCCGTCTCGTCCACGTCGCCGTGCACGCGGGCGCGATAACGGCGCAGCCAGCCGTTCTCCGGCAGTTCGAGCCGGCGGGCCAGGCTGCCGTCGTTGGTGAGCAGCAGCAGCCCCTCGCTGTTCAGGTCGAGCCGGCCGACGCTCACCACGCGCGGCAGCGCCTCCGGCAGCCGCTGGAACACCGTCGGCCGATCCTGCGGGTCGCGATGCGTGGTCAGCAGCCCGTCCGGCTTGTGATAGCGCCAGAGCCGCGTCCGGTCCGGCGCATCCACCACGATGCCGTTTACCTGCACGATGTCCCCGGCCGTCACGAAGGTGGCGGGATGCGCGACGGCGGTGCCGTTCAGCTTCACCCGGCCTTCGGCGACCAGCCGCTCGGCGTCGCGCCGGCTCGCGGTCCCGGCGCGCGCCAGGAATTTTGCGACGCGCTCGCCCCGCGGCGGCGCGTCAGGCACGGCAGGCGGCGATGAAGGCGTCGAAGATGCGCCGGTCGCCCGGGTCGATCAGGAATTCGGGGTGCCACTGCACGCCCAGGCAGAAGCGGAAGCGCGTGTCCTCGATGCCCTCGACGACGCCGTCGCGTGCCACCGCATCGATGACGGCGTGCGGGCCCGGCTCGCGCACCGCCTGGTGGTGGGCGGAGTTCACCTGCATCGTCGACGACCCGACGATGCGCGCCAGCAGGGTGCCCGGCGTCACCGCCACCGCATGTCCGGGCTGGTGGCGGGGATTTGCCTGCTCGTGCTCCAGCGCCTCGGCGATCTCCGCTGGGATGTGCTGGATCAAGGTGCCGCCGAGGGCGACGGCCAGAAGCTGCTGGCCGCCGCAGATGCCGAGCACCGGCTTTTCCCGCGCGAGCGCCCCGCGCACCAGCGCGAGTTCGGCTGCGGTGCGGTTCTCTTTCAACGTCACGGTGGCATGGCGCTCGGAGACGCCGTACAGCCCGGGATCGACGTCGAAGGCGCCGCCGGTCACCACGAGCGCGTCGATGCGGTCGAGATAAGCGTCGGTCAGCCCAACATGGTGCGGCAGCGCGACCGGCAGGCCGCCCGCGCCGGCGATCGCCTGCGTGTAGTTGGCCCGCACGGCGTACCAGTCGTATTTCGAATAGCCGCCGGGCTGTTCGGCATCCAGCGTGACGCCGATGACGGGCGGGCGTTCGGTCATGGCGTTCCCTCAGTGACAGACGGCGGCGATCTTGTTGCCCTCGGTGTCGCGCGCATAGGCGGCGTAGTAGGTCGGGCTGTATTGCGGCCGCAGCCCGGGCTTTCCTTCGTCCTGGCCGCCCTGTGCCACCGCGGCCTCCCAGAACCGATCGACCGCCTCCCGCGACAGCGCGAGAAAGCTGACGGAAACGCCGTTGCCGGGGTTGGCCGGCTTGCCGTCGAACGGGGTGCAGACGAAGAACTGCGCGGTGCCGGCGACCCCCCAGCCGGCAAAACCTTCGCCGGACTTGCAGCGGGCGATGCCGAGTTCGGCGAGCACCGTGTCATAGAAATGACCGGCGCGCTCGAGGTCGCGCGCGCCCAGGGTGATGTGGCTCAGCACGGGTTGCGTCATGGCCGCGAGTCTTTCGCCGGAATCGCGGCAACCTAAAGGTTTTGGATGAGTCGGGGAAGCGGAGCCGGCGCGCCTCAGCCGGCGCCGGCGCGGCCGGGCCGCTCCAACGCCGCGCGGGCGAGCAGCGCGTTGTCGGCGGAACGGCGGATCTCCAACATCCCCGAAAGCGAGGCTGACAGCCGGACCGCAAAGCCATGCCGGCCACTGCCGATGCCGGCCGCCTGCAAATCGGCTCGGTGGAGCCCCGCCAGCGCCTGCCCGGCCAGCACGCCGTCCACGAGAAAATCGAGGCAGACCGGGGCGTCCGGATGCGCCGCATTCTGCGCCCATCCCAGCACCTCGCCGCGCCCCACTTGATCGAGGGAGCCGCGCAGTGCACCGAGGTCTGCTGGCGGCGGGGTCAGGCCGGCGCGTTCGGCGATGCGGCGGCGGATCGCCTCCAGCGCGTAGCCGTCGACCAGCCGCGGCGCGCAATAGAGCGCCGGCACGCGCGCCGCCTCGGGATAGCGGGCATGATAGTCGTCGGCGTTGTGGAAAATGCCGCGGCTGTCGTCATCGACGAAGGTTTCCGCCGGCGCGCCCTCGGCCAGCACCACACCGTGCTCCGCCAGCTCGATGTGGACGTAGTCGACGGACTCCGTGGACGCGTCCTGCAGCACCGACACGCCGTTCACCAGTTCGATCGAGGGAACCAGCACGCCATCCAGGTAGAGGGCGTGGTTCGGCGAGACGAAGAGGTCGCGGCGCGGCATGCCGTCGGCCAGGGCGCCGGCGCGGACGCAGACCGGCAGCACGTGGCGCTTGCCGGCGAGAAAGCGCCCGGCATAGCTGCGCCGGCCGATCCAGCGGATCGGCTCGACATTGCCCGCATACATCAGCACGCGATCGCCGATCGCCAGATCCTCGACGGCAACCTCGCCGTACTCGGTGCGGATCCGCGTGCCGCGGACGAAGCAGACGGCGTTGTCCGTTATGATCGCCCCGCTCGGAGTATTATCCACGGAGAAATGCGTGTCGGCGGGGATGCCGGTCATGGCGAAGGTGAGCGTCTCGCCGGCAACGCCGCCGGTTCCGGGGACGGTCAGCGTGCCGTTCTGAAACACGGGCGTGGCGGCGTCGAATCCCTCGAGGTCGAGTGTATCCAGGGTCGTGAAGTGGTCGATGATACCGGCAAAGCCGGACGGGTCGCTCAGGTCGAGGTCGCCGCCGGGGCCGTCGAAGGCGATCGTCTCGCCTTTCGACACCGCGTTTTCGACCTCCAGCGTGCTATTCCCGACGATCGTCGCCGTCCCGGAGCCGCTGATCGCGGCGAACGCGAACACGCCCTCCAGCGCGACGCTGCCGTCGTTGGCGAGGGTCGGAACGGTCGTGTCGGTCAGATTGTTCCCGGAGATCGTCCAGTTGGCGCCGGTGTCAACCTTCAGGACGTCAAAACCTTCGACGCCGCTGCCGCCAAACCCGCTCAACATGCCGGCGCTGCCGCCGGGCACCGCCGCGAGCTCCAACGTGCCGCCGTGAAACGTCGCGTCGCTCTCGATGAAGCCCTGCTCGAGTGCAAAATCGCCGCCGCTCTGCACGTCCACACCGTCGGCGGTCCCGCCGGACGCCACGTACAGCTCGCCGCCACTCTCCACGGTCGTGTTGTCGGCCACTCCGCCGGAGGCGACATAGAGCTCGCCGCCGCTGACGATGACCGCATTCTGAAACGTGGTGCCCGAGTAAACCGTGACCGTGCCGGTGATCGTCACCGTTCTGGTCGGCGGCACGGTGCTGGTGTGCACCGTCGTGCTGGTCGGTGGCACGGTGCTCGTGTGCACCGTTGTGCTGGTCGGTGGCACGGTGCTCGTGTGCACCGTCGTGCTGGTCGGTGGCACGGTGCTGGTGCGCACCGTCGTGCTGGTCGGCGGCACGGTGCTGGTGCGCCCCGTCGTGCTGGTCGGTGGCACGGTGCTGGTGTGCGTCGTCGTGCTGGTCAGCACCACGGTGCTGGTGAGTGTCGTCGTGCTCGTCGGCAAGCTACTGGTGAGCGGCGCGGTGCTGGTCGGCGGCGGAACAGGGGTGACATCGGATACAACAGGCGTCATAGCCATTTCGGCAACCCCGTCCGCTCAGGGAACGCACGACCGGTTTCGGTCAGCCCCAAACGGAGACGTCGGTTGTCCGCACCGGGGAGACGCGCGTCGCTCCGGTGACAATGTTAACAGCCTCGGATACATCGTGCCTAGATGGATGCGCTGCCAAACCAGCTCGAGCGGCCTGCCCCGGAACCGGGACCGGTTTCCGTCGGTACGGAAACGCCTGAAGCGGCCGAGACACGCCGTCGTGTGGATCGGCAGCACTACGCGGCCGGCCGCTTCGCCGAGGCGGCGCAATGCCTGCGCGCCTATCTCGAGCGACATCCTGACGATCCCGCTGCCGTCTGCGATCTCGGCATTGCACTGGTCGCGCAGGGTCAGGTTGCGGAGTCCGTGCGCTGGTTCCAGCGGGCGCTGCAACTGCGCGCGAAATTTGTCCCCGCGCTCATCAACCTGGGCGTGGCGCTGCTCAAGCTGAACCGGCTGCACGAGGCAGCCGCCAACCTGCACCAGGCGCTCACCCTGGAACCGGACAATCCGATCGCCTGCTTCAACCTCGGCGTCGCGTTGCACTCCAGCCGCCACCACGAAGAGGCGGTCACCTGGCTGCGCAAGGCGCAGGCGCTGCGCCCGGAGCACGCCGACACCGCCAACGAACTCGGCAACGCCCTGCGTGCGCTGGAGCGGACCGAGGAGGCGGTCGAGGCGTATCGGCATGCGATTGCGTTGCGTCCCAGCTTCGTCGGCGCCGCTCATGCGCTCGGCGTGCTGTTCCAGGCCGAGAGGCGGTTCGCCGAAGCGGTGGCGGCGTTCCGTACCGCACTCGATGCGGCGCCGGACCGCGCCGAGTTGTGGAACGATTTTGGCTCCGCCTTGCAGGGCGCCTGCCGGCACGAGGAGGCGGTCGCGGCCTATCGGCAGTCCCTGGCGCTGCGGCCCGGACTCGCCGCCGCGCATTGCAACATGGCGCTGGCACTGGCGAGCCTCGGTCGGATGGAGGAGGGAATCGCCGCCTGCGAGCGCGCGATCGCCGTCGAGCCCGGCGCGCCGGTGCCGCACATGAACATGGGTTGCCTGCTGCTCACGCTCGGCCGCTTCCGCGAGGGCTGGGAGGGCTACGAGTACCGCTTCGCCATCGGCGACAAGAAGACCTGGATCCGGTTCGAGGCCAATGCCGAGCCCTGGCTCGGCGAGAGCCTCGTCGGAAAATCGATCCTGGTGCTCGGCGAGCAGGGCAACGGCGACCATCTGCACTTCGCGCGCTACCTGCCGCTGCTGGTCGATCTCGGCGCCTCCGTCACGTTCCTCGCGCCGGCCCGCCTGCACCGTCTGTTCTCGAGCTTGCGCGGACCCATCAGCCTGCTCGCCGATCTTCCGGTGGCGCGCTTCGACCTCCAATGGCCGCTGATGAGCCTGCCGCTGCGTTTCGAGAAGCTCGGTTTTCCACTCCCGGCCGAGGTCCCCTATCTCGCCGCCGAGCCTGACCGCGTGGCGCACTGGCGCGAGCGGATCGGCCCCGCGGGCTTTCGCGTCGCCATCGCGTGGCAGGGCAACCGATACGCGCAAGTCGATTTCGGCCGGTCCTATCCGCTGAAGAAATTGCAGCCACTGGCGGCGATTCCCGGCGTGCGGCTGATCAGCCTGCAGATGGGCGAAGGCACCGAGCAACTGGAGTCGCTGCCGCCCGACATGAAGGTGGAGGTGCTCGGCCCGGCATTCGACGCCGGCGAACAGGCGTTTCTGGACGCTGCGGCGGTGATGCAGGCCGTGGACCTCGTCATCAGCTCCGACACGGCACTCGCCCATCTGGCCGGCGCGCTCGGCAGGCCGCTGTGGATGGCGCTGAACAGCGCACCGGAGTGGCGCTGGCTGCGCGGGCGCAGCGACAGCCCGTGGTATCCGACGGCGCGGCTGTTCCGTCAGCCGATCGCCGGCGACTGGGACGGCGTTTTTGCCGAAATGGCGCCGGCGCTGGCCGCACTCGCGCGGAACGGCGCTGCCGCGGTGCCGAACGGGCGCGCGGCACCGCCGGCGCCACTGATTCCGGTGTCCTGGGGCGAGCTTCTGGACAAGCTGTCCATCCTCGAGATCAAGGCCGAACGCCTGAGCGACCCGGCGGCGCTCGCCAATGTCGGGCGTGAGCTGGGGTCGTTGCGCGCCGCTCTGGGCGGATCAGGCGAGAACCCGCACAACCTCGATGCCTTGCGCCAGAGGCTGCGCGAGACGAACGAGCGCTTGTGGGATCTGGAGGACACGATTCGCGGCTGCGAAAGTGAGCAGTGCTTCGACGGCCATTTCGTCGACGTGGCGCGCACGATCTACCGCGTGAACGACGAGCGCAGCCGGATCAAGCGCCAGATCAATAAGGAGATGGGGTCCGGGTTCGCGGAGGAGAAGCATTACCGGCGGTATTGACGCAAGACCTTCGACACTTCGTCAATCCGCATGGGCCGGCGCGAGCCGGCGGCGCCGGGCTGGACGCTGCAGCGCCAGATACACCACCGGGGTCGTGTAGAGGGTCAGCATCTGCGAGACGATCAGGCCGCCGACGATGGCGATGCCGAGCGGGCGCCGCAGCTCCGCGCCGGTTCCGAACGCGCAGGCCAAAGGCAGCGCGCCGAGCAGCGCCGCCAAGGTGGTCATGATGATCGGACGGAACCGTTCCAGGCACGCGGCATGGATCGCCGCCTCCGGCGAGCGGCCGTGCTGGCGCTCCTGCTCCAGCGCAAAATCGATCAGCATGATCGCGTTCTTCTTGACGATGCCCATCAGCAGGATGATGCCGATGATCGACATGACCGACAGCTCGGTGCCGGTCAGCAGCAAGGCAAGCAGCGCGCCGATGCCGGCGGACGGCAGCGTCGAGATTATGGTGAGCGGCTGCGCCAGGCTCTCGTACAGCACGCCGAGCACGATGTAGATCGCCAGCAGCGCCGCGCCGATCAGCGCCGGCTCGGCACTCAGCGATTGCGCGAGGTAGCGGGCGTTGCCGGCGAACTGGTAGCGCACGGTTTCCGGCATGCGCAGCTCGCGCGCGGCGTTCTCGACCGCCGCCGTCGCGTCGCCGAGCGCCATGCCGGGCTGCACGTTGAAGCTGATCGTCGCCGCCGGGAACTGGCCCTGGTGACGCACCGCCAGGGGTGCGGTATTGCGAACGATGCGCGCGACCGCCGAGAGCGGAACCTGCACGCCGCCCAACACCGTGCCGGCGGTCAGCGCACCCGCGGCATTCGTGCCGCGCGTGCCGATGCTCGTGCCGGTGCTGCTGCCGCTGCTCGCCGCGGCGGACGTGCTCGCCGCACTGAGCGTCGGCGCCGGGCTGGTGATGCTCGCCGCGTTGCCGGTGCCGGACGAGGTCGCCGTCGTGCTGCCGGTGGTTCCGGCGCCGGCCACTCCCGCCGGCGTCTTTGCCGCCATGGCACTCGCGCCGACATAGATGTGGTCGAGCATGGACGGGTCGGTTTGCAGCCGCGGATCGATCTCCAGCACGACGTTGTACTGGTTGCGGTCCGTGTAGATGCGCGAGACCTGGCGCTGCGAAAACGCGTTGTTCAGCGCGTTGTCGATGTCTGTGACGGCAACACCCAGCCGCGCCGCCGTCACCCGGTCGATCATCACCTCGGCCTGCGGGCCGGCGCGGTCCTGGTCGCTGGTGACGTCGGCAATCCCCGCAACCGTGCGCAGCTTTTCCTCCAGCCGCTGGTCCCAGCTTCGCAGCTCCGTCAGATCCTGGTCCAGCAGCACGAATTGATACTGAGAGCCGCCGGAGCGCCCGCCGGCACGCAAATCCTGTGCCGAATAGAGAAACGTCTGCACGCCATCGATGCGCGAGAGCGGCTCGCGCAGCCGGGCGATCACCTGTTCGGACGAGATGCCTCGCTGCGACAGCGGCTTGAGGCTGATCACCAGCGTCCCGCGGTTGAGCGAGGAAAAGCCGCTGGATACCCCGACCTGGGAGCCCACGCTGGCGACCGCCGGGTCTTTCAGCAGCACGTCCACGACCTGGCGCTGCCGCTGCGACATCGCCTTGAACGAGATGTCAGGCGAGGCGAGCGTGGATCCCTGGATCAGGCCGGTGTCTTCCAGCGGTAGAAAACCTTTCGGCACCAGCCGGTAGAGGCCGATGGTCAACGCCACCGTGCCGACGGTCACCAGCAGCATGAAGCGGCGATGGCGCAGCGCCCAGCCGAGCGTCTCGGCATAGAAGGCGAGCGTCGCCCGAAGCCCGCGCTCGATCGCCGCGTCGATCCGCCGCCACAACCCGCGCGGCGGCCGACCCTCGCGCCGCATGAAGCGGCCGCACAGCATCGGCGTCAACGTCAGCGACACCACCGCCGAGATGGTGATGGCGAGCGTGAGCGTCATCGCGAATTCGTGGAACAGGCGCCCGAGCAGTCCGGGCATGAAGATGACCGGGATGAACACGGCCACCAGCGACAGGCTGATCGACATCACGGTGAAGCCGATCTGCCGCGCGCCGTTCAGCGCCGCGACCAGCGGCGTCTCGCCGTGCTCCATGTGCCTGAAAATGTTCTCGATCATGACGATCGCGTCGTCCACGACGAAGCCGACGCCGATGGTGATCGCCATCAACGAGAAATTGTCGAGCGTGTAGCCGAGCAGCCACATCCCCGCCAACGTTCCGGCGATCGACAGCGGCACCGTCACGCCGGCTGCCACCGTCGGCATCAGCCGGCGCATGAAAAGAAACACCACCAGCAGAACCAGCGCGGCGGTGATCAGCAGCGTGTACTGCACGTCGGCCACACTGGCGCGTATCGTGTTCGTGCGGTCGGAAATCACCGTCATCTTGATGTCCGGCGGAATCCAGCTGCGCAGCAGCGGCAGGATTTCCCGCACGCGATCGACGGTGTCGATCACGTTTGCCCCCGCCTCCTTGGTGATCGTCAGCAGGATCGCCGGCTGGTTGCCGCTCCAGGCGGCCAGGCGCACGTTCGCGACACTGTCGATCACGTGCGCCACGCTGGAAATGCGCACGAACGCACCGTTCGACGCCTTCAGGATCAGCGGCGCATACTCCGCCGCCCGCGACATCTGGCCGTTGATGCCGATCGTCTCGGCACTGCTCGGCGTCTGGAATCCGCCCACCGGCTGCGTGACATTGGCCGCCCGCACCGCATTCATCACGTCCTGACCGGACAGGCCGGTGGCGGCCAGGCGCACCGGGTCGAGCTGAATGCGCACCGCCGGCTTCTCGGCGCCATTCACCTGCACTTGCGACACGCCCTCCACCTGCGACAGGCGCTGGCCCAGAACGGTGTCCGCCGCGTCATACACCTGCCCGGCCGACAACGTGTCCGAGGTCAGCGCAAGCGTCATGATCGGCATCTCGGCAGGATTGAACTTCCGGTAGTACGGCCGGGTCGGCAAATCCTACGGCAGGTCGGTCGTCGCGGCGTTGATCGCCGCCTGTACGTCATGCGCGGCGCCGTTGATGTCGCGATCGACATCGAACTGCACGACGATCGTCGCCGCCCCGATCGCACTGGTCGAGGTGATCTCCGTCACTCCCGCGATCTCGCCCAGCCGCCGCTCCAGCGGCGAGGCAATGGAGGTCGCCATCGTCTCCGGATCGGCGCCCGGACGACTGGCGAACACGACGATCGTCGGAATGTCCATGCTCGGCAGCGGCGCTACCGGCAAGAACCGATACGCCACCGCCCCCGCCAGCAATAACCCCAGCGACAACAGAAACGTCGCCACGGGCCGCAGGATGAACGGGGTGGAGAAGCCCATGCGCTACGCCGAAGGAAGGCCAGGGGCGCTGCCCCTGGACCCCGCTTGGGCAATGCCCCAGGCCCCATTTACCTGGTTCTGGTGGGGAGGGGGCGCGACGAGGTGGTGGGTACAGCCGTGTTGCGCCCCCTCCCCACCAGAACCCAAGTGAAGCGGGTCTGGGGGCGCGGCCCCCAGCGGGGGTCCAGGGGGCAGCGCCCCCTGGCTTCTTTTGGCGCGCCGCATCCGCTACTCCGCCGGTTCGGCCAGCGGGCCGGGGCGGCGGCTGCCGGTGAGGCGGAGGCGGATGCGCTCCATGGCGAGGTAGATGACGGGCGTTGTGTACAGGGTCAGCAGCTGGCTGAGCAGCAGGCCGCCGATGATGGTGACGCCGAGCGGCCAGCGCAGTTCGGAGCCGGTGCCGCGTTCGAGCGCGAGCGGCATGGCGCCGAGCAGGGCGGCCATGGTGGTCATCATGATCGGCCGGAAGCGCAGCAGCGAGGCTTCGGTGATGGCGGCGACGGGGTCGAGGCCGCGGTCGCGTTCGGCCTCGATCGCGAAGTCGATCATCATGATGGCGTTCTTCTTCACGATGCCCATCAGCAGCACGACGCCGACCAGGGCGACGAGCGAGAGGTCGGTGCCGCAGAGCATGAGCGCCAGCAGTGCACCGATGCCGGCGGACGGCAGCGTCGAGAGGATGGTGATCGGGTGGATCGTGCTTTCGTAGAGCACCCCGAGCACGATGTAGATGACCACCACGGCGGCGACGATCAGCCAGGGTTCGCTGGCCAGGCTCGACTGGAATTCCGCGGCATCGCCGGAGTAGGTGCCGGAGATGGTCGGCGGCAGGTTGATCTGCTGCTCGGCGGCGGCCACGGCCTGCACGGCATCGCCAAGCGAGGCGTCGGGCGCCAAGTTGAAGCTGAGCGTGGTCGCCGGGAACTGCGCCTGGTGTTCGATGACCAGGGGTGCCGTGGTGCGGGCGATGCTGGCGAAGGCGGTGAGCGGCACCTGCGCGTCGTTGGCGCCGGGCACGCGCAGGCGCAGCAGGGAGTTGGGGTCGGCTTGCCAGCTGGGGTCGGCTTCCAGGATGACGCGGTACTGGTTGCTCTGGGAAAAGATGGTGGAGATTTGGCGCTGGCCGAAGGCGTCATACAGCGTGTCCTGGATCGCCTGCATCGTGACGCCGAGGCGCATGGCGGCGGCGCGATCGACGGTCAGGTAGGTGCTGTAGCCGTCGTCCTGCTGGTCGGAGGCGACGTCGCGCAGTTGCGGCAGGGTCTGGAGCTGGGCGAGCAGGCGCGGCGTCCACTGCGCGAGCTCGGCGGCGTCGGTGTCCATCAGAGTGTACTGGAACTGTGTGCGGCTGACGCGCGTGCCGAGCTGCACGTCCTGCACCGGCTGCATGAAGACGGAGAGGCCGGGCAGGTCGGCAAACCGCTGCTGCAGCCGGGCCATGATCGTGTCGATGCCAGCGCGCTGGCGGCGCGGCTTCAGCGCGATCGTGATGCGGCCGGTGTTCGGCGTGGCGTTCACCGCGCCGGCGCCGACCAGCGAGATCACGCCGGTCACTGCCGGGTCGCGCTGCGCGATTTCGGCGGCCTGCGCCTGGAGGGCGGAGAGGCGGGGAATGGAGATGCCTTGCGACGCCTCGGTGATGGCGACGATGGTGCCGGTGTCCTGCTCCGGCAGAAAGCCTTTCGGCACGAGCACGTAGAGGACGACGGTGCCGACCAGCGTGGCGGCCGCGATCAGCAGTACCAGCGGCTGGTGGTCGAGCGCGACGGCCAGCGTGCGCTTGTAGCCGGCGAGCATGCGTCGGAAGGCGGCGTCGCTGGCCCGCGCGATACGGCCCGGCCGCTCCTGTTCGAGCGGGCGCAGCAGCCGCCCGCACATCATCGGCGTCAGCGTGAGCGACACGACCGCCGAGACGACCACCGAGACCGAGAGCGTGACGGCGAACTCGTTGAACAGCCGCCCGACCACCCCCGTCATGAACAGCAGCGGGATGAACACGGCGATCAGCGAGACCGTCAGTGAGACGATCGTGAAGCCGATCTGCTTGGAGCCGAGATAGGCGGCCTCCAGCGGCGGCACGCCGTCTTCGATGTAGCGCACGACGTTCTCGATCATGACGATCGCATCGTCGACGACGAAGCCGGTCGCCACGGTCAGCGCCATCAGCGAAAGGTTGTCGAGGCTGTAGCCGAGCAGCGACATCACCCCGAACGTGCCGATCAGCGACAGCGGCAGGGCGATGCCCGGGATGATGGTGGCGCGCAGCGACCGCAGGAACAGGAAGATCACCAGTACCACCAGCACCGTGGACAGCACCAGGGTGAACTGCACGTCGGCGACCGAGGCGCGGATGGTCTGCGTCCGATCGGTCACCACGGTCATCCGGATCGCCGCCGGGATGGCGCGCTGCAGCTGCGGCAGCGCGCGTTTCAGTCGCTCCACGGTCTGCACGATATTGGCCCCGGGCTGGCGCTGGATGTCCAGGATCACCGCCTGCCGCTCACCCGACGGGGTGAAATACCAGGCGCCGACCCGGTCGTTCTCCACCCCGCCGATCACCGTGCCGACATCGGAGAGCCGCACCGGTGCGCCGTTGCGGTAGGCGATCACCAGGCCGCGATAGGCGTCCGGCGAGACCAGCTGGTCGTTGGCGCCGAGCGAGAAGGCCTCGCGTGGACCGTCGAACCCGCCTTTCGGGCCGTCCACGTTGGCGGTGGCGACGGCGGTGCGCACATCCTCCATGCCGAGCCCGTAGGCGTTCAGCCGTGCCGGATCGATGCGCACCCGCACGGCCGGGCGCAGCCCGCCCTCCACCGTCACCCGCCCGACGCCGTCGATCTCGCTGAGTTTCGGTTGCAACAGCGTGTCTGCGGCATCGCTGACCCGGTCGATGGTGATCGCATCCGAGGTCAGCGCAAGCGTCAGGATCGGCGCGTCGGCCGGGTTCACCTTCGAATAGACCGGCGGGTAAGGCAGGTTGGTCGGCAGGGTGCCCGCCGCCGCGTTGATCGCGGCCTGCACGTCCTGCGAGGCGCTGTCCATGTCGCGGCTGAGGTCGAATTGCAGGGTGATCTGGCTGGTCCCCTGCGAACTGATCGAGGTCATGCTGGCCAGCCCGGGGATCTCACCGAACTGGCGTTCGAGCGAGGCGGTGATCAGGGTGGCGACGGTATCGGGGCTGGCGCCCGGCAGCTGCGTGGTGATCTCGATGGTCGGGAAATCCACTTCCGGCAGCGAGGAGACCGGCAGCGCCCGATAGCCGAGCGCGCCGGCCAGCAGCACCGCGATCGCCAGCAGGCAGGTGGCGATCGGCCGGGCGATGAAGGGCGCCGAGATGTTCAACGGTCAGCTCGCGTTGCGGCGCCGCCGCTGGTGCGGGGCGGGCGGCGGCGTCGGTGCGGCCGTCGTCTGCGGGCTGGCGACGCTGACCTTCGCCTTGTCGGTGAGCCGCGAGGCGCCGTCGACGACCACCTGCTCGCCGGGCTTCAGCCCGCCGGTGACGATGCTGGCCTGCAGATCCTCGTGGCCGACCGTCACGTTGCGCCGCGACACGGTCTGGTCGGCTTCGAGCACGTAGACATAGGGCCCCTGCGGTCCGCGCTGGATGGCGACCGGCGGCACGGTGATCGCGTTGCGCTGCGTGCGCACCAGCAGCCGCACGTTGACGAAGCCGCCCGGCCACAGCGTCAGGTTCGGATTGGGGAAGGTCGCCTTCAGCTTGAGCGTGCCGGTCGTGCTGTCGACCTCGTTGTCCAGCACCTCCAGCGTGCCGCGGTCCAGCACCTTCGGGTCGGCGTCCGCCGCCCCGGCCGCGGCGTCTCCCGCGCCATCCGCCGCGGTGTTCGCCGTGGGATCTCCCTGGGCCACGGCGAGCACCTCGGGCTTGCCGCCATGGCCCGCGCCCCCCTGACCCGCGCCCCCCTGACCAGCGCCCCCCTGGCCCGCGCTCCCTTGCGCTGCGCTCGCCTGCATGGCCGTGGTGATCTGCGACAGCGCCTGCTGCGGCAGGGTGAACAGCACGGAGATCGGCCGCAAGGTCGTGATCACCACGAGCCCGTTGGTGTCGGTGGTGTGCACGATGTTGCCGGGGTCGACCTGGCGGATGCCGGTGCGCCCCTCGATCGGCGAGGTGATGGTGGTGTAGCTCAGCTGGGTGCGGGCGCTGTCGATCGAGGCCTGGTCCTGCTTCACCTGCGCCTCGTCCTGCGCCACCGTCGCGCGCTGCGTGTCGGCGGTCTGCGCCGAGGTGTAGGCGGTGGCGACGAGCTTCTGGTAGCGCACGAGATCGAGGCGCGCATTGGCGAGGCTCGCCTCGTCCTGCGCCTTCTTGGCTACCGCCTGGTCGAGCGTCGCCTGGTAGGGCCGCGGATCGATGCGCGCCAGCACGTCGCCGACATGCACGTCCTGCCCCTCGCGGAAATCGACTTCGGAGAGCGGCCCGTCGATCATCGGCCGCACGGTGACGCTGTAGAACGCCTGCACCGTGCCGAGCCCGTCCAGATAGATCGGCACGTCCTGCTGCTGCGCCGCCGCCACCAGCACCGGCACCGGCTGCCCGGCGCCGCGCCTTGTCTGCGGCGCCTCGCCGCCGCGCCGCAGCAGGGCGGCGCCGATGCCGCCGATCAGCAGCAGGGCAACCAGAACAAGCAGCGCGCGGCGCCTGCGCACTCGCGACGGGGCGGGAACGCTCGGCGCTGTCTTGGCGAGGATTGTGCTCATTCGGAAGCCGTCTCTTGTGGTTCTTGCCAGCCGCCGCCCAGCGCCTTGTAGAGGTTCACCAGGGCGGTGAAGCGCGCCAGGCGCACCTGCGCCAGCGTGTCCTGGTCGGAAAACAGCGTCTGCTCGGCGGTCAGGACGGTGGTCACGTCGACGGTGCCGGCGGCGAGCTGGGCGCGGGCGATATCGGCGGCGCGCTGGGCGGTGGCGACCGCGGCGCGCTCCAGCGTCTCCTGCTCGGTGGCGTAGCGCAGCGCCGTCAGCGCGTTCTCGACGTCGGTGAAGGCCTGTACCACCGCCTTGCGGTAGTCCGCCAGCAACTCGTCGTAGCGGCCCTTCGCCTCGCCGAGCTGGCCGGCGAGCACGCCGTTGTCGAACAGCGTCTGGCTGACGCTGCCGGCGAAGGAGGCCGCGGTCGCGCCCGGTCCGAACAGCGTGGTCAGCGCCAAGCTCTGCCAGCCGCCCGACGCGGTGAGCTGGATCGACGGGAAGAAAGCCGCGCGGGCCACCCGGACATTGGCGTTCTGCGCGATCAGCTGGGCCTCGGCGCTGGCGATGTCCGGGCGTCGCGCCAGCAGGTCGCTGGGCAGGCCGGGCGCCACTTCCGGCAGCGGCAGCGTATCGAGCGTGCCCGGCCGGATCTCGATCGCCTCGGGCGGGCGGCCGACCAGGATCGCCAGCGCGATCACCTCCTGCTCGAGCTGGGAGCGCAGCGCCGGGATGTTGGCGCGCACCGCGTCGACCAGCGCCTCCTGCTGGGCCAGGTCCAGCGCCGTGGCGGTACCCACGGAAAGCCGGGCGCGGATGACGTTGAGGCTGTCGGTGGCATCGGCCAGGTTGCGCTGCGCCACCGCCAGCCGGTCCTGGTAGGCGAGGGCATTGAAATAGGTGGTGGCGACGCCGGTCACCACGGTCAGCGCCACCGTCTGCTGGTCGAAGCGGCTGAACAGCGCGCTGGCGCGCGCCGCCGCCAGCGCCGCGCGGTTCTTGCCCCAGAAATCCACCTCGTAGCTGGCGTTCACCGTGGCGGCGTAGCTGCGAAACTGCGCGTGCGCGCTGCTTGCGCCGGCGAAGCCGCCGCCGCTGCGCTGGCTCGATTCGAGCTGCCAGGTGTCGCTGGCGCTCGCGGTTACCAGGGGCAGCAGCGGTCCGCCGGCGACCGAAACCGCCGCATCCGCCTGGCGCACCCGCGCCACCGCGGCGGCGATGTCGAAATTCTGCACCCGCGCGGCGGCGATCAGGCCGTCGAGTTCGGGCGAGCCGAAACCGCGCCACCAGTCGGGCGAGGGCCAGGCGGCCGCTTCGGTCGCCGGCGTCGCCCGGAAGGCAGCCGGCAATTCGAGCGACGGCCGATGGTAGAACGGCCCGAGATTGCACCCCGGCAGCAGCAGCAGGGCAGCCAGCGCCGTTATCGTCCGGCCGCGCCAAGCAGCGCGGACGACCGGGCTTCTCTCCGGCCTCCACTGCGACATCGGTCCAGCCTGTCTCCCGGGAGCGGCGGGCAAATCGGGGGTGGGCAAGTCGGGTGGCGCCTCGGTCACCCGCCGAGTTCTACAGGGGCGGGGTCAGCCGTGCACCTTACGTGAAAGTATGGTCGGCCAATGTTACGGACGGATTTCTGACCCACTCACGGTTCGGCGAACATCACGGGCCGGGAAGGGTCGGCTGCGCCGGCCGGCGGAGCATCAGGCCGCTGCGCTCGCAGGTCGCCACCAGCCGATCCGCCTGGTTGAACGCCTCGTGGCGGAAATTGACGATCCCGGCATCCGGGCGCGATCGGCTGGCCCGCGTCGAGAGCACCGTGGTCACCGCCCGGATGGTGTCGCCGGCGAAGACCGGGGCCGGGAAGCGCACGTCGGTCATGCCGAGATTGGCGATGGTGGTGCCGAGCGTGGTGTTGTGCACGCTCATGCCGATCATCAGCCCAAGGGTGAACAGCGAGTTGACCAGCGGGCGGCCGAACTCGGTGCCCCTCATGTATTCGGCGTCCAGGTGCAGCCTGGCGACGTTCATGGTCAGGCTGGTGAACAGCAGATTGTCGGTCTCGGTGACGGTGCGCCGCCATTCGGCATCGATCACCATCCCCTCGGCGAGGTCCTCGAAGTAGCGCCCTGCCACGGTCGGCATCTCCCGGCCCGATGGGAGCAATCTTGCGCGGGGGCGCGCGATATGCAAATCAGCCATGCAAGTAAGCGAGGGAGGCGTCCAGGGGTGTCCCAGCCCATCCTGCAGACGACGGGGCTCACCAAGGAGTTTCGCGGATTCGTCGCCGTCGCCGGCGTCGATCTCGCGGTGCAGGAAGGGACGGTGCACGCCCTGATCGGGCCGAACGGTGCGGGCAAGACCACCTTCTTCAATCTGCTGACGAAATTCCTGCAGCCGACCAGCGGCGCGATCCTCTATCGCGGGCGCGACATCACCGGCCTGCAGCCGGCCGAGGTGGCGCGGCTCGGCCTGGTGCGCAGCTTTCAGATCTCGGCGGTGTTCGCGCACCTCACGGCGCTCGAGAACGTGCGGCTGGCGCTGCAGCGGGCGCGTGGCAATTCCTACGATTTCTGGCGGTCGGACCGGTTGCTCGGCACCTATGACGAGCGGGCGCGCGCGCTGCTCGCCGATGTCGGGCTCGCCGACTTCGTCGCCACTCCGGCGGTGCAGCTGCCCTATGGCCGCAAGCGGGCGCTGGAGATCGCCACCACGCTGGCGCTCGATCCGCAGATGATGCTGCTGGACGAGCCGACCGCCGGCATGGCGCATGAGGATGTCGATCGCATCGTGCAGCTGATCCGCCGGGTGCGCGCCGGCCGCACGGTGCTGATGGTCGAGCACAACCTCTCCGTCGTCGAGGGTCTCTGCGACACCATCACCGTGCTCACCCGCGGCCGGGTGCTGGCCGAGGGCGACTACGAAAGCGTGTCGCGCAACCCGGACGTCGTCGCCGCCTATCTCGGGAGCGCCGATGCTTGAGGTGAAGGCGCTCAACGCCTGGTACGGCGAGAGCCACATCCTGCACGGCGTCGACTTCCGGGTGGACGAGGGCGAGGTGGTGACGCTGCTGGGCCGCAACGGCGCCGGCAAGACGACGACGATGAAGTCGATCATGGGACTGGTGCCGCGCCGGCAAGGCAGCGTGCGCTTCCGCGACCGCGAGACCGTCGGCCTGCGCTCGGACCTGATCGCCCGGCAGGGGATCGCCTTCTGTCCGGAGGAGCGCGGCATCTTCGCCTCCCTGAACGTCACGGAGAATCTGCTGCTGCCGCCGGTGATCACCGACGGCGGGCTCGACCTGCCGACCATCTACACGCTGTTCCCCAATCTCAAGGAGCGGTCGGCCAGCCAGGGCACCAAGCTCTCCGGCGGCGAGCAGCAGATGCTGGCGATCGCCCGCATCCTGCGCACCGGCGCACGGCTGCTGCTGCTCGATGAGCCGACCGAGGGGCTGGCGCCGGTGATCGTGCAGCAGATCGGCCGCACCATCCGCGAGATCAAGGCACGCGGCTTCACCGTGCTGCTGGTCGAGCAGAATTTCCGCTTCGCCGCGACCGTGGCCGACCGCCACTACGTCATGGAGCACGGCCGGGTGATCGACATGATCCCGAACGAGCAGCTCGCCGCGAGCATGGACAAGCTGCACGAGTATCTCGGCGTATGAATTCGCCGCAACCCGACGGAGACCGACCATGACGCCGATCGTTCCGATCACCCGCCGCACGCTGCTGGGCTCCACCGCCGCGGCGCTGCCGACAATCCTGGCGCCCCGTCGCGGCCGGGCGCAGGCGGCGGCCGGCATCAAGATCGGTGTGCTCAACGACATGTCGGGCCCGTATCGCGACATCAGCGGCCCGGTCTCCGTCGCCTGCGTGCGCCAGGCGATTGAGGATTCCGGCGTCGTCGCCAAGGGCATTGCGGTGGACGTGCTGGTGGGCGATCACCAGAACAAGCCCGATGTCGGGGCCGGCATCGCCCGGCAATGGGCCGACCGCGACGGCGTGGACATGATCATCGACGTGCCGAACAGCGGCGTGGCGCTCGCCGTCGCCGGCGTCGCCCGCGAGAAGGACAAGGTCTACATCAACTCCAATGCCGGCACCGCCGACCTGACGGGACCGGCCTGCGCCCCCACGACGCTGCACTGGACCTACGACACCTGGATGCTCGCCCATTCCACAGGCGGCGCCATGGTCAAGCAGGGCGGCACCAGCTGGTTCTTCATCACCGCCGACTACGCCTTCGGCCATGCGCTGGAGCGCGACACCACGGCGTTCGTCAAATCGGCGGGCGGCACGGTGCTCGGCAGCGTCGCCACCCCGTTCCCCGGCACCACCGATTTCTCCTCGTTCCTGCTGCAAGCGCAGGCGAGCCGCGCCAAGGTGATCGGGCTCTGCAACGCCGGTTCGGACACCACCAACTGCATCAAGCAGGCGGCGGAGTTCGGCGTCACCTCCGGCGGCACCAAGCTCGCCGGGCTGCTGGTGTTCGTCAGCGACGTCCACGCGCTCGGGCTCAAGGCGGCGGCGGGCCTGGTGCTGACGGAAACCTTCTACTGGGATCTCAACGACCGCACCCGCGCGGTGACCAAGCGGATCACCGCCAAGAGCGACGGCGTGGTGCCCGGCATGGGCCAGGCCGGCGTCTATTCCGGCGCGCTCGCCTATCTGCGCACCGTCGCGGCGATGACCGCGCCGGTCGCCAAGGCCAGCGGGGCGAAGACCGTCGAGCGCATGAAGACGATGACCTTCGACGATGACGCCTTCGGCACCAGCACCATCCGCGCCGACGGCCGGGTGCTGCACCCCGCCTACCTGTTCGAGGTGAAGACGCCGCAGGAGAGCCACGGCGCCTGGGATTACTACAAGTTGCTGGCCACCATCCCCGCGGACCAGGCATTCCGGCCGCTGACCGATGGCGGCTGCCCGCTGGTGCACGCCTGACGCAAGGAGGAGCAGCATGCTGCTATCGCGACGGGGACTGATCGGGGCGACGGCGGCCGCGGCGTTGCCGGCGGTGCGGGCGCGTGCGCAGGCGCCGGTGCTGAAACTCGGCGTACTGAACGACATGTCCGGCACCTATCGCGACGTCAGCGGCCCGACCTCGGTCGCCTGCGTGCGCCAGGCTGTCGAGGACAGCGGTGCGGCGGCCAGGGGCCTGCATATCGAGGTGCTCTCCGGCGACCACCAGAACAAGCCGGATGTCGGGGCCGGCATCGCCCGGCAATGGATCGACCGCGACGGCGTCGACGTGATCCTCGATGTGCCAACCTCATCGGTGGCGCTCGCCGTCGCCACGGTGGCGAAGGAGAAGAACAAGGTCTACATCAATTCCGGCGCCGGCACGCCGGACCTGACGGGCAGGCAGTGCAACGCCAACACGCTGCACTGGTCGTACGACACCTACATGCTGGCCGCTTCCACCGGCGCGGCGACGGTTAAGGGCGGCGGCGACACCTGGTTCTTCATTACCGCGGACTACGTCTTCGGCCAGCAGCTGCAGCGCGACGCCACCACCTTCGTCACCCGCTCCGGCGGCCGCGTGCTCGGCGCGGCGGCCTATCCGTTTCCCGACACCAGCGATTTCTCCTCGTTCCTGCTGCAGGCGCAGGCGAGCCGGGCGAAGGTGATCGGCTTCGCCAATGCCGGCGGCGACACGGTGAACTGCATCAAGCAGGCGCACGAATTCGGCATCACCCAGAACGGCACCCGCCTCGCCGCCCTGCTCGCCACCTTGCAGGTGGTGCACGCCACCGGACTGGAGACGGCGCAGGGCCTGCTGCTGACGGAGAGCTTCTACTGGGACCTCAACGACCGCACCCGCGCCTTCACCAAACGGGTGGTCAGCAAGTCGCCGACCAACTATCCCAACCTCGAGCAGGCCGGCGCCTATGCCGGGGCGCTGCACTACCTCAAGATCGCCGCCGATATGGGTGCCGCGTCAGCCAAGGCCGACGGTGCGGCAACGGTGGCGCGGATGAAGGCGACACCGTTCGACGACGACGCTTTCGGCAAAGGCAGCATTCGCGAGGACGGGCGGGTGATGCTGCCGGCCTTCCTGTTCGAGGTGAAGAAGCCGTCCGAGAGCCGCGGCGAGTGGGACCTCTACAAGCTGGTCGCCACGACCCCGGCGGAGGGCGCGGCGCCGCCGCTCGCCGAAGAACACTGCCCGCTGGTCCATACCTGATCCGAGAGGAACCGCCGATGTCCCTGACCCGTCGCGCCCTGCTGGGCTCCACCGCCGCGGCCGCCGCGCTGCCCCCGCGGCGCAGCCGGGCGCAGGCCGCCAACACCATCCGGATCGGTGTGCTGAACGACCAGTCCGGCCCGTATCGCGACACCGGCGGCACGACCTCGGTCATCTGCACGCGCCAGGCGGTGGAGGAGTTCGGCAGCCACGGCTTCACCGTCGATGTCATCACCGCCGACCACCAGAACAAGCCCGACCTCGGCGCCAGCATCGCCCGGCAGTGGATCGACACCGACGGCGTCGACATGATCATCGACGTGCCGACCTCCTCGGTGGCGCTGGCGGTCAACACCGTGTGCCGCGAGAAGAACCGCACCTACATCAATGTCGGCGCGGCGACAGCCGACCTCACCGGCAAGGCCTGCGCGCCGAACAACGTCCACTGGACCTACGACACCTACATGCTTGCCCGCTCGACCGGCGGCACCATGGTGAAGGCCGGCGGCGACAGCTGGTATTTCATTACCGCGGATTACGTGTTCGGCCAGCAGCTGCAGCGCGACACGTCCACCCTCGTCACCAAGGCCGGTGGCAAGGTGATGGGCGCCTCGCCCTATCCGTTCCCCGGCACGACCGATTTCTCCTCCTACCTGCTGCAGGCCCAGGCGAGCGGGGCCAAGGTGCTCGGCCTGTGCAACGCCGGCGCCGACACCGTCAACAGCATCAAGCAAGCGCACGAATTCAGCGTGAACAAAAAGATGAAGCTGGCGGCGATGCTGATGTTCATCACCGACGTCAACGCGCTCGGCCTGGAGACCGCGCAGGGGCTCAACCTGACCGAGAGCTTCTACTGGGATTTCAACGACCGCAGCCGGGCGTTCACCAAGCGCGTGGTGCCGAAGACGCCGAAGAACTGGCCGAACATGATCCACGCCGGCTGCTATTCCGGCACCCTGCACTTCCTCAAGGCGGTCGCCGCCCTGGGCGCGGCGAAGGCCAAGGAAGGCGGATCGACGGTGGTGGCGCAGATGAAGGCGATGCCGACCGATGACGACGCGTATGGCAAGCTCACCATCCGCGCCGACGGCCGCCTGATGGCACCGGCCTATCTCTTCGAGGTGAAGTCGCCGGCCGAGAGCAAGGGGCCGTGGGACTATTACAAGCTCGTGGAGACGACCTCGGCCGAGGACGCGGCGGTGCCGGCCGGCGAGACGGGCTGCTCGCTCGTGCATGCCTGAGCACATGCCAGCGACAGGACGCCGGCGGAGGGAGAACCCCTCGCATAACTCATGTTCATGATCTTCGGCATCCCCGGCCCACTGCTGTTCGGACAACTGCTGCTCGGGCTGATCAACGGCGCCTTCTACGCCCTGCTCTCGCTCGGGCTGGCGGTGATCTTCGGGCTGCTGAACATCATCAACTTCGCCCATGGCTCGCTCTTCATGATGGGCGCCTTCGCCGCCTGGATCCTGCTCGAGTATCTCGGCATCGGCTACTGGCCGGCGCTCATCCTCTCGCCGCTGATCATCGGCGCCTTCGGCCTGCTGCTCGAAAAAACCGTCATCAGCCGGCTCTACAAGCTCGACCATCTCTACGGGCTGCTGCTCACCTTCGGCCTGTCGCTGATCATCGAGGGGCTGTTCCGCAACTATTACGGCAGCTCCGGCATGCCGTACCAGATTCCGCCGGCGCTCTCGGGGGCCACCGATCTCGGCTTCATGTTCATGCCGAACTACCGAGGGTGGGTGGTGGTGGTGGCGGTGGTGGTGTGCTTCGCCACCTGGCTGGTCATCGAGAAGACGCGGCTCGGCGCCACCTTGCGCGCGGCGACCGAGAACGCGCCGATGGTGCAGGCCTTCGGCGTCAACGTGCCGCGGCTGGTGACGCTGACCTACGCGGCGGGGGTGGCGCTGGCCGCCTTCGCCGGCGTGCTGGCGGCGCCGATCTATTCCGTCAACCCCAACATGGGCTCGAACTTCATCATCGTCGTCTTCGCGGTCGTGGTGATCGGCGGCATGGGCTCGATCCTCGGCTCGATCCTGACCGGGTTCATGCTGGGCGTCGTCGAGGGTCTCACCAAGGTGTTCTATCCGCAGGGCTCGGCCACGGTGATCTTCGTGGTGATGGTGATCGTGCTGCTGATGCGGCCCGCCGGGCTGTTCGGAAAGGCCGCCTGAACATGTGGGGTTTCTCGCGAGCGCAGGCGGCGGCGCTGCTGGTGATGGTTGTGCTCGTCGTCGTCTCGCCGGCGGTGCTGTATCCGGTGTTCCTGATGAAGGTGCTGTGCTTTGCGCTGTTCGCCTGCGCCTTCAACCTGCTGATCGGCTATGTCGGCCTGCTGTCGTTCGGCCACGCCGCGTTCTTCGGCATGGGCAGCTATATCAGCGCCTGGACCGCCAAGAACTGGGGACTGTCGCCGGAGCTGGCGATCCTGCTGGGCGGGCTGGTCGGCATGGCGCTGGGCGTCATCGTGGGGTGGCTGGCGATCAAGCGCCAGGGGCTGTATTTCGCCATGATCACCCTCGCGCTGTCGCAGATGATCTATTTCATCTGCGTGGAGGCGCCGTTCACCGGCGGCGAGGACGGCATCCAGCAGGTGCCGCGGGGCCGGCTGTTCGGCTTCATTTCGCTCAACCCCGACATGGCGATGTATTGGGTGACGGCGATCGTCTTCCTCGCGGGGTTCCTGTTCATCCACCGGATCGTTCATTCGCCGTTCGGCCAGGTGCTGAAGGCGATCCGCGAGAACGAGCCGCGGGCGGTTTCGCTGGGCTATCGCACGAACGACTACAAGCTGATCGCCTTCGTCCTGTCGACGTTCGTGGCGGGAATCGCGGGGGGCACCAAGGCGATCGTGTTCGGCATCGCGACGCTCACCGACGTGCACTGGTCGATGTCCGGCGAAGTCGTGCTGATCACCTTGCTGGGCGGTCTCGGCACGATCTTCGGCCCGGTGGTCGGCGCGCTCGTGGTTTCGGCGATGGAGAACTATCTCGCGCAGTTCGGCGCCTGGGTAACGGTGACGCAAGGCGTCATCTTCGTCGCCTGCGTGCTGGCCTTCCGCCGCGGCATAGTCGGCGAGATCGGCGCCAAGCTGCGCCTGGCACTCTGAGTCATGGGGTCTGGGGGCCGCTGCCCCCAGCGGGTTTCAGGGCAGAGCCCTGACCTTGCTTTCTCAGCCAGGCCCCCGCCCGCGCCGTTGCCGCGCGCGCACCCGCCACCGTTCCCATCGCGCGCACGAACCCATGGATCATGCCGGGGAATATCGCCAACTCGGCATCTACTCCTGCCGCCGTCAGCTTGCGCGCCAGCGCCTCGCCTTCCGAGCGCAGCACATCGAGTTCGGCCAGGGTCACCAGTACGGGCGGCAGCCCGGCCAAGTCGGCGCGCAGCGGCGCGGCCAGCGGGTGCAGCCGGTCGGCCGCGTGCGGCACGTAGACGTCCCAGTAGAAGCGCATCTTGTCCGCGGTGAGCCAGTAGCCGCTGGCGAATTCGCGATAGCTCGACGTGGTGAAGTCGCAATCGCAGACGGGATAGGTGGCGAGCACGCCGCAAAGCGCCGGGCCGCCGCTGTCGCGCAGCAGCAAGGCGGTGGCGAGCGCAAGATTGCCGCCCGCGGAATCGCCGCCGACCAGCAGGCTGCTGCCATCCAGGCCCCAGTCCTCGCCGTGCCGCGCCAGCCAGCGCACGACCTCCGCGCATTCCTCCAGGGCCTGCGGAAATTTCGCTTCCGGGGAGAGCGCGTAATCGACGCTGACGACCGCGACGTCGCCGGCGGCGGCGAGCTCGCGGGCGATGCGGTCGTGCGTATCGACGCTGGACCAGACCCAGCCGCCGCCGTGGAAATAGACCAGGACCGGCAGCTTCGCATCGGTGCGTGGCCGGTGCAGCCGGCAGAAGATGCGTCGGCCGCGGGCGGCGATCCAGCGATCGGCGGTCTCGGCCATCACCGGCCCGCCGGCGGCAGCCGGCAGGTTGAGGGCGTCGTTGACTTCGCGGTGCGGCTGCAGCGGCAGCTCCAGCCGGATCGGCGGATACTGCCCGGCGGCCGCGTCGAAGGCGGCCTGGTAGGCGCGCATTTCGGGATCGAGGCGCGGATCGTCGCTCATGCCGGTGTCCTCAGTTCAATTGTCCTCAGTTCAATGTCGCGACGACGATGACGATCAGGCCGAGCACCAGATTGGCCAGGATCAGTTGCCGGATGCGTTCGATCGAGGCAGGCGCCGCCTCGTCGTCGCCGCGGCGCATGGCGGCCCACGGGCCGAACACCACGGCGAGGAAGATGGCCGCCATGATCAGCCCGAGCAGGTGCATGACGTTGATGTTCCAGGGGGCGCCGGCGAAGCCGCCGAGGTAGCCGAACAGCATGGCGTAGCCGCTCAGCAGCACAAGCGGCATGGCGTGCCAGACCACCAGGAAAAAGCGTCGGAAGACCTGCCGGTGCAGGGCGATGCGCGAGGGCGGCGGCAGCACGGCCAGGCTCGGCCGCAGCACGATGTAGGCGAACAGCATGCCGCCCACCCAGGTCACGACGCCCAGCAGGTGCAAGGCGAGCAGCAGGTCCGCCGTCGTGGATCCGGAGATCATGTGCGCACTCCCTCGATGTCGGCCAGCAGCGCCAGCAGTTCCGCCGCGGCTGTCGAGCGGGGCGATGCCTCGGTGACGCCGAGGCCTTCGGCGAAGGCCGCGGCGTAGACGGTGCGGTTGCCGAGCACCGTCGGCAGGATCGCCAGCTTACGCGCCAGGATATCGGCGACCACCGTATCGCGCAGGCGCGAGGCGGCGGGCGCGCGGTTGAGCAGCAGGCGGGCGGGTCGCCGCTCGGCCTGGGCAAGCTTGAGCGTGCCCTCGGCGGCCCAGATATCCGGTGGGCTGGGCTGCACCGGGATCAGCACGAGATCGGCGCCACGCACCGCGAGCTTGGCGTCGGTGTCGACCTGCGGCGGGCTGTCGATGAGCACGAAGTCGTGGTTGCGCTTCAGCCGATCGAGCTCGGCGGAGAGGCGCCAGCCCGAGACCTCGGCGAAGCTGATGGCGGCGGCCGGCTTCTCGCGCTGGCCGCGGATGTCGTGCCAGCGGGCCAGGCTGCGCTGCGGGTCGACGTCGAGCAGGGCGACGCGCCCGCGCGCTGCCAGCGCCGCCGCGAGATTGGCCGCCAGCATGGTCTTGCCGGCGCCGCCCTTCTGCTGCGCCACGGTGTACACGACAGCCATGGGATCGCTCCGAGGTTGCGGGCGAGCCTAGAGCAGCATGCAGCAGAAGTCAGGCGACGGCGTCGGCCATTCCGATCCCGCGCCCGGGCTGGCATGCTCGCCGGCATGGGTTCTGACCGGAACGACCTGCTCTGGCCGGCGGCGTTGCTGCCCCCCGCGGCGATGGCCCGCGCCGACGCCGAAGCCATTCGCCTGGGCGTGCCGGGGATCGCGCTCATGGAGAATGCCGGACGCGCGGTGGCGCGGGCAGCGCGACGGCGGTTCACGCCATGCCGGACCGTGGTGCTGTGCGGGCCGGGAAACAACGGCGGTGACGGCTACGTCGCGGCGCGGCTGCTCGAGCAGGCGGGCTGGCCGGTGGCGATCGCCGCGCTCGGGCCGCCGCGCGCCGGTTCCGATGCGGCGCTGGCGGCGGCGCGCTGGCGCGGGCCCGTCGTGGAGTTTGCGCCGGCGGCGGCGGCCCGCGCCGAGTTGGTGATCGATGCGGTGTTCGGCGCCGGCCTGGCCCGCGATATCGAGGACCGGGTTTCCGAGACACTACATGCGGCCCGGCGCGTGCTCGCCGTCGACGTGCCGAGCGGCGTGGATGGGGCGACCGGCGCCCGCCGCGGGGCGGTTGCCGCGGCGGCGCTCACCGTCACCTTCTTCCGCGCCAAGCCGGGCCATCTGCTGCTGCCGGGGCGGGAGCTTTGCGGCGAGCTGATGCTGGCAGAGATCGGCCTGCCCGACGCGGTGCTGCAGACGGTCCGCGCCGACACCTTCCTCAATCGCCCGGGCCTGTGGGGGCTGCCCGCGCTCTCGGCGGCGGACCACAAATACAGCCGCGGGCACCTGACCATCCTCGGCGGCGGAGTGATGACCGGTGCGGCGCGGCTGGCGGCGGCGGCGGCGCGGCGCGGCGGCGTCGGTCTGGTCACCATCGCCGCCCGGAGCGGCGGGGACATCTACCGCACCGGCGATCCCGGCCTGCTGGTCAACGAGTCGCCGGTCCCGGAACTGCTCGCCGATGAGCGCCGCCAAGCGTGGGTGTGCGGCCCCGGGCTCGGCGCCGAGCAGGCGCGTGCCGCCTTGCCGGCGCTGCTTGCCGCGGGGCGGCTCGTGGTCGCCGACGCCGACGCGCTGACCGCCTTCGCCGGCGACCCGGCGGGGCTGCGTGGCGCGGCGGTGCTGACCCCGCATGCCGGCGAGTTCGCGCGGGTGTTCGGCGCCCCCGGCGAGGATCGGCTGGCCGCGGTCCGCGAGGCTGCCCGGCGGAGCGACGCGGTCGTGCTGCTGAAGGGGGCGGACACGATCATTGCCGCGCCCGATGGCCGCGCCGCGGTCAATGCGTCCGCACCGCCCTGGCTGGCAACCGCCGGCGCCGGCGACGTGCTCGCCGGGCTGATCGGCGCCTTGCTGGCGCAGGGCATGCCGGCCTGGGAAGCTGCCTGCGCCGCCGCCTGGCTGCATGGCCGCGCCGCCGCCGAGGCAGGACCCGGGCTGATCGCCGAGGATCTTGCGCCGGCGTTGCTGCCGGCCTGGCGGGAGGCGACGGCGGTGATGGCGGACCCTCGCTCGGCGCTTCTATGACCAGCGTTACGGCTCGGCTTGCGCCGGCTCCTCCTCGGCGATGCCCTGCGCCGGCTCCGAGGGTTGCAACTGCCAGGGCACCGATACGACGCCGACCTTGGCCCCGCCGTAGCGCAAGAGCCGGGCGCGCAACCGGCGCTCGCGATGCGTGTGCATCAGATATCCCCACCAGCTGCCCTCCACGAGCTCGGGAAGCACGACGATCACCGGCCGATCGGGGAGATGCTCCTCGACATACTTGATGCCTTTCAGCAGCGGTGCCACGACGCTGCGGAACTGCGAGGCGATGAGCATGAAGCGGGGCGGCGATATTCCGGACTGCCGCGCCGGCTCCTCGACGAGCTCGCGCCACTCTTCCTTCAATCGCGTCTCTTCGCGGTCCGCCTCAGGCCCCTCCAAGGTGGTGACGTGCAGGGCGGTGATGTCGGGCGTCAGGCGGAGCGCGAACTCGATGGCCTTGCGCGACAGCCGGTCCCATCGCTTGATCGGCACCAGGGCGACGGGCGGCGCATGGTTGCGCAGGTCGAGTTTCCGCTGACTTCCCTGGAGCAGCTGGGCGTCGACCTGATCGTAATAGCGGCGGATGGTGCGCAGCAGCAGCAGGGTGCAGGGAATGATGATGATCGTCAGCCATGCGCCCTCGGTGAATTTCGCGAGCAGGATGATCGCGAGTGCGAGCCCGGTGGCGATCGCCCCGCCGCCGTTGATCGCCAGCTTGACGCGGCTGCTGTAGGCGCCGCCCGGCGCGTGTGGGGCAGAGCCCCTGCCGCGCAGGGCGTGAAACCAGTGCGCCGCCATGCCGGCCTGCGACATCGTGAAGGACAGGAAAGCGCCGATGGCGAAAAGGGGAATCAGCCGGTCGGTGATGCCGCCGAAGGCGATCAGCAGCCCGCCGGAGCCGACCGTCAGGAACAGGATGCCGACGGAGTAGACCAGGCGTCGCCCCGGGGTCGCGAAAGCCGCCGGCAGAAAGCCGTCGCGGGCGACCAGACGGCACATCCGGGGAAAATCGACGAACGACGTATTCGCCGACAGGCAAAGCACCGACAGCACGCTGCCGATCACCACGTAGTAGAACCAGCCGCGGCCATAGACCGCGCCGACCAGCTGCGACAGGACGCTCTGATAGCCTTCCTGCGTCTGGTCCATGGCGGTGATGCCATAGGCCTGGGCGAGATGGGCGATGCCGAGCAGCAGCAGGCCGAGGATGATGACGATCGCCGACAATGTGCCGTGGGCGTGGCGCACCGGCGGATCGCGAAACGCGCTGACGCCGTTGCTGACCGCCTCGACGCCGGTCATCGCCGTGCAGCCCGAGGCGAAGGCCCGCAGCACCAGCCACAGGGTGACGGCGCCGGCAGACTGGGCGACCGCCGGCGGCGCGACCACGGGGTGCGGATGGCCACCGCTGACCATTGCCTGCCAGACACCCCAGGCGATGATCGAGCCAAGGCCCAGGATGAAGACGTAGGTCGGCACGGCCCAGGCGAGACCGGATTCGCGGGTGCCGCGCAGGTTGAACACGGTGACCACGAGCAGCACGGCAAGGCAGAGCCAGAGCGTGTAGGGGTGCAGCGCGGGGATTGCCGAGGTCAGCGCGCCGATGCCGGCGGAAATGCCGACCGCGACGTTGAGCATGTAGTCGACCATCAGCGCCGCGGCGGCGAGCAATCCCGCGATGGTGCCAAGGTTCTCCTTAGCGACGATGTAGGAGCCGCCGTTGTTGGGATAGGCGGCGATGGTCTGCCAGTAGGAGAACCAGAGCACCGCCAGCAGGGCCAGGATGACCCACATGATTGGCCCGATCGTGGCCAGGCCGGCGGCCCCGGTCCCCGCCAGGATGGTCAGTGCGGCCTCCGGCCCGTAGGCGGCCGAGCCGAGGCCGTCGAGCCCCATTGCCGGCAGCCCCGCGAACACCCCGAGCTTTCGCGATTCGGCCTCCCGGTTCGCAATCGGCCGACCGATCAGAAATCTGGAGAGTGATAGGGACATGACGCCTCGGGCTGTGCCTCGGTCAGCTCCGATCCGGAGCCACCGGCCCATAAACGTCGTCCGCCCGTGGTGTTTCCTGAAGTAAAGCTGGTTTGGCCGACGGGCCCAATGGGCCCAGGGGTTATGCCGCGACGTCCACCAGCACCAGTTCGGCATCCTGCTCGGCAGTGATCGTTAGGTCGCTCTCGTCGGCGACCGCCGCGCCGTCCCGAGGACCGACCTTCACGCCGTTGACCAGCACCGAGCCGGTTGCCGGCACGAGATACGCCCGCCGCCCGTCGCCAAGGGTCCGGCGCACCGTCTCGCCGGCCCGCATGGTCCCGGCCAGCACGGCGGCGTCCGCGTTCAACGGAAGGGCGCCGTTTCCGGCATCGCCGGCGCGGCCGGAGGCGAGCAGGGCCAGACCGGCGCCGCCGCGGGGGAACTGGCGCGTTTCCCAGCCCGGCGCGGCGCCGCGGCGGTCCGGTGTGATCCAGATCTGGAACAGGCGGGTCGGTGTGGCCTCGCGATTGTATTCCGCATGCACGATGCCGGTGCCCGCGTGCATCACCTGGACATCACCGGCCTCCGTGCGCCCCTCGTTGCCGAGGCTGTCGCGATGGGTGATCGCTCCCTCCTGCACGTAGGTGATGATTTCCATGTCGCGGTGCGGGTGCGGGTCGAAGCCGGTGCCGGGCGCGATCGTGTCGTCGTTCCACACCCGCAGCGCGCCGAAGCCCATGCGGGCGGGATCGTGATAGTGGCCAAAGCTGAAATGGTGCCTGGTGTCGAGCCACTCGTTGCGGAAAGCGCCGAGCCCGGCGAAGGGTCGCACGTCGATCATTCTAGCGGCCCATCATCTAGCGGCACATCATGACGGGCAGGTCGGCCCGCTCGAGCACGTGGCGGGTGACACCGCCGAGAATGAGCTGGCGGAGGCGGGAGTGCGAATATGCGCCCATCGCCAGGAAATCGGCGCCGAACTCGCGCGCGCCGGCCAGCAACCCGGCGCCGACCTCGCGATCGATCGCCTTGAAATTGGCCAGCTCCGGGCGGATCCCGTGCAGGCCGAGATAGGGCACCAGCTCGGCCGCCGCCGGACCGCGGCGCTGATAGCCTTCCGACGAGAGCACGCGCACCGCCTCCGCCCGCTGCATCCACGGGATCGCCGCCAGCACCGCCGCCGCACTCTCCGCCGTGCCGTTCCAGGCGATGCACACCCGCCGGCCGATCGTGACGGGGGCGCGGATCGGCGAGATCAGCACCGGACGGCCGCTGTCGAACAGCACCGCATGCAGAGCGTCCGATGAGGAGACGTCCTCTCCGGACTCCGGATGCGGCACGACAGTCAGATCGGCGAGGCGCGCGAGCTGCGCCACCAGGTCCTCCTCGCGACCGATCACCGAGGCGAAACTGGCGGTTGCGTGGTCGGCGCGCTCCGTCGGCTCCCCCAGCACCACCTGGTGCTGGGCGACGAAGCGGTCGAACATCGCGTGTACGGCGTTGGCGCGCTCCGAGCTCTCTTTCTCGGTCGCCGACATCATCTCCTCGATCATGGCGCCCGACAGGCCCTCGCCGGCCAGCGGCGCCACGTCGCGACTGTCGAGCCGGACATGCAGCGCGGTGACGTGGGATTTCCAGATATTGGCGATGCTGAGCGCCGTCGAGAGTGCCGCCTCGCCGGCCTTGGTGCCGGTCAGCGGCAGCAGCAGCTTGCGGATAGCCATGGCGGTTCCTCCGTCAGGAGATCGACCGAGTCTAGCACGCCGGATTCAGGGATACAGCTTGCCGCTGCCCCAGTCGTTGCCCTGGCGTATGAACACCGTCCGATCGTGCAGCCGGTAGGGCATGTCCTGCCAGAACTCGAAACGCTCCGGCAACACCCGGTAGCCCGACCAGTGCGGCGGGCGGGGGATCGCCTCGTCCGGGTAGCGCGCGGCGTATTCTGCAACCCGGCGCTCCAGTTCGGCCCGCTCAGGCAACGGACGCGACTGGTCCGACGCCCAGGCCCCCAGGCGGGAAATCCGCGCACGCGTCGCGTAATAGGCGTCGGCCTCCTCCGCCGTCGCCGCCTCGACCGGCCCTTCGACACGCACTTGGCGGCCCAGCGTCTTCCAGTGGAACAGCAGGGCGGCGCGGGGATTGGCCGCCAGCTCGTCGCCCTTGCGGCTCTGGCCGTTGGTGTAGAACACGAAGCCCCTGGTATCGACGCCCTTCAGCAGCACGATCCGCGCCGAAGGCCGCGCGTCCGGGGTGCAGGTGGCCAGCGTCATCGCATTGGGGTCCGCGGGCTCGGACTGCATGGCTTGCGCCATCCAGTCCGCGAAGAGCTGGAACGGGTCGGTGGCGGTGACTACTGCCGGCAATCGTCCCCTCTCGGCGCTTCGCCCCGAACCCACCAGAGGGCTCTGCCCTCTGGACACCCGCCAGGGACCGTCGTCCCTGGACCCTTCGACTCTAGGGTTCCTTCATCGTTGCTGCAATCTCGCTCCCTTGCCGCCCTTCCGGGGGTGTGCCACCACGGTTTGAACAGCTTGCGGAGCCGCCATGAGCGATCTGATGCAGGGCAAGCGCGGCGTCGTCATGGGTGTCGCCAACGAGCGCTCGATCGCCTGGGGCATCGCCGCTGCCTGCGCCGCCGAAGGCGCGGAACTGGCGTTCACCTATCAGGGGGACGCGCTCGAGAAGCGCGTTCGCCCGCTCGCCGAGAGCGTCGGCTCTTCGCTGGTCGTGCCTTGCGACGTCGCCGAGGAGGCCAGCCTCGACACTGCCTTCGCCGCTATCGCGCAAGCCTGGGACGGCATCGATTTCCTGGTGCACGCCATCGGCTGGGCGGACAAGAGCTATCTTCGCGGCCGCTATCTCGACACGCCGCGCGACGCCTTCCTGCAGGCGCTCGACATCTCCTGCTACAGCTTCACCGCTGCCTGCCAGCGCGCCGTGCCGATGATGCGCAACGGCGGCTCGCTGCTGACCCTCACCTATCTCGGGGCCGAACGGGTGATGCCCCATTACAACGTCATGGGGGTCGCCAAGGCGGCACTCGAGGCCTCGGTGCGCTATCTCGCGGCCGATCTCGGTGCGCAGAACATCCGGGTCAATGCGATCAGCGCCGGCCCGATCCGCACGCTGGCCGCCAGCGGCATCGGCGATTTCCGCTACATCCTGCGCTGGAACCAGTACAACAGCCCGCTCGCCCGCAACGTCACCATCCAGGAGGTCGGCGGGGCAGGGCTCTATCTGCTGTCCGATCTCGGGGCCGCCGTCACCGGCGAGGTGCACCACGTCGATTGCGGCTACCACGTCGTCGGCATGAAAAACCCATCCGCGCCGGATATCAGCGTCGTCTCCGAGTAGACGCGTTCCTGCGGCGGCGCACTTGATAAGCTTAACGTGGCAGTCGATACCGTATGGTGAGAGACGCCCCCTTGCCCTTAGGGGGTCGCGAAAGAATCTCATCCCCCGCCCTGTGCTCGTCGTACATCACCTCACAGCAGGAGGGCATTTGATGTAGTCTGCCGGGATAGCCGCCAACCTTT
>JAFAYM010000119.1 GCA_019240395.1 Acidisphaera sp. | reverse complement strand
CAGCGCGGCGCCGGTGTAGAGCGGCAGCGGCCGCATCTCCTGCTGGGTGACCATCGATACGTCGTACATGAGGTCGGGCACCGCGATCAGCGACACGATGGTGGTCGCCTTGAACAATGAGATGAACTGATTGAGCGCCTCGGGCAGCATGCGTCGCACCACTTGCGGCAGCATGATGCGCCACAGGATCAACCGTTCCGACATGCCGAAGGCGCGGCCGGCGTCGATATTGCCGCGCGGGATCGCCTCGATGCCGGCGCGGAACGTCTCGGCGAAATAGCCGCTGTAGACGAGGCCGAGCGCGAGCACCGCCGAGAAGAACGGATCGAACTCGACGCGCCGGCGGATCGCGAGCACGATCAGGAGCGGCAGCACGAAATGCACCCACACCAGCATGATGTAGTCGGGCGCGTTGCGGAACAGCTCGACGTGCATCGTGCCGAGCCAGCGCAGGGGCGGGAGGCGGTTCACGCGCAGCAGCGCGGCGCCGAGCCCGACCGCGAGCGCGAGCACGGCGGCGGCGAGGAACACCAGCACGTTGACGCCGAAGCCGTGAAGCAAGATGACGCGATAGTCCCAGAACAGGGAGATATCGAACGCCTGGGGGAGACCTGATGACACCAAGCCTCCTATGGTTTGATCTTTTTTTGTTTGCGCATGATCTTTTCCGACCTGCCTTCGCCCGCCGAAGCGTCAAGCCAAACGAGAAACCGTGCCAAGGGCTTCGCGCAGGCGGGAAACCGGTGCCCACTTTTCGGGATCATGCGCGTCGGTATTTCGAGAGAAACCGCCCGAGCCGCTCCGACTTCGGCGCGCCGAACAGTGCCGCGGGCGGCCCTTCCTCCTCGATCAGGCCGTCGTACAAAAAGATCACGCGGTCGGAGACCTCGCGCGCAAATCCCATCTCGTGGGTCGCGACGATCATGGTGGTGCCCTCGCGCGCAAGCTCGCGCATGACCGCGAGCACCTCGTCGGTCAGTTCCGGATCGAGCGAGGAGGTCGGCTCGTCGAACAGCATCGCCTTCGGGCGCATGGCGAGCGCGCGGGCGATCGCGGCGCGCTGCTGCTGTCCACCCGAGAGGCGCGCCGGATATTCGTCCGCCTTGTCGATCAACTGCACGCGGCGCAGGCATTCCTGCGCGAGCGCGGTCGCCTCGGCGCGCGCGAGCTTGCGCACGCGCATCGGCGCCTCGATCACGTTGCCGAGCACGGTCATATGCGGCCACAGGTTAAATTGCTGAAACACGACGCCTAGTTCGCGGCGCATCTTGTTGATTTCGGCGAGCGGGCGCGGCCTCCGCCGCCCGTTCGTCCCGGCCTGCGTGCCGAGCGGCTCGCCTTCCAGATAAACTTCGCCGCCGTCCGGCCGTTCCAGATAGTTGATGCAGCGCAGCAGCGTGCTCTTGCCCGAACCGCTCGCTCCGATCACGCTCACCACGTTGCCGCGATGCACGTCGAAGGATACGCCGCGCAATACTTCAAGCTCGCCGAAGCGTTTGTGCACGTCGACGACGCGGATGCGGGGGACGTCGGTCATTCAGTTTGATACGTGGACATGTCTCTCCCCCATTGCGTATGCTAGCCGCGAAGCTTAGGCAAATCCATGAACCTGCCGCCCGCCGCGATTGGTGCCGCCGTTGCCGATATCGAGACGCCGGCGCTGGTGATCGATCTCGACGCCTTCGACCGCAACATCGCCAAGATGGCCGAGTTCGCGCGCGCGGCCGGCGTGCGCGTGCGCCCGCACGCGAAGACGCACAAGTGCGCGGCGATCGCGCGGCGGCAGATCGCGGCCGGCGCGGTCGGCCAATGCGTGCAGAAGGTGGGCGAGGCGGAGGTGCTGGCCTGGGGCGGCGTGCCCGACATCCTCATCAGCAACGAGGTGATGGGCGGGACCAAGCTCGCCCGCGCCGCTGCGCTTGCCCGCGTCGGGCGGATCGCGATCTGTGCCGACAACGAGGCGCAAATCGCCGCCATCGAGGCGGCGGCGGACCAGGCCGGGCTGCGCCTCTCCGTGCTGGTCGAGATCGATGTCGGTGGCGGCCGCTGCGGCGTGCAGCCCGGGCCCGAGGCGGTCGCTCTCGCGCAGCGCATCGCCCGCTCCCGCCACCTCGTTTTCGGTGGCCTTCAGGCCTATCAGGGCCGCGCGCAGCACCTCCGCACGCCGGAGGAGCGCCACGCCGCCATCGCCCATGCGAGCGAGGGGTCGCGCCGCACCGTCGAGCAGCTTCGCCAGCAGGGGCTCGACTGCCCGATCGTCGGCGGCGCCGGCACCGGCACCTTCGCGCTCGAATCCGCCTCCGGCGTCTATACCGAGATCCAGGCCGGCAGCTATTGCTTCATGGACGCGGACTATGCGCGCAACCTGGACGGCGCGGGCGCGCCGGTCGGCACCTTCCGCCATGCGTTGTTCGTGCTGGCCAGCGTGATGAGCATGCCGCGGCCGGGCATCGCCGTCGTGGATGCCGGGCTCAAGGCCTTGGCCACGGACAGCGGCTTTCCCGAGATCTGGGGGCGGCCGCAGCTGCGTTATGTCGGCGCCTCGGACGAGCACGGCAAGCTGGAGTGCCAGGCCGGCGACGCGCCGGAACTCGGGGAAAAGCTGCGCCTGGTGCCCGGCCATTGCGATCCGACGGTGGATCGCTTCGACTGGTATGTCGGCGTGCGCAACGGCGTTGTCGAGTGTCTGTGGCCGGTGGCGGCCCGGGGCGCGCTCAACTGATACGAGGTACCACAGAGCGCCACCCATTATCGTCACCCCTGCGAAAGCGGGGGTGCACGCCGCACATGGATTCCCGCTTTCCCGGAATGACGGTCATGAGTCGGCGCGCCCCAGAACTGGTATGAGCGATCAGGACCGGCCGGGATCGACCGTGCCGCGCGTCTCGCTCCGCACCATCAGCGCATCGACGACGCGGGTTTCGCCGGAGCCCTTGCGGATGAGGACAGGGTTGAGATCGCATGCGCCGATCCGGTCGCATAGATCGGCCGCCAGCTCGGACAGCCGCGAAACCAGCCCGGCGAACTCCGCCAGCTCCGTCCGCGGGATCAGGTTGCGATAGCCGCGCAATCGCGCGCCGAGGCGGGTGCGGCCGATCATGTCGGCGGCCTGCTCCAGCGAGAGCGGGGCCAGGCCGATCGCGCGATCGGCTTCCAGCTCGACGAGCGTGCCGCCGGTGCCGACCGTGACGAGCGCGCCGAAGGGCGGGGCGGCGATGAAGCCGGCCATCGCCTCGACGTGATCGATCAGCTCCTCCTGCAGCTCGAAGCCGTCGATCCGCGCGTGCGGCACGGCCGCGCCCACCGCCCGCGTCATGCGATCGAGGGCCACGCGCAACGCCTCTGCGCTGCCGATGCCGCGTTCGACGCCGCCGACATCCGACCGATGGGCGATGTCGGGCGAGACGATCTTCAGCACCAGGGGAAAGCCGATCTCCGCCGCCGCAGCGATCGCCGCCGCCGCCGAGGGAGCGATGGCCGAACGCACGAACGGAATGCCGTAATCCGCCAGGATGTGCGTGCACAGCTCGGCCGGCAGCGCTCCCGCGACTGCGGCGTCGAGTTCCGGAAACGCGTCGTCGCGAAACGATTGAGCAGGTGCGGGTGCGGCGGGCGGGCGGCCGAGCAGGCCGAGATTGCGCAACGCGACCAGGCCCGGGCGCAGTCCGCGCAGCACCGGGACGGAGGCCGCGGACATCACTTCGATCACGCGGGGATGGGTGTTCTCCGCGGTCGGCGACACCAGCACCATCGGCTTGTCGGTGGCCGCTCCGAGCCGCGCATAGGCCTCGATGCGCGGGGTGTAGTTGTTCAGCATCGTCGGCGTCAGCGTCGCCTGCGCGTCCTGGATCACCAGCAGCGCATCGACCGCGGCATCGTCGAGGATGGCGGCGATCGCCGCGTCGTCCTGCTCGACGCTGTGATGCACGGTGGCGCCGAGATCGAGCGGGTTCAATCCCGACGCGCCGGGCAGCGAAGCGCGAATGCGGTCCTGCGTCGCCGCACTCCAGGATGCGACCGGCACGCCGAGTTCCGCCGCGACATCGCTGGCGAGCGCGGTCTCACCGCCGGAAATGCCGACGATGCCGACGCGCGCACCGCGAACCGCACGGGTAGAGGCGGCGAAGCATTCCACTGACGCGATGAGCTCGTCGTAATCCCGGACGGTGGGAATGCCGCATCGCTCGAAGAAGCAGTCATAAGCGTCGCTCGGGCTGATCATCGCGCCGGTATGCGCCAGCACAGCCAGCGCACCGACCTCGGATTTTCCGACTTTCAGCGCGACGAGCGCCTTGCCGGCTGCCCGCAGGCGTTCGGCCGCATCGGCGAAGCTCCGGGGATCCCTGATGGATTCGAGGACGATGCCGACCACCGCCGTCGCCTCGTCCTCGGCGAACCAGCGCATGTAATCCGGCGCGGTCACCTGGAACTCGCTGCCCATGGTGATCACTTTCGACAGGCCGGCAGCCGTCGAGTTCATCAACGAAATGGCGGCCGAGCCGGATTGCGCGATCAGCGCGATGCGTCCGGGTCGCGCCTTGTCGGTGACCGTCGAGGGATAGAGCCGCACGCCGTCGGTGAAGTTGATCAGCCCCATGCAGTTGGGGCCATGGATCGCCATGGCGCTGGCCGCCGCGAAGCGGCGCCACGCCGCCGCTTCGGCCGGCGAAAAGCCGTTCGAGAAGACGATCGCCGAGCGCACGCCGGCGCGCTCCAGGTCCTGCAGCACGTCGGCCACTCCAGGCGCCGGAATGGCCACGATGGCCGTGTCGACCTCCGCCGGCAGCCGGTCGATCGCGCTCACCGTGTCCAGCCCGTCGACGGCCGCGGCCGTCGGGTGCACCGGGAGGATGCGCCCGGAATACTCCGCCTCCTGCAGGTTGCGGATGACGCCGTTGCCCTGCGTCCGGCGCGTCGCCGAGGCGCCGATGACGGCGACGCTGCGCGGCCGCAGCAGGGCTTCGACGTCGCGCCCCCGCAGCATCATTGGCTGCCGGCGGGTAGCCAGGTGTCCGCCCAGCTCGGGTGCTCGTTGAAGCTGATGTCGAACAGCTTGTCCAAACCCTGGAACTTCGTCGCGGCAGCGTTGTAGGTGGGCGCGTTGGTCAGGCTGATCTCGTTGAGGTCACGCGCGACGATCTCTTCATACTGCTTGTAGAGGGCGCGGCGCTGCTCCTGCGGTGCGGCGGCGGCGGCCGCGGCGATCTTGTCGAGCTCGGGATTGCAGTAGCCGCTCGGGTTCGTATACGGCACGTGCGCCGGATTGCAGACGAAGCTGCGGTCGACGCCGAGCGTGGGATCGGAGCGGCCGGTCAGCGACACCAGGGAGATGTCGAAGTCGTTGCGATTGTAGACCTTGTCGACCCAGATCTGCGCGTCCAGGCCGGTGAGGCGAACGTCAACGCCGATCTCCTTCCACTGCGCGGCAATGCTTTTGGCGACGGAGTCGTACGGCGACAGCGCCTGGTAGGTCAGCTCAACCGAGAACCGCGTGCCGTTCTTCATGGGCAGTCCTGCCTGGTCGAGCAGTTCGCCGGCCTTCTTCGGGTCATACGGATACATCGTGTCGTAGTTCACCGAGGGGTCGTAGAGGTCCTTGAACTGCACGGGGATGGCACTCTTCGCCGGGAAGGCGAGGCCGCGATAGGCGTCGTTGCTGATGCGCTGGCGGTCGGTGGCGAAGAACAATGCCTGGCGCACGCGCGCATCGCCGAGCGGGGCGCGACGGAAATTGAAGTCGAGCGACGAGCGTTCCGGCGCGTTCATCTCGATCTTCACCACCTTGATCTTGCCGTTCTTCGCGGCCTCCTGCGCCCGCTCGATCTGCGAGAAATCGAGCTGCACCCAGTCGGCTTCGCCCTGGATCACCGCATTGAGCTGCTGCTGCGGGCTCGGGATCACCGCGACCACCACGCTGTCGAGATAGGGTTTTGGCTGGTCCCAATAGTTCGGGTTCCGCACGAAGCTGATCGAGCGGCCGGGCTCCCAATTGTCGAGCTTGTAGGGGCCGAGGCCGACCGGCTTGCGATTGGCGGGGTTGGTGGGGATGTCGGTGCCGGCATAGACGTGCTCCGGCATCAACGGAAAATTCTCCTTATCGAACAGATCCATCGCCGCGGTGATCGGCTGCGACAGCGTGACCACCATCGTGTAGTCGTCGGGGGTCTCGACCTTGGTGATCAGCGGATAGAGCTTCGACAGATAGGTGTTGAGCTTGCCGAACGCAGTGAGCGTGAAGGCCGCGTCCTTTGCGGTGAAGGGCTGTCCGTCCGACCATTTCACGCCCTGACGCAGCTTGAAGGTGTAGGTCTTTCCGTCGTCCGATGTGTTCCAGCTCGTCGCGAGGTGCGGAATGCGCCTGCCTTGTGCGTCCTTCGCCATCAGCCCGTCGGCCCAGAGATCGGCGATGAACAGCGCCGGCGAGAACGACGTGAGATCGGTGTTCAGCATCGCCATGCCCGTGGTGTCGATGGCCAGCACGGCGCTGCCGCCGTGGCGGGGGGTGTCGGCCGCCAGCGCCGGCGTTCCGGCGACTGCCAGCGACAGCGCGAAGGCGGTGCGGCGGAGCAGGTGCGGGGTCGGCATCGAAAATTTCCTTCTCATGAGGAGGGGACGGGCTCGGCCGGCGCGAGATGGTGGCGGGCGCGGGCGAGCCGGGGATCGGGAATCAGTGTCGCGTTCACCAGCGCCTTCGTATAGGGGTGCTGCGGCCGGCGCAGCGCCTGCTCGCCGCTCTCGACGATGCGGCCGCGATACATCACGGCGACGCGGTGCGCGATCGAATCGACGGCGCCGAGATCGTGGCTGATCACGACGAAGCCCAGTCCGGTGCGCTGCTGCAGTTCCGTCATCAGCTCGAGAAGCTGGGTCTGCACGGAGATATCCAGGCTGGAGAGCGGCTCGTCGGCGATGATCAGGCGCGGCCGCAGCGCCATCGCGCGGGCGATGGCGACGCGCTGCTGCTGGCCGCCCGAAAGCTGGTGCGGATAGCGCGCCAGAAAATTGTCCGGCGGCGTCAGGCCGACGGCGTGCAGCTCGGCCGCTGCCGCGTCGCGCACCGTCGACCGGGTGGCGAGGCGGTGATGCAGCATCACATGCGCCAGCGTGTCCTGCACGCGCAGGCGCGGGTTCAGCGAGGCGGCGGGGTCCTGGAACACCGCCTGCACCTCGCGCCGATAGGCGCGGCGGCGTGCGGGGGAGAGGGTCGAAAAATCCTCGCCGCGATAGAGGATTTGCCCGGAATCGGGGCGCCGCAGCCCGAGCAGCAGGCGCGCCAGGCTGCTCTTGCCCGAGCCGGATTCGCCGACGATCGCCAGGGTCTCGCCCTCGCACACGTCGAGGTCAACGTTGTCGACGGCGCGCACCACGCGCCTGCGCCAGCCGCCGGCGCGCGACGCAAAGCTCTGCGTCAGGCGGCGCGCGGACAGTATAGGCGCGGTCATTCCGCGGCCTCGTGCTGCGGCGTCGGGCGATGGCGGCGCGCAGAAAGCTCGATCAGGCGCGCGGTGTAGGGATGCGCGGGCGTATCGAACAGGGTGAACACATCGGCGCATTCCAGCATGCGGCCGGCCTGCATCACATAGACGCGGTCGCAAAGCTCGGCGACCAGGCCGAGATCGTGCGTGACGATCAGCAGCGCCATGCCGCGCTCCTGGTGCAGCCGGCGCAAGGTGGCGAGCACCTGCAGCTGCACGGTCGCATCCAGCGCCGACGTCGGCTCATCGGCGACCAGCAGACGTGGCGAGGAGGCCAGGGCGATGGCGATCAGCGCACGCTGCCGCATGCCGCCGGACAGTTCGTGCGGATAGCGGCGGGCGATCGTCGCCGGCTCCGTCAGGCCGGCCTCGCGCAGCAGGGCGTGCACGCGATTGCGCGTTTCGGTGCGGCTGCGCGTATCGGACAGCGCCTCCCCCACTTGGGGACCGATGCGACGCGTGGGGTTCAGATAGCCGAGCGGGTCCTGGAAAATCATCGAAAAGCTGCTGCTCCGACGCAGCCGGCGCAGAGCGGCGGGTGACAGCGCGGCAATGTCGATTCCGCCGAAGCGGATTTCTCCCGAAAGCTGCGCGTATTCCACGTTCGGCAGCAGGCGCACGACGGCGCGCGCCAGGGTGCTTTTGCCGCAGCCGGATTCGCCGACGATGCCGACGCATTCACCCGAGGCGACCGTGAGATCGACGCCATCCACCGCGCGCACCACGCCGTTCTCGGCGCGCAGATGCACGACGAGATTACGCACATCGAGCAGCAGAGCGGCGCTCATGCCGGCAGACCGACGGCGCCGCGCACCGCGCGGGGATTGACGACCTCGTTCAGCCCGTCGGCCAGCATGTTGAAGCCGACCACGGCGAGGCAGATCGCCGCCCCCGGGAACACGCTCATCCACCAGGCGGAATCCAGGAAATCCTGCGCGGTGAACAGCAGCTGGCCCCAGCTCACCGTGTTGGCGTCCGACAGCCCGAGGAAGCCCAGGCCGGATTCGATCAGGATGGCCAGGCTGGCGTCCAGCGCCACTTGCACGATCACTGGGGGCAGCGCGTTCGGCAGGATTTCGCGCAGGATGATGTGCGAGGTGGGCAGGTCGGCGACGATCGCGGCGGCGACGAATTCCCGTTCCCGCAGCTGCACGAACTGACCGTAGATGACGCGCGCCTCCAGCGGCCAGATCGCCAGCGCGACGGCGCCGATCAGCAGCCAGAAATTCGCGCCGAACAGCGCGATCGCGAACAGCACGACAACGATGACCGGCAGGATCTGGAACAGTTCCGTGAGCCGCATCAGCGCCGCCTCGGCGACACCGCGGAAATAGCCGGCGAGCACGCCAACGGTGCCGCCGATCAGCAACGCCGCGAAGGCGGAGCTTATGCCGATCGCCAGCGAGGCGCGGGTGCCGACCAGCACCAGCGAGAAGAGGTCGCGGCCGATGTTGTCGGTTCCCATCAGGTGGGCGGAAGAGGGCGGCAGCAGGCTGGTGCCGACCTGCGCCTTCGGGTCGTATGGCGCGATCCAGCGGGCGCAGATCGCGACCACCAGCAGCACGAGCAGGATGGCGAGGCCGATCGGACCGTGCCGCGTGCGCGCGATCCGGCGGAGGAATGCGGTCATCGTGCCGCGCGTATCCGCGGATCGAGCAGGCCGTAAAGCATATCCACCAGCAGGTTCATCAGGATCACCGCCAGCGAAATGAACAGCACGACGCCGACCACGGTCTGGTTGTCGCGCACGCGGATCGCCTCGATCAGCAGCAGGCCGATGCCCGGCCAGGAGAACACGGTCTCGATCAGCACAGCCCCGCCCATCGCCACGCCGAAGGCATAGCCCATCACCGTGACCACGGGCAGGCTGGAATTGCGCAGCACGTGGCGGCGGATGATCTTCGCGCGCGACAGGCCCTTGGCACGGGCGGTGACGATGAACCCCTGGCCGAGGGTGTCGGCGACGCTGGCGCGCATCAGCCGCGCGACGCGCGTCGCCTCATAGACGGCATAGGTGATCGCCGGCAGCGCGAGATAGCGCACGCGCTCCAGCAGCCAGCCGGCGCCGTGCGCGCGAGAGATCAGCGGCGCCATCCCCTGCGTCGGGAACCAGCCGAGCCGCATGGCGAACAGGATCACCAGCAGTTGGCCCAGCCAAAAGCCCGGGACCGCGTAGCCGACCAGCGCCGTCGTGGTCCAGAACCGGTCGACATGGCGGTTGCGCGTGGTCGCGCAGAGCAGGCCGATGCCGATGCCGATCGGCACGCCGATGACGAAGGCGGCGCCGGCGAGCAGCAGGGTGCGCGGCGCGCGCTGCAGGATCAGCTCGATGACAGGTTGCTGGGACTGAAAGGAGTAGCCGAGATCGCCGTGCAGCAGGTTGAGGAAATACTGCATCAGGCGCATCCACAGGGGGTCGTTCAGGTGATAGTGCTGCTCGATCGCAGCCCGAAAATCCGGCGGCACCGGAAACTGGCCGACGATCGCCTGCACCGGATCACCCGGCGTCAGCTGCAGCATCGTGAAGACCAGCAGGACCACGACGACCATCATCGGGATCGCCTGCAGCAGGCGAAGGACGACGAACCGAGCCAAGTGTCAGCCTCGTTTGAAGAAGGTCAGCGCGTTCCGATGGAGCCACTTCTCCTTCACCGAATCTTTCAGTGGCAACGCCTGGTATTCGGCGATCAGCTCCTCGAAGGGCACGCCGAAAATGCCGCGCGACAGGCCGACCATGACCTTGTCCTGCAGCAGCGTGTTGCCGAATTGCAGGAACTGCTCCCAGCCGGAGCCTGGCGTCGCGAAATGGCGGGGCCGGTGCGCCGCGGTGTCGACATAGAGGTTGGGATGGCGGCGCAGCAGGCCGACCATGTCGCCGATCCATGGCCAGCCCGCCAGGCCGGCGACGATGCGCAGTTCCGGGAAGTCGATGGCGACATCGTCGAGATGCCGGGGGTGGCCGAGATCGTAGGGGCGATCGTTGGCGTAGTTCATCGAGGTATAGATGCGCACGGGAACATCGAGCTCGACGCATTTGGCGTAGAGCGGGTAGTAGCGGCGGTCGCTCGCCGGGATCATGTTGTAGAGCGCGACGACGCGAAAGCCGCCGACCCCGCACTCGCGCACCAGCCGCTCCAGCTCGCGCACGCCGCGCATGCCGTCGAGCGGGCTGATGGCGGCGAGCCCGATGAAGCGGTCGGGATAGGCCTGGCAGACGCGGCTCAAGGTCGCGTTGGAGGAACCGACGACGCCGAACTCGATGCCGGCGCGATCCATGTCGGCGATGAAGGTCTTCATGCGCTCGCCCGGCGCCGCCTCGGGTTTCGGCACGGATCCCTCGGCGCGGTTGCGGAAGATGCGCCGGTAGTTGTCAAAGCCGTAGCCGTCCGGGCGGTCGAGCCGGTCCGCGACCGGATTGCCGGGCCGGATCTGCGCCGCTTCCCGGTACTCCGGGCCTTCCTCGCCGGCGGGGAGGTTGCATTCGAGGTCGATGACCTTGGTCATGATCGAATCCAGTACTTATTTGGGGCAGAGCCCTCAGTTTCCCGGCGCACGCAACCCGCTCTCCGGCTGCACCACGCCGCCCCGCAGCACGCCCGGCTCCACGGCGCCCCACAGCACGTCGAAACCGGGCGGCAGCCGCCGGCTGTCCGGTGTCGCCAGCCACAGCCGCAGCAGCAGCCGCTCGCGCCCGGCGGCATTGTCGTCCTCGTAGGCGGTGCGACCGTGATAGATCACGTGGTTGTTCAGGAGCTGGATGTCGCCCTGCTCGAAGGCCGAGTGCAGGCACACCTGTTCGGCCACCTCGGCGAGCAGGTCCAACGCGTCGTCCTGCGCCGCCGTCAGGCGCGGCACCGACGGGTCCTGCTGCGCCAATTCGACGAAAGTGCGGGAATACTGGGTGGTGAACTTCCCGTCCCGCAGGCCCCAGACCGGCAGGGCGTAATTCCGCGGCTCGCTCGGCGCGTCGCTGTCCTTCGGCCGTGCCCGCCAGTAATCCTCGAACAGCAGCGCCGCGAGGTCCGGGCGCCGGCGGACGATCTCGTTATGGATGGTGACCGCACTGGCGATCTTGCTGACCCCGCCCTCCCGGGCGTTGCTGACACAGAGCAGGGCAATGACGTCGCAGAGATCGGTATGGAACCGCAACGGCCCGCTCGACCGCGAACGCGCGCGCGACGATCGCACCCCACCGGGCGCCTCGGTGGTGAAGCTGGGCGCGGCGGAGCGGGTCTCGTCGCGCACCTCGCCGATGATTTCTCCTCGCGGATTCTGGTACAGCGGCACGCCGAGATGGCAGCCGATGCCCCAGAAGATCAGGCGAAGATCGTCCTCGGAATAGGACGCGACATCGAGGCCGCGCAGCCGCACCAGGCCGGTGCCGTCCTCGAGCTCCCGGGCGATCGCGGTGAGCAGCCCGGCGGTGCGGGGCAGCGGAAAATCCTCTCGCGCGAGCTGCGGCGGCGTCCGCCCCGCCCGCTTGACCTGCCGCAGAGCCGCGGCGATTTCGTCTCGATGCGTATCGTCCAGGCTGCGGATCCAGTCCGGATTTCGCGCCATGTCCGCGCCGTACCAGGCGGCTGGCCCCTCGATCGGCTGCAACCCTGCTCGCATCCCAAGCTCCTCTCGCCCTTGCCGCCATAGTCCTCCGAAACCGGAAATCATGTCGAGGCATCCGGCAGCCCTGGGACATGCGACAGGATCTTGCCGAGGAAGCTCCTGGTGCGCGGGTCGCGGGCCCGGGTGAAGAAATCCTCGGGCGCCGCCTCCTCGACGACGCGGCCGGCATCCATGAAGACCACCCGGTCCGCCACGCGCCGCGCGAAGCCCATCTCGTGGGTCACCACGACCATGGTCATGCCGCCCTCGGCGAGCCCGACCATCACCTCCAGCACTTCCTGGATCATCTCCGGGTCAAGCGCGGAGGTCGGCTCGTCGAACAGCATGATCTTCGGGCCCATCGCCAGTGCCCGGGCGATCGCCACCCGCTGCTGCTGGCCGCCGGAGAGCTGGGCGGGATAGGCGGAGGCCTTTTCCGGAATGCCGACTTTCGCGAGCAGGTCTTCGGCGATCGCGCGGGCCTTGTCGCGCGCCAAGCCGCGCACCTTCAGCGGCGCCAGCATGACATTGTCCAGCACGCTCAGATGGGGATAGAGGTTGAAGCGCTGGAACACCATGCCGATCTCGGCACGCAGCCGGGTGATCTTGCGAACCTGGTCATCCAGCGGGGCGCCGTCCACGACGATCTCGCCGCGGTCGATCCGCTCGAGCCGGTTGATGCAGCGGAGAAGCGTGCTCTTGCCGGAGCCGCTGGGGCCGCACACCACGACCACCTGCCCCGCTTGCACGGCCAGGCTGACATCGTCGAGCACGTGCAGCGTGCCGAACCATTTATGCACGTTGCGGAACTCGATGATGCCGCCGGCCATGGCTATTCCAGCAGCTGGTAGCGCGGATCGAACCAGCGCACGATCCGGCCGATGGCGAAGCAGCTGACGAAATAGCCGGCGCCGAGGATGAGATACAGCGCGTAGGGCGCGAACACCGCGTTCTTCGTCACGGCCACCGCCCGGAAGAAATCCATCACGCCGATGGCGTAGACCAGGGACGTCGTCTTGAACAGCGCGACCAGCTGCGCCAGCAGGGCCGGCAGCATGTTGCGCAGCGCCTGCGGCAGCACGATGTAACGGAATGTCAGCAGTCCCGACATGCCGGAGGCGATGCTGGCCTCGACTTGGCCGGCCGGCACCGAAGAAATGCCGGCGCGGATCACCTCGGCGAGGTAGGCGGCGGCGATCACCGACAGCGAGCCGAGCGCCGCGTTCCAGGCGGTGACCTGGTTGCCGGCGAGATAGGGCCAGGTGAAATAGACCCAGAAGATCACCATCAGCTCCGGCGTCGCGCGCACCGCCTCGATGGCTCCGGTCGCGAGCTGGCGCAATCCGCGCGGCCCGTAGAGACGCGTGAGCGCCAGCGGGAAGGCGGCGATGACGCCGCAGGCGATGGAGACGATCGCCAGCACCCAGGACCGTCCGAGGGCGGTCAGCAGGAACGGCAGCGAGGGCGCCACCGCCGCCCATTCCAGCCGCCGGACGCGCTCCGCCGCGACGATCACCGCGATCGCGACGCCGAGCCACCACAGCGCGGCTTGCAGGCGCTGCGATCCCGCCGCGTTCATGGCCCGGCCAGCCGCGCGTACAGCCGCGTCATGGCACCGATCACAACCGCGGAAATCGCGATGTAGAGCACCGTCGCCGCGGTCGCCGCCTCGAAGCCGCGGAAGGTCTCGACGTTGATCTCCTGCGTCTGGTAGGTGAGATCCTCGACGGAAATAAGCGCCACCACGGCGGAGTTCTTGACCACAGAGACGTATTGCGTGGTCATCGGCGGGATGACGATGCGCAGCACCTGCGGCAGCAGGATGTGGCGGTAGATCTGCCACCAGCCGTGGCCGAGCGACAGGCCGGCATCGACCTGGCCGCGCGGCACCGAGCGGATGCCGGCCCTGGTGACGTCGGCGATATAGGCGCTCTGGTGCAGGATCAGCGTCAGCAGCGCCGCCGGGATCGCCGGCACGCCGAGCACGAAATAGAGGAAGAACAGCTTCACGATCACCGGCAAATTGCGCAGCAGCTCGGTATAGCTCGCGGTCAGCCGGCGCAGCAGCAGCGAGGGCACCGCGGCGAGGCAGCCGACCGCCACGCCGGCGAGCGTACTGCCGAGAATGCCGACCGCTGATATCCAGAGCGTGGTGAGCAGGCCGTTCCACAGCGCCGCCCGGAACTGCCAGAGGATGGACCAGTCGAGCGACTGGAGCATCGCGGCTATTGCAGGGTGTAGGACTCGTCTCCCAGCAGCTTGTCGAGGAAACCCGCCGGCAGGTCGTGCCAGGGGTCGTCGGTCTTGCCGATTTCCATCACCCGCGGCTGGATCTGGCCGTCATCGCCGAGACTGAAATCCGGCTCGATGCCGTACACTTCTTGTAGAGTTTCTGCAGCGTGCCCTCGACCCACATGCGCTGCAGCGCCCAGTCCAGCCATTTGCGCCACTTGCTGTCGTCCTCGCGCACCATGATGGCGTCGGGCGAGTTGGTCCAGGCCGGGCTGACGGCAAGCCCGCCCGACTTGGCGAAACGCGCGGCGACGAAATTGCCGACGACATAGCCGTCCACGTCGTGGTTCTTCAGCGCGATCACGACGTCCGACTCGTCGTGGTAGAGGTGGAACTTCGCGCTCGGCGAAACCAGCTTCCAGCGGTCGACGAAGCCGTTGCCCTGGGTCGCGCCGATCGTCTTCTCGGCGTTCATGTAGTCCTTCGGGTTGGTGCTGTCGCCCTGGCGCACCATCAGCACGCCGTTGTCCCAGATGTAGCTGTAGGTGAAATCCACCACCTCGTTGCGCACCTTGTTCGGGGTGGTGACCGCAACCTCGGCGTCGATCCGCCCGGTCTGCAGCAGCGGCACGCGCGAGGCGGCGGTGACCTGAACGAATTGCAGGCCGACGCCGAGGCGCTTGGCGAGATATCGCGCGACGTCGGACGCGTAGCCCATGATGTGGCCCTGCGCATCGACGTAGCCGCTCGGCGGGGAGTCCGCGGTGATGCCGGCGATGAACTGGCCGCGCTTGAGCACGGTCTGCAGGGTGGAGTCGGCGCGCGCCGGGACAGCCAGCGCGAGCGCCAAGCCCAGTGCGGCGATCAGGCGGTGCATCGATCCAATCCTCTCTGCCACGGGGCATGGTGGCGATTGCGCTGCGTCCCAGTTCGAGCGCGACACGAACCGGTGCATTGACGCAGCCCGATGGCCGACAGTACGGTCGGGGTTTCGGCCAGTCAATCGGCTCATCATCGGCCATTGGGGGAAGCGGAGTTTGGTGCAACCGTCGCAAGCCGTGCAGCGGCTGAGCCAGTCGCAGCGCGCGAAGAAGCTCACCAGGCCCGGCGCGGAAGTCGTGTCTCTGGCCAGCGGCGATCCCAGCTTCGACACGCCCGAGCATATCCGCGAGGCGGCGATCGCCGCGATGCGCGAAGGCCGGACGCACTATTCCGCCCCCGTTGGCGAGGCCGATCTGCGCAGCGCCATCGCCCGGCAGCTCTCTGAATTGGGCGGCGGTGCATTCCGCGCCGAGGACATCCAGATCACCAGCGGCGCGGCCTCGGGCATCCATGCCGCGATGAGCGCCTATCTCGATCCGGGCGACGAGGTGCTGCTGAACGACCCCTGCTATTCGCTCTATGCCGACGTGGCGCTGGCGATCGGCGCGGTGCCGGTGTTCGTGCCATGGTCGGCCGCGCTCCGGCTCGACATCGAGGCGTTGCAGCGCGCTGTCACCCCGCGCACGCGCCTGTTCATCCTGAACAATCCGGTCAATCCGACGGGCATCGTGTTCACCGGGGCGGAGATGCAGGAGGTCGTGGAATTCGTCTGCCGCAACGACCTGCTGCTGATCTCCGACGAAGCCTACGACCACATCGTGTTCGATGGCCGGACGATGATCTCGGCGGCGGGTTTCGCGGCGCTGGCGGACCGGCTGATCCTGGTCAACACCTGCTCGAAGACCTTCGCCATGACCGGCTGGCGGGTCGGCTATCTCGCCGCCCGCAGCGGCCTGATCCGCGCCGCTGCGGTGATGCATCGCAATTCGGTAGGTTTCGTCAACACCTTTGCACAGCGCGCGGCGGTGACCGCGTTCAACACCAACAGCAATTGGCCGGCGCGGATGCTGGAGGAGTACACGGCCCGCCGCAACCTGATGTGCGACATGGTGAACGCCATGCCGGGCCTCTCCTGCGAGCGGCCGGAGGGTGCGTTCTACGTTTTCGTCCGCGTCGATGCGCCGGTCAGTTCGGAGATGCTGACCGAGCACTGCCTGCAGCACGGCGTGGCGGTGCGCAGCGGCACCGAGTTCGGCCCCGGCGGCGAGGGTTTCATCCGGCTCACCTTCGCCGGCGAGCCCACGAAATTTCAGCCGGGGCTGGAGCGCCTGGCCAAGGCGATGAACGCCCTCTAATCAAATACCCGCCGTGAGGCCCGGCTGCTGGCTGTCATCGCGAGCTGCCCCTTGGCAGCGTGGCGATCCAGGGGCTGGCACCGTGACTGTCGCTCTGGATCGCCACGTCGCTACGCTCCTTGCGATGACGACGATGCCGTTCGTCGTTCTCCAACCTGGATGCTATGATCAAATACCCGCCGTGAGTCCCGGCTGCTGGCCGTCATCGCGAGCTGCCCCTCGGCAGCGTGGCGATCCAGGGGCTGGCACCGTACTGTCGCTCTGGATCGCCACGTCGCTGCGCTCCTCGTGATGACGACGATGCCGTTTCGTCGTTCTCCAACCTGGATGCTATAGTCAAATACCCGCCGTGAGGCCCGGCTGCGGGCTGTCATCGCGAGCTGCCCCTTGGCAGCGTGGCGATCCAGGGGCTGGCGCCGTACTGTGGCTCTGGATCGCCACGTCGCTGCGCTCCTTGCGATGACGATGCCGTTTCGTCGTTCTCCAACCCGGATGCTAGACTAGTGGTGACCTCTGGCACCCGTGTACGGGTTGGTGGTCCCTTTGGTAGAAAAATTGTCTGTTCTGTCATGGTTAGGGTCCGTCGCGATGTAGGGTGCGACGTATCTGCCGTCAGCGCGGGTATAGCCTTCTACCATATGTTGGTTAGGATTGACGGGCACCAGCCTCGCAGCTTCGGTGGGTGAAGTGCTGCCTGGAGATGAGTTCGTCGGGTCATATGTCTCGCCGGCATGGGCATGACTTGAGGCAGACGTTTGGTCAGGAATGCTCGACGAGGCGGTGGCGGGAAGCGGGTCGAACTGTTTCATGCTTTGGGTGCCAGCTTGGGCCGGAGAAATTTCTGTCGGTGGTGTGACGGCCGGCCTAATCGGGTGCATCCACGAGACCACGAACAATGCAAGGCCGGCAGCCAGGATTACGGCAAAGCCGAGAGCAGACTTCACTGCCCAGTTCGGATCTCGCTTCACGCTTTCCGGTGTTGGCGAGCTTGGCGGTTCTGGATCGCTTGGAGTGGGCGTTTGTCCTAGTGCAGACTGATCCTGAGTTACGGGGCTACGCAAGGCATTGCTTGCCCCTTTGTAGAACAACCCCGCGACGGCGCAGCCAGCGACCATTGCAAGCAGTACTGCGACATGACGCCGAGCGCCGATCGCCAGAAGAATGCAAAGAAGGACGTAAACGCAACACCCTACAACGATCTCGTATTCATTGGGCGCGTCCTTACGGCGCGCCACCCAGCGGCCGACAAGATAGGCAACACCGAGGATCAGCGGTAACGATAGCAATCCTGCGATACCGATATTTAAGAAGCCCGCAGCAAAGCCGCCCACGAATGCGCCAATGAAAGCTGCGCACATGTTTGCCAGCACTACAAGCGCCAGACTCGATGCGCGCAACGAAGCAACTCCTGTTCGACTCATCTTACGGGATCATCATCAGATTGTTCGGCGCTTTTTCGGCAAGGCCCTGAATCCCCTAACTCGGCGACAGCACGTGCACCGCCCGGCTGGCGATCATCTCCTTTACCTTTCCTGCGTACGCCGCCATGTGCGCCGAGGCGGCGTGCGCCGCCAGCGCCTCGGCACTCTCCCATTTCTCGATAACGACGAAAGTGTCCGGGCCGAACTTCGTCTGCATCGCGCCCACCCCTTCGGCATCGATCGCCGGACCGTACTCGATGCATCCCGCTTCGGCATGCACCGCCGGCATGTTGGCGCGGAACGCCTCGAGGATGCTGTCCCGCTGTCCCGGCTTGGCGGTGATGACGGCAATGACGTGGATCATCTCCTTTCCACCCTTCAGCCGACGCGGTTGCCGACGAGCTCGTCCACCACCGCCGGATCGGCGAGGGTGGAGGTGTCGCCCAGCGCGTCGGTCTCGTTGGCGGCGATCTTGCGCAGGATGCGGCGCATGATCTTGCCGCTGCGTGTCTTCGGCAGACCGGGCGCCCACTGGATCGCGTCGGGCGCGGCGATCGGGCCGATCTGCTTGCGCACCCAGACCACCAGCTCGCGGCGCAATTCCTCGCTCGGCTCCTCGCCGACCTTCAAGGTGACGTAGGCGTAGATGCCCTGCCCCTTGATCTCGTGCGGGAAGCCGACCACCGCCGCCTCGGCGACCTTGTGGTGGGCGACCAGCGCGCTCTCCACCTCGGCGGTGCCCATGCGGTGGCCGCTGACGTTGATCACGTCGTCCACCCGCCCGGTGATCCAGTAGTAGCCGTCGGCATCGCGCCGCGCGCCGTCGCCGGTGAAATAGAGCCCCTTGAACGTCGAGAAATAGGTCTGCTTGAAGCGCTCGTGGTCGTTGTAGACGGTGCGCATCTGCCCGGGCCAGCTGTCGGCGATGCAGAGATTGCCCTCCGCCTCGCCCTCCAGCGTCTTTCCGTCGTTGTCCACCAGCACCGGCTTCACCCCCGGCAGCGGCAGGGTGGCGCTCCCCGGCTTCTGCGCCACCGCGCCGGGAAGTGGGCTGATCAGGATGCCGCCGGTCTCGGTCTGCCACCACGTGTCGACGATCGGGCAGCGCTCGTCGCCGACCACCCGATAGTACCACAGCCACGCCTCGGGATTGATCGGCTCGCCGACGCTGCCGAGAATGCGCAGGCTCTCGCGCGAGTGCTTCTTCACCGGCACCTCGCCCTCGCGCATCAGCGCGCGGATCGCCGTCGGCGCGGTGTAGAAGATGTTCACCTTGTGCTTGTCCACCACCTGCCAGAAGCGGCCGGCGTCGGGGTAGTTCGGCACGCCCTCGAACATCAGCGTGGTGGCGCCGTTGGCCAGCGGTCCATAGACGATGTACGTGTGCCCGGTCACCCAGCCGACATCGGCGGTGCACCAGTAGACTTCGCCCTGCCGGTAATCGAACACCAGATCGTGGGTGTAGGCGGCCCAGAGCAGGTAGCCGGCGGTGGTGTGCAGCACGCCCTTCGGCTTGCCGGTGCTGCCCGAGGTGTAGAGGATGAACAGCGGATCCTCGGCACCCATCGTCTCGGGCGGGCAATCGGGCGAGGCACGCTCGACAAGCTCGGCATAGTCATGGTCGCGCCCCTCGGTCATCGGCACCTTGCCGCCGGTCACCGCCACGACGATGACGTTCCTGACGCTCGGGCAGGATTTCAGCGCCTGGTCGGCGTTGGTCTTCAGCGGCACGCGCCGGCCGCCGCGCCGCCCCTCGTCGGCGGTGATCAGCAGGTTCGACCGGCAGTCCAGGATGCGATCGGCGAGGCTGTCGGGCGAGAAGCCGCCGAACACCACGGAATGGATGGCGCCGATGCGCGCGCAGGCCAGCATGGCGACCGCCGCCTCGACCACCATCGGCAAGTAGATCGTCACCCGGTCGCCGCGGCGCACGCCGAGCGACTTCATGGCATTGGCCAGCCGGCAGACCTGCTCGTGCAGCTCGCGGTAGGTGACGCGCTTCTGGCTTTCCGGGTCGTCGCCTTCCCAGATGATCGCGGTCTGCCGGCCGCGGCTGCGCAGGTGTCTGTCGAGGCAGCTCACCGAGGCGTTGAGCGTGCCGTCCTCGAACCAGCGTATCGACACGTCCCCCGTCTCACTGCCGAAGCTGGTGTTCTTGATCACCGTCGGCGGGCGGATCCAGTCGATGCGCCTGGCCTCCTCGGCCCAGTAGTCGTTCGGGTCGGTCGCGGCGTGCGCGCCGAGCAGCCGGTACTTCTCCCGGTTCACCTTGGCGCTGGCAGCGATCGAGGGCTTGACGTGAAACAGGGTGGAATCGGCCATGGGCTGATCTCCTCCGGAAGTGCCGTGTTGCTCACGGTTGCGCTCACAGTATTGGGCAGAGGCCCTCGCCGTCTACTTCGCTCCGGCCAGCCGCTGCTCTGCAATATGCCGCCAGGGCGCGTCGGGCGGCGCCTGCGCCAGCGCCTCGCGGAACAGCGCCGCCGCCTCCGGCGTCACGCGGCCCTGCACCCGCGTCATCGCCTCGGCGACGCGCGCCGCTAAGGTCGGATCGAAGCCCGCATCCAGCGCTTTGCGCCAGGCCGCCGCCGCCGCCGGCAGATTGCCGCGCGCGTCCTCGACATTGCCGAGCAGAAGGAAGCCCTCCCGCGCCTTGGGGGATTTCGGATCGAGTGCGGCGATGTGGCTGCGCAGCTCGGCCACCAGGGCGTCGGCCTCCTCGGTGGCGGCGACGCGCGCGGCGAGCGGGGCCGCCGGCATCTCCGGCGAGGCGCCCGGCAGATAGAGCGCGAGCCCGGCCAGCGGCACCAGCACGAGCACGACGAGCAACGGCGCGCGCGCGGCGCGTCGGGGCGTGCTCTCGGGAATGGCCGCTTCGGCCAGTGCCCGGCGCTGCACCTCCAGCACGGCGGTGGCGTGCTCGGCGGCGCCGATCCGTCCCTCCGCCCGGTCGCGTTCCAGTTCGGTGAGCTGGGCGCGGTGCAGCGCCAGTGCGGCCTCGCGGCGGTCGCGCAGGGGTGGCGCGCGAAGCAGGGTCCAGGCCAGCGGCGCCATGGCGGCCGCGGCCATCAGGGCCAGAGCCAGCCAGATCACAGCAGGTCGGCCAGCCTGGCGCGTTCCGCGTCCGAGAGCGGCGCCGGTGCGGCGTGCCGGCGCCGGCCGGCGAGCACCGCCCCGGCGCCGACGGCCAGCGCCAGCACCGGCGAGGACCAGAGCAGCCAGGTGAGCGGCCGGAACGGCGGATCGAGGCGCACGAAATCGCCGTAGCGCGCCTGCATCCAGGCGATCACCTGCCGGTCACTGTCGCCCGCCACCACCCGGCTGCGCACGATCCCGCGCAGATCACGCGCCAGATCGGCCTCGCTGTCCTCGATGCTCTGGTTCTGGCAGACGAGGCAGCGCAGCTGCTCGCCGATGCGCTCGGCCCGCTGCTCCTGCGCGCGGTCGGGCAGCATTTCGGACGGGCTGCTCACCGCCCAGGCGGGGCCGGCCAGCAGCAGCAGGAGGAGCAGCGTCCTCATGCGTATTTCCGCAGCAGGGGCTGCAATTCCTGGCTGACGGTGTCGGCGCTCAGCCCGCCCGCCCAGCGCCAGCGCACGATCCCCGAGCGGTCGACGAAATAGCTTTCGGGCACGCCGTAGACGCCGAAATCGATGGCGACGCGGCCGGGCTCGTCGCGGGCGAGCCGCGCGTAGGGGTCGCCGTTGGCGCGCAGGAACTGCGCCGCCGCGTCCGGCTGGTCCTTGTAGGCGACGCCCCAGATCGGCACCCCCGCCTCCTTGAGCTGCATCAGCACCGGCGCTTCGAGGACGCAGGGCACACACCAGGAGGCAAAGAAATTCACCAGCACCGGGCGGCCGGCGGCGAGCAGGTCGGCGCTGCCGAAGCCCACGCCGTCCGGCGGCTGCGCCGGCAGGGAGAAATCCGGGATGCGCCGCCCGACCAGCGGGCTCGGCACGCCGCGCGGATCGAAGTTTCCGGACTGCATGCCGCGCAGCATGGCCAGGAACGCAACCCCGCCAGCCGCCGCCACGCCGAGCGGCGTCAGCAGCAGAAGCCGGCGCCGCAGCTGCACCGCCTCGCTCATGGTTTCAGGCCGGCACCGCCAGCGGGCGGCGCGCCGGTGCGCCGACGCGAAGGCGCCGGTCGGCGAGCGACAGGCCGCCGCCGATCGCCATCACCAGCGCACCCAGCCAGATCCAGGGCGCCAGCGGGTTGACATGCAGCCGCAGCACCGCCGTGCCGTCCCGCTCCTCGCCGAGCACGGCGTAGAGGTCGAACAGCAAATTCGTATGGATCGCCGCGTCGGTGACCGTGGTGCGCTGCACCGGGAAGCTGCGGCGCGAGGGGGTCAGGGTGATGACGTGCCGCCCTCCACGCGCGACCTCGATGATGGCGACGCGGGCCATGTAGTTCGGGCCGTCGGCGTCGTGCAGCTCCTCGAGCGTCCAGGTGTAGCCGGCGAGCGGCGTGCTTTGCCCGGGCTTCAGCGCGACGATCGCATGGGAGGCCAGCGACATGCCGGCGATCCCCGCCACCGTCACGCCGAGCCCGGCATGGCCGATTGCGGCACCCCAGGCGGCGAGCGGCAGGCCGGCGGCGCGCGACCGGCTGGCGCCGAGCGGCAGACGGAACAGCCGCACCCGCCCGACGATGTCGGCGAATGCGCCGAGGATCAGCCAGGCGGCGGCGCCGAAGGCCAGCGGCGGCAGCGCCCGGAAACCCCAGGCCGCCGACAGCCCGACGACGAGCGCCACCAGCGCCACCCACCAGAGCCGCATCAGCGCTGGTGCGAGGGCGGCGCGCTTCCAGGAGAGCACCGGGCCGATGCTCATGGCGGCAAACAGCGGCACCGCGAGCGGGAACACCGTGGCCTCGAAGAACGGCGGGCCGACGCTGATCTGCGCGCCGGCGAGCAGCTGCGCAAACAGCGGATAGGTCGTGCCGGTCAGCACGACGGCGGCGATCGAGCAGAGAAAGATGTTGTTCAGCACCAGGGCGCCTTCGCGCGAGATCGGCGAAAACAGCCCGGACGGGGCCAGCACCGGCGCGCGCAGCGCGAACAGCGCCAGCGCCGTGCCGATCACCAGCGCCAGCAGCCCGAGGATGAACACGCCGCGCGCCGGATCGTTGGCGAAGGCGTGCACGCTGTTGAGGATGCCCGAGCGCACCAGGAAGGTGCCGGAAAGGCTGAGCGAGAAGGTGCCGATGGCCAGCAGCACGGTCCACACCTTCAGCGCCTCGCGCTTCTCCACGACGATCGCGGAATGCAGCAGCGCCGTGCCGGTCAGCCAGGGCAGCAGGGAAGCGTTCTCCACCGGATCCCAGAACCAGTAGCCGCCCCAGCCCAGCTCGTAATAGGCCCACCACGAGCCGAGCGCGATGCCGCCGCTGAGCAGGCACCAGGAACCGAGCGCCCAGGGCCGCACCCAGCGCCCCCAGGCGGCGTCGATGCGGCCCTCGAGCAGTGCCGCGACGGCGAAGGCGAAGGGAATCGCGAAGCCGACATAGCCGGCGTAGAGGATCGGCGGATGGAACGCCAGGCCGGGGTCCTGCAGCAGCGGGTTCATGTCCCGCCCGTCCGCCGGCGGCGGCCACAGGCGGATGAAGGGATTGCTCTCGGTCAGCGCGAACAGCAGGAAGCCGGCCGAGGTGGCGCCCAGCACACCGATGACCCGGGCCCGCAGCGCCGAGGGGAGTTCGCGGCCGAATGCGGCGACGACCCCGCCGCAGAGCGCCAGGATGAGGCACCAGAGGAGGATGGAGCCCTCGTGGTTCCCCCAGGTGCCGGTGATCTTGTACAGCAGCGGCTTCAGGCTGTGGCTGTTCTCGGCGACGTTCAGGACGGAGAAATCGTCGACCACGCTGCTCCACACCAGCGCGCCGAAGGCGCCGGCCAGCGCGATCAGCTGGCCGACGGCGAGCGCCGGGGCCGCGGCGATCATCCGGGGCTGGTTGGCTTGCGCGCCGAACAGTGAGACCGCGCCCTGAGCTGCCGCAAGGGCACAGGCCAGGGCGAGGGCAAAATGTCCGAGTTCGGGGATCACCGCGTCAGCCGCCCTGCTTCGGCACCGCGAGCGTGTTCCAGCTCGCCGCCGGCGGCGGCGCGCCCTCGGACGGGCGCCACAGGCCGCTCCGCTTCAGCGCGTCGGCGACGTCCTTCGGCATGTAGGTCTCGTCGTGCTTGGCCAGCACCTCGGAGGCGCGGAAGCTGCCGTCCGGGCGCAGGGTGCCGAGCGTCACCACGCCCTGCCCCTCCCGGAACAGGTCGGGGAGGATGCCGACATAGGAGACGGCAACCGAGGCACGGCCGTCGGTGACGCGGAACCGGGTGGCCGGCTGGCCGCCCATCACGGATTTCTGCACCGAGCCCGCCTCCACCAGCCCGCCGAGGCGCAGGCTGCGGCCGGGGGGCGGCGGGCTCGCCGCGACATCGGAGGGGGCGACGAAGAACACGAGATTGGAGCGGAAGGCGGACAGCGACAGCGCCGTCGCCGAACCGAGCCCGACGCCGCAGGCCAGCAGGACCCAGAGCCGCCGGCGCTTGCGCGTCATGGCGCGCCGCGCGGATCGAGGGCGGCGAGCCGCCGCCGCGCCAAGCGCAGCCGGTGCAGCGCCGCCACGGCGTAGCCGGCCGGCAGCAGCACGGCCACCGCGTAGGCGGCGGCGATGAAGGGCAGGTGCGTCATCCCAGGATCTCCAGGTGCCGGGCGCGCGCGGTCAGCAGGGCGCGGATGCGGCGCTCCATCACGGCGGCGCGGGTGCGCGCCAGCACCAGGGCGGCGAACACCAGAGTGTAGCCGAGGGCGCTCAGCAGCAGCGGCCAGAGCATCACCAGCGACATCGTCGGCGCGCCGAACAGGGTGATGCTGTCGGGCTGGTGCAGGGTGTTCCACCAGTCCACGCTGAATTTGATGATCGGCAGGTTAACGACGCCGACCAGCGCCAGGATCGCCCCGGCGCGATAGCCGCGCTCCGGCTCGTCGAAGGCGCGCACCAGGGCGATATGGCCGAGATAGAGGAAGAACAGCACCAGCACCGAGGTCAGGCGCGCGTCCCACACCCACCACGCCCCCCACATCGGCTTGCCCCAGAGGCTGCCGGTGATCAGGCACATGGCGGTGAAGCCGGCGCCCACGGGGCTGATTTCCGCCGCCGCGAGGTCGGCGAGCGGATGGCGCCAGACCAGCGAGGCCGCCGAGCAGCCGGCCAGCGCGAGGTAGCCCGCGGAGGCCAGCCAGGCCGCCGGCACGTGCACGTACATGATCCGCACGGCGTCGCCCTGCTGCCAGTCGGCGGGGGCGAAGAACAGGCCCCAGACCAGGCCGGCGGCGGTCAGCGCCAGCCCCGGCGCGGCGATCCAGGGCAGCAGCGCGCCGGAGAGCCGCAGGAAGCGTCCGGGGTTGGCGAAGCGGTGCAGACCGCGACCGGCGCGTGACAGGGTCCGGGGCGGGGCGATAGTGGGTCGGGCGTCCACGCGGCGGACCATAGACCTCCGGTCCCGGCGTTTGAAGCGCGGCGTCGTTGGCTTAAGCTCGCCCGGGATGTTGTGATCGACGGGGCCGCGCATGTACTTCGTCCTCCATTGCACCGACAAGCCGGGCCGCCAGGAGCTGCGCCTGGCGACCCGCCCCTCGCATCTCGCCTACCTGCAGACCTATCAGTCGCGCATCGTGCTCGGCGGGCCGCTGCTCGACGCCGACGACCGGCCCTGCGGCAGCCTGCTGATCATCGACGTCAACGATCGCGCGGAAGCCGAGGGCTTTGCCGCCGGTGACCCCTATGCCAAGTCGGAGCTGTTCGAGAGCGTGCTGATCCGGGCGTTCCGCGAGGTGGTGCGCGACGGCGAGATCGTTGATTGAGGCAGGGGCGAAAGTGAGTCGGGCCTACTGGCTGGTGAAGACGGAGCCGGAGGCGTTCGGCTGGGACCAGCAGGTGGCCAACGGCGTCGAGCCCTGGACCGGCGTGCGCAACCACACCGCGCGGAACAACCTGGCGGCCATGCAGCGCGGCGACCGCGTCTTCTTCTATCACTCCGGCGCACCCAAGGAGGTAGTCGGCGTCGTCGAGGTGGTGCGCGAGGCCTATCCCGACCCGACGGCGAAGGAGGGCAACTGGGTCTGCGTCGACATGAAGACGGTCGGTCCGATGCCCGCGCCGGTGACCCTGGCGGCGATCAAGGCCGACCCGGACATGGCCGATCTGCCTCTGGTGCGCCTGTCCCGCCTGTCCGTGTCGCCTGTGCCCAAGCCGCACTGGGACCGCATCTGCCGCATGGGAAAGTGGCGCGGTCCTACGTGATGATGTTCAGAGGCTCCGCCGTCAGATGAAGAGCGCGCAACGGCTCTGACCCAGCCGAGCGGCAGAGCCCTTCGCCTTTCAGTATTCGCGTCTCCCCGAACCCCAGCACGCCGAACCGTGCGCTGCCCCGCGCCGCCTCGAGGTCGCGCACCGGCGCGTCGATCGGCTCATCGGTGAGCTGGAACGTGCCGAAATGCATGCCGATGGAACGCCTCGCGCCCAGCGCGTGATGCGCGGCGACGGCTTCCTCGGGGTTCATGTGCACGGCACGCATGAACCAGCGGGGCTCGTAGGCGCCGATCGGCAGCAAAGCGAGGTCGGGCGCGCCGAGCCGTTCGCGGATCATCTGCCAGTGCGGCCCGGCCCCGGAATCGCCGGCGAAGAGCAGGCGCCCCGTGCCGCTCGTCACCATGTCGCCGGTCACCATGAAGCCCGCCCAGAGGCTGCGGTTGCGATTGAACGGCGAGCGGGCGGAGAAGTGCCGGGCCGGGGTCGCCGTGATACGGACCGGCCCGAGAGATGTCTCCTGCCACCAGTCGAGCTCGATCGCCTCGGCGATGCCGGCGCGGCGCAGGGTGGCGGCGTTGCCGAGCGTGGTGATGAAGCGCGGCGCGTGCCGCCGGGCAATGTCCCGCAGGCTCGGCAGATCGAGGTGGTCGTAATGGTTGTGCGAGATCAGCACGACATCCGGCCGCGGCAGCATGTCGAGCGCGATGCCCGGCGGTCGCGCCCGGCGTGGGCCGAGCCATGACAGCGGGGAGCAGCGCTCGCTGAAGATCGGATCGGTCAGCACGACCAGCCCGGGCAGCCGGATGAGGAAGCTGGCATGGCCGATATAGGTCAGCGCCAGGCTGCCCGGCTTCACGCTGTCGGGTGGCGGCGGATAGGGCGGATCGATGATCCGCTCGGGCCAGCGGGCACGGTGGCCGCCGAGCCGCCAGCGCAGCAGGTCGAGCCGTCGCCGCCGCCCCCCTTGCTGCCCCGGATTGAAGAAGCGCCGGCCGTCGCAGTGATCGGAGACCGGGAACCTGCTCACGCGCCGACGCAGCGGTGGATTTCCGTGTTGTCGACGTCCGGGCCGAGCGCCGCCAGCGCCTCCTGCCACACGGCCCGGCAGGTGTCGAGCGCGCGGGTCGGCACGCCGCTCTCCTGCGCCAGGTGCCCGGCGGTCTCCAGGTCCTTGGCCATCAGGCCGAGCTTGAAGCCGCCGGCGTAGCGGCCGCTCAGGATGAACTGCTTGAGCTTGGTCTCGGTGGCAACGTTGCGCCCGCTGGAGGCGTTCAGCACGTCCGCCAGGATGTCGAGGTCGAGCCCGGCCGCCTCGCCGACGCGCACCGCTTCCGCCACGGCGAGCAGCCCGGCCGCATAGACGAAGTTGTTCAGCGCCTTCATGGCGTGACCGGAGCCGACCGCGCCGGTGCGGATCGGCGCCTCGCCCATGACCTGCAGCAGCGGCATGGCGTCGGCCACGTCGGCCTCCGCCCCGCCGACCAGGATGGCGAGCGTGCCGTCGCGCGCCTTCGGCACGCCGCCGGAGACCGGCGCGTCGATCAGCCGCAGGCCGCGCTGAGCCAGTTCCTGGGCGAGGCGGCGGGTCTCGCCGGGGATGGAGGAGCCCATGTCGATGATCAGCGCACCCGGCTGCAGGCCCTCGACCAGGCCGCCGCCCAGCACGTCGCTCCCTGCATCGCCCTGGCCCCCTGCATCGCCTTGAAGCGTGCCGTGCACCACCGCCCTGACATGGGTGCTGGTCGGCAGCATCAGGATCACGACGTCGCAGCGATCCGCCACTTCGGAGACGACGGGCGTGGTGTGGACCCGATCGGCCGCGCCGCAGGCGTCGACGAACATCGAGAGCCGCGCCGGGTCGGCGTCGCAGCCCAGCACGGC
>JAFAYM010000248.1 GCA_019240395.1 Acidisphaera sp. | reverse complement strand
CCGTACCCCGAGTTCTGGGGCAAGGTGCATTTCTGGGTCACCTTCGTCGGCGTCAACCTGACCTTCTTCCCGATGCATTTTCTCGGACTGGCCGGGATGCCGCGCCGCTATCCCGACTATCCCGACGCCTTCGCCGGCTGGAACCTGGTCGCCTCGATCGGCGCCTACATCTCCGGCTTCTCGCTGCTGATCTTCCTCTACGTGGTGTTCCGCACCTTCACCTCGAAGCAGCATCTGCCCGCAAACTACTGGGGCGAGGGAGCGACGACGCTCGAGTGGTCGGTGTCCTCGCCACCGCCCTTCCATACCTTCGCCGAACTGCCGCGGGTCAGGTAGCACCTGACATGAGCGAAACGGCCGCCGTCGATCGCGAATTCCTGCCGGCCGCGGTCGGCGACTGGATCGCGCTGCTGAAGCCGCGGGTGATGACGCTCGTGGTGTTCACCGCCCTGATCGGGCTGCTGCTGGCCCCGGGCCATCTCAACCCGGTGCTGGCGGTCACGGCGACGCTCTGCATCGCCGTCGGCGCCGGCGCCGCCGCCTCGCTGAACATGTGGTACGACCGCGACATCGACGCCGTGATGCGCCGGACCGCGACGCGGCCGGTGCCGGCGGGGCGCATCGCGCCGGGCGACGCGCTCGGCTTCGGCGTCACCCTGGCGGTCGCCTCGGTGCTGCTGATGTGGCTCGCCACCAACATCGCCGCCGCCGTCCTGCTCACCGTCTCGATCGGGTTTTACGTCTTCGTCTACACGATGTGGCTGAAGCGGCGCACGCCGCAGAACATCGTCATCGGCGGCGCCGCCGGCGCCTTCCCGCCGGTGATCGGCTGGGTGGCGGTGACCGGCAGCCTGCATCCGATGCCGCTCCTGCTGTTCGCCATCGTCTTCTTCTGGACGCCGCCGCATTTCTGGTCGCTGGCGCTCTGGGCGAACGCCGACTACCAGCGCGCCGGGGTGCCGATGCTGCCGGTGGTCGCCGGTGCGAAGGAGACGCGCCGGCAGATCCTGCTCTACACCGCCCTGCTGCTGCCGCTGTCCCTGGCGCCCTGGTGGCTGGGCTATGTCGGGCCGATCTACGGCGCCGCCGCCGCCGCACTGGGCCTCGGCTTCCTCGTCCAGGCGTGGCGGGTGATGCGCGACCGGCAGGACCCCGGCGGCGTCAGCCTGACCGGCGACCGCCCGGCCAAGGCGGCGTTCCGCTATTCGATCGCCTACCTGTTCGCGCTCTTCGCGGCCCTGGCGATCGATCATCTGCTGGCTTGAGCCATGCCGCTCGACATGACGGAGCTCCGGCGACGCCAGCGCGGCCGCAACCGCGCCCTGCTGATCGTGCTGCTGGCGCTCGCCGCCCTGTTCTATGCCCTGGCCGTCGTCAAGCTCGGCCACTACCATTGACCAACCACACGCCACGGATCCCCGCATGAGCATCGAGCCGCACGGCGCCACGCTGCCCGCCACGTCGGGGCTGAAGCAGCCCTATCACCTGGTCGATCCCAGCCCGTGGCCGATCGTCGGCGCGGTCGGCGCCGGGCTGACGGTGCTCGGCATCATCCTGGTCGCGCATTACTCCAGCTACGCCGTGCTGGTGATCGGCCTGGCCTGCGTGCTCGGCGTGATGTTCTTCTGGTGGCGCGATGTCGTGCGGGAGAGCCGGACCCCCGGCCTGCACACGCCGGTGGTGCGGCTCGGCCTGCGCTATGGGATGACGCTGTTCATCAGCAGCGAGGTAATGTTCTTCGTCGGCTTCTTCTGGGCGTTCTTCAACTACGCCCTGTTCCCCGAGAACGTTTCGGGTGCGGTGCATCCGGTATGGCCGCCGGAGGGCGTGCACACCTTCGACCCGTTCCACTTTCCGTTCCTGAACACGCTCATCCTGCTGCTGTCGGGAACGACGATCACCTGGGCGCATCATTGCCTCATCGAGGGCAATCGCCGCGGCCTGATCATGGGCCTCGGGCTGACGATCATCCTCGGGATCAGCTTCACCAGCTTCCAGGCGCTCGAATATTCGAATGCGCCGTTCGCCTTCACCGGGGGCGTCTATCCATCCGTGTTCTTCATGGCGACGGGGTTCCACGGCTTTCACGTCATCGTCGGCACCTCGTTCCTGATCGTCTGCTGGTTCCGCGCCCGCGCCGGGCAGTTCTCGCCGCAGCGGCATTTCGGCTTCGAGGCGGCGGCCTGGTACTGGCACTTCGTGGACGTGGTCTGGCTGTTCCTTTTCATCTGCGTGTATTGGTGGGGCGCTGGTGTGCCGGCTGTTGAGTGAAGGCAAGGCGAGGGGCTTTGCCCCCTCGACCCCCACCAAAGGCAATGCCTTTGGAAACCGGCACCCTAAGTAAATGGGGTTTGGGGCCGACGGGCCCCAGCGGGTCCCATGTTTCAGCGGTTGGGGCAGAGCCCTCGCCTTCCTGACTTGCGCCGCCTTCTCTGGCCGGCCTGCATGGCCTTGCTGATGTTTGCGGTGCTGATCAGCCTGGGCAACTGGCAGCTCCGCCGCCTCGCCTGGAAACAAGCGCTGCTCGCGGACATCGCCCGCGCCGAGGCGGCCCCGGCCGTTCCCCTCCCGGCGGAACCACCCCCCTTCGAGAAGGTCCGCGTCACCGGCCGGCTGCGGGCCGACCTCGCCGCCTTCTATGGCGCCGAGGTACGCGGCGACGTGCTGGGCGGCCAGGAGATCGTGCCGCTCGAGCGCCCGTCAGGCCCACCCGTCCTGGTGGATCTCGGCTGGGTTCCGTTCGGCCGCACGGCAGTGCCATCCGGCGAGGCAGTCGAGGGCTATGTGCGCGCGCCGGATCGGCCAGGCCTGTTCAGCGCCCGCGACGATCCGGCGAAGCGGCGCTTCTACACCCTCGACCCGGCCGCGATCGGCGCCGCCCTCGGCCTGCCGGCGGTGGCGCCGTTCACCCTGGTGGCGATGGGCGAGGCGCCGCCCGGCGGCATTCCCGACCCAGCGCGTCACCTGCCGCGTCCGCCCAACGACCATCTCGGCTACGCGCTCACCTGGTATGGACTGGCGCTGACCTTGGTGGTGGTCTTCGCGCTCTGGTCGCGCAAGGTGCTCCGTTCATGATCGAAACCGCCTATCAGCGGCTGACGAGCCGTTTCGCCCGCATTGCGACCATTCACGAGGCGTCCTCCATGCTCGGCTGGGACGCCGCGGCGATGATGCCGCCAGGCGGCGCGGCGGCGCGCAGCGACCAGCTCGCCGTGCTGGCCGGGCTGGCGCACGGCCTGCTGATCGACCCGGCGACGGCGGATGATCTGGCGCAAGCCGAGCAGGCGGAAGCGGCCGATGCGTGGCAGGCCGCCAATCTGCGGCTGATGCGCCACGCCCATACCCGCGGGACCGCGCTGCCCGCCGATCTCGTCGAGGCGCAGGCGCGCGCGAACTCGTCCTGCGAGCAGGTTTGGCGCGAGGCCAGGCGCCGCGCCGATTTCTCCCTGGTCGCGCCGCACCTGACGGAGGTGGTCAGGCTGGTGCGCGAGGCCGCCCAGGCGCTGGCGCCGGCGCTCGGTCTCAGCCCGTACGACGCGCTGATGGACGGGTTTCAGCGCGGCATCGGCGCCGCCGACGTGGCGCCGGTGTTTGCCGATTACGAGCGCTTCATGCGCGAGGCGTTGCCGCGGGCGGAGGAGCGCCAGGCTCGCCGACCGCCGCCGCTGCGGCCGAAGGGCGTGTTTGCCGCGGCCACGCAGGAGGCGCTGTGCCGCAAGCTGTCCGCGCGCGCCGGGCTCGATTACGAGCACGCCCGGCTCGACCGCTCCATCCATCCGTTCTGCGGCGGTACGCCGAGCGACGTGCGGATCACCACGCGCTACGACGAGGCGGATTTCTCGCAGAGCCTGATGGGGGTGATGCACGAGACCGGTCACGCGCTGTATGAGCGCGGGCTGCCCGCCGCCTTCGCCCGCCAGCCCGTCGGCGAGGCGGCGGGAATGGCGGCGCATGAGAGCCAGTCGCTGATCATCGAGATGCAGGCCTGCCGGTCGGACGCGTTTCTCGGCTGGCTGTCGCGCGAACTGGCGGAGACGTTCGGCGGCGATGAAGCGGTCTATGCGCCCGACAATCTCGGCCGCCTCTGGCGCCACGTCGAGCGCGGCTGCATCCGCGTCGATGCCGACGAGATGACCTATCCCGCGCATGTCATCCTGCGCTTCGGACTGGAGCGGGCGCTGGTCGCCGGAGAGCTGTCGGTCGAGGATCTGCCCGGCGCCTGGAACGAGGGATTGCACGGGCTGCTCGGCATCACGCCGCCGGACGATGCCCGAGGCTGCCTGCAGGACATCCACTGGTACGATGGCGGGTTCGGTTATTTCCCGAGCTACACGCTGGGAGCGATGGCGGCGGCACAGCTGATGGCGGCGGCGCGACGCGCGCTGCCGCGGCTGGACGCGGCGATCGCCAACGGCGACCTCTCGCCGCTGGTCGGCTGGCTGCGCGCCAACGTGCACGGCCTGGGCAACCGGCTCGGCTTCAACGACCTGCTGCGCGCCGCCACCGGCAAGCCGCTCGATCCGCGCGACTTCGAGGCGCATCTGACGACGCGCTATCTCGCGTGACATGGACACCGCGCATGAGCTGATCCTGGCCGGCGGCCTGCTGGGGCTGGCCAGCATCATCGCGGGAAGCCTGTCGGCGCGTTTCGGCACACCGCTGCTGCTGGTGTTCCTGGTGCTCGGCATGCTGGTGGGCGAAGACGGGCCGGTTGGCATCCGCTTCGACGATTTCCAGGGCTCCTATCTCGTCGGCAGCTTGGCGCTGGCGATCATCCTGTTCGAGGGCGGGCTGAAGACCACGCGCCGGATGCTGGCGCTCGCGGGCTGGCCGGCGCTGGCGCTGGCGACTGTCGGCGTCGGCGTCTCCGCCGGGATCGTCGGCGCCGCCGGGGTGTGGCTTGCCGGGATGAGCTGGACGGAGGCGCTGCTGATTGGCGCCGCCGTCGCACCCACCGACGCGGCGGCGGTCGCGGTGCTGCTGCGCCGCGCCGAGCTGGCCTTGCCGGAGCGCGTGCTGGCGCTGCTGGAAGTGGAGTCGGGCTTCAACGACCCGATGTCGGTGTTCCTGATCGTGCTGCTGGTGGATCTGCTGGTCACGCCGTCCGGGATCTCGGCGGCGCATGCCGGCCTGCTGTTCGCGCGGGAGATGGGCGGCGGTGCGCTGATCGGCGTCGGTGGCGGCTTCGCCCTGCTTGTGTTGCTGCGCCGTCTGCCGGTGGAGGTCTCGCTGAGCCCGGCGCTGGCGCTCTGCGGCGCCCTGGTGCTGTTCGGCGGGGCGCAGTGCCTGGAAGCCAGCGGCTTTCTCGCCGTGTATCTCACCGGGGTGATCGTCGGCACGCAGCCGCTCGCTGCGAGCAGTTGGGTCGAGCGGTTCTTCGAGGCGTCCGGCTGGCTGGCGCAGATCGTCCTGTTTCTGCTGCTCGGCCTGCTGGTGACGCCGCATGATCTGGTGCCGCTGCTGCGGCCATCGCTGATCAGCGCCGCAGCGCTGATCTTCGTTGCCCGGCCGATCGCTGCCGCCGCTTGCCTGCTGCCCTTCGGCTTTCCGGCGCGACAGGTCGCGTTCACCGCCTGGATGGGCCTGCGCGGCGGCGTGCCGATCTACCTGACGATCATTCCGGTTCTGGCTGGCGCGAAACAGGGTGAGGCGCTGTTCAGCGCGACATTCGTGATCGTTCTTGTATCGCTGGTTGTGCAGGGCTGGACGGTGAAGCCGGTCGCGCGCCGGCTGGGCTTTTCGGGCCCACTCATCAAGTGATGCGGTGATCGAGGACGGAACCCTCGCCTGGCTTTCCCGCGAGCTGCTCGACAGTGGAACCGAAAGCAGGGCTGGCGTGTTCCATTTTGCTTGATGGGCGGAAAAAGGGGCGATTTCTTGGTTCTACATGCCGCGGCGTGGAAAATCGGCATGACATGCCTCCTTCTGAGCGCGTGCACCGAACCGGCGCCTGCTCCCGCGGTGCAGGAAGCTGCAACGCAGCCCGCGGCCGGCACGACAGTGGTGGAGTGGCGCGGAGATACCGGCGCCGGTGTGCAGGACTTCACCACCGGCCAATACGCGGAAGCCCTGCAGGAATGGGAGGGCGCGGCGAACGCCGGAGACGCGCGAGCGGCGCTGTTCATCGGCGGAATGTACGACACCGGACAGGGCGTGACGCAGGATTACGCGCAGGCCCTGGACTGGTATCGCCGCGCTGCGGATGGCGGCAGTGCCGCCGGGATGTTCAACGTTGCGGTGATGTACGATGCCGGCCGGGGCGTTGCACAAGACCCGGCGGAAGCAGCGCATTGGTATGCGAGCGCGGCGGAGAAAGGATTCGGCCGGGCGGAATACGATCTCGGGCTTTTGTACGAAGCCGGCATCGGGGTTGCGCGCGACCGACGCCGCGCCGTGCAGTATTTCGAGGCGGCGGCGCATCATGGTGTGCCGGCGGCGCGCGCCCATCTGGCAGAGCTGGGGCGTCCGTTCACCGGCTCGGTGCTCCGGGCCGAGGATTTCGGCCAGGGAGATTTCCAGCAAGCCCTGAGCAAGCTGCGAGCGCGCAGCCCGGCGGAAACCGCGAAGACGCTGGCGCAGCTGCGTCCGGCGGCAGAGGCGCATGACGCTTCCGCCGAGTACGATCTCGGCTACTGCTACGAACACGGCGTCGGCGTGTCGGCCGACGCGCTCGCGGCCTATGTGTGGTATCATCGCGCTGCCGTCGACGCGAAAACGGCCGGGTTGCGATCGGTCGCCGAGGCTGCGGCGCGCGGTGCCGAGGGTGAGCAGAGCCGGCCTCCGCCGCCGGCGGTCCCCGCGCGATGACCGCGCCATATTCCTTGAGATGCAATGAGGAGATTGCGAAATGAGCGTCTCGCGTGTCGTTTTACGCATCGGGGCCCGCTGGGTGCCGGCGGCTTGCACGGCTGCCGCCCTGGCCGCCTGCGCCCACCCGAACCCGGGCGCCAATGCCGCGGCAGAAGCGGTGCAGGGGCCGCAGAACGTGCCGCTCGGCACCAAGCCCGGCGTCGGTCAGGAAGTGGCGGCGGTGGCGGGCAACAAGGTGGAGGTGACGTTCCGCGAGGGCGGAACCAGCCTTACCGGCGACGCCGACAAGCAGCTTGATGTGGCGGCTCGGCTGTTTCGCGACGTCAACCCGACCCGGATGTTCGTGTCCGGCCACGCCGACAACACCGGCGACGAATACAACAATGTCGTGCTCTCGGCGAAGCGC
>JAFAYM010000240.1 GCA_019240395.1 Acidisphaera sp. | reverse complement strand
GGCGGCCTCGCCGAATTACGGCCAGCTCGTCCAGCAGGTGGTCTCCGCCGCCGACGTGCTGGCCGCCCTCGCGCCAGGCGAGGCATTCGCCGGCATCACCCTGACCGATGACGGCAGCTGGACGTTCCTGCTGCGCGACGGGCGCATTACGGTGGGCCACGGGCCGGCGGGATCGGCGGCGGTGGCGGCCCTTGTCGAGCGCACCCGTGCCGGCATAGAGCCGACGACGCGCGCCCTGCCGCGCTTCGATGCGGCGGCGGCGCAGGCGCTCTACACCGACACCCTGGCCCCGGTGGCCGGCGGACTCGAGGGCGCGCAGTCCCTGGTGGTGGCGCCGGCCGGCCCGCTGCTCGCCCTCCCATTCGGCGTGCTGCTGACCGGGCCGGCGGACGCCGACCATCTCGGCCAGGCGCCGTGGCTGATCCGCCGCTTCGCCATTTCGCACGTGCCGGCGGCGGCGAATTTCGTGTCGCTACGCAAGATCGCCGGCGGCTCGCGCGCCAATCAGCCCTGGTTCGGCTTCGGCGACTTCCGCCCGGTCACCCTGGCCCAGGCCAGCCGCACATTCCCGGGGACCACCTGTGCCGACAGTGCCCGCCTGTTCGCCCAGCTCCCGCCGCTGCCCTATTCGATCCGCGAGCTGGGCGCCGCCCGGGCGCTGCTCGGCGCGCCGACCTCCGACCAACTGCTCGGCGCTGCCTTCACCGCCGCCGCGGTGCGCCGGGAGGATCTGAAGAATTATCGCGTGCTGCACTTTGCCGCCCACGCGCTGCTGCCGGCCGAGCTGAAATGCGAGAGCGAACCGGCAATCATCACCTCCGACCCGCCGGGCGCCGCCGATGCCTCGGGGGCGCTGCTGCGGTCCTCCGAAGTCACCGGCCTCGACCTGGATGCTGACCTCGTGGTGCTGTCGGCGTGCAATTCCGGCGGGTCGGGCGGCACCGCCGCCGGCGAGAATGGCGGCGAGAGCCTGTCCGGCCTGGCGCGCAGCTTCTTCTACGCCGGGGCACGGGCCCTGATGGTGACGCACTGGTCGGTGAACGATCAGGCCGCGGCCTTCCTGGTGGCCGACACCCTGCACCGGCTGCGCGCCGGCACCGACGGCGGACCGGCCGGGGCGTTGCGCGGCGCCGAGCTCGGCATGCTCGATGACGCCGGCAAGGGCACGCCCGCCGAGCTCGCGCATCCCTTCTACTGGGCGCCCTTCGCGCTGATCGGTGAGGGCAGGGGCCGCCCGGCGCCGCAGGCCGCTGCTTCGCCATCCCACGTCGCCGGGCTATAACGCCGCATGGCGGAGGAGAAACTCGGAAAATACGAGATCCGCGGGGTGCTCGGGCGCGGCGCCATGGGCACCGTCTATGAGGCCTTCGATCCGGTCATCGACCGCCGCGTCGCCATCAAGACCGTCCGCCTGCCCGATGCCGCCGACGAGGACGCACAGGCCGAGCTGGCGCGCTTCCGACGCGAGGCGCAGGCCGCCGGCCGGCTGCACCACCCCAACATCGTCGGCGTGTTCGACTACGGCGAGACCCCCGAGCTCGCCTACATCGTCATGGAGTTCGTCGACGGCCACACGCTGAAGGCGGCGCTCGACAAGCAGGAACGGTTCTCGCCGGAGGCGGCGGTGCGGCTGATGGAGGCGCTGCTCGCCGGGCTGCAGTTCAGCCACGAGCGCGGCGTCGTGCATCGCGACATCAAGCCGGCCAACGTGATCCTGACCGATGCGGGCGACGTCAAGATCGCCGATTTCGGCATCGCCCGCATCGAGAGCAGCAGCATGACCCAGGCGGGGACGGTGATGGGCACCCCCGCCTACATGTCGCCCGAGCAGTTCATGGGGCAGACCGTCGACCCGCGGACCGACATCTATTCCTCGGGCGTGCTGCTGTTCCAGCTGCTGACCGGCGAGCGGCCGTTCGAGGGCAGCATGACGTCGATCATGCACAAGGCGCTGAACACCGCGCCGCCGCGCCCCTCGGAGCTTTCGGTGACCGCCCCGGCGGCGTTCGACCCGGTGGTGGCGAAGGCGATGGCGAAGCGGCCGGAGGATCGCTATGCCACCGCCGCCGATTTCGCTCGCGCCATCCGCGCCGCCCTGACCGCGCCCGCCCTGACCGCGCCCACCGGCGTCCCGCCCGATGCGATCGCCGAGGATGCGACGATGATTGCGCCGGCGGCGCGCCCCGCCGTTGTTCCGGCGGTTGCCCCGGCCGCGCCCACCACACCGGTGACGCCGGCCTCCGCGCGGAGCAGCCGGCTGCCGATGCTGGCCGGGGCCGGTGTGGTCGCGGTGCTGCTGATCGGCGGCGGCGCCTGGTTCGCGCTGCGGCCGAGCGCGCCGCAACAGGTCGCCGCTGTGGGGACCACGGCCCCGCCTTCATCGACGATGCCGGCAATCGCCGCGGCACCGCCGAGCACCGCACCGACGCCGGCTCCCGCGGTGTCGCCGCCAGCGGCTCCGGCCCCGACCTCGCCGCCGCCGGTCGTGGCGGCCGTACCAACGCCCGCCCCGGTGCCTGTGCCGGCGCCGGCTGCCGCCGCTGCGCCGCCCTCAACACAAGTCGTCCCGCCGCCGGCACCCGCTCCGACACCCCCGCCGACACCCGCTCCGACACCGGCCCCGGCGCCCTATATCACCCCTTCAGCCGCTCCTCCGGTGGCCAATCCTCCACCCGCTCCGTCGCCGCCCGCTCAGTACCCACCCGTGCAAGTCGCCGCCAACAGCGTCCCGGCGCTGCGCAGCGCCGTCGCCCGAGCGGTCGCCCCGATCGGCTGCACGATGGTGCGGGGGGACGTGGCCGGCGGGAGCGTGTCCCTGCTCGGCGTGGCGGGGAGCGGCGCGCCGCAAGCCAGCCTGCGTCGCGCCGTCGCCGACGCGGCGCCCGCCGCGGCGATCGACTGGCAGCTGCGCGACGCGCCCGATCTCTATTGCGGCGCCATCGACCTGTTGCGGCCGATCGCGCCTCGATTCGGCACCTCGGGCGGCCTCGGTCTCAGCATCGACGGGTCCGCGGCACCTCTGCAAACCGACGACATGATCATCCCGCGCCTCTCAATGCCGGATTTCGCGGCGCAGCTGCAGCTCGACGATTTCGGCAATGACGGCACCGTCTATCACCTGAACCAGTCCGCGGGATCGTCGTCGCGCGTCTATTCGCCGGGGGCGCAGATCGTGGTGGGCGAGCCCCGTCCGGGTTTTGCGGGGTGGGCAGTGTCCGAGCCCTACGGCACCGACCTGGTGGTTGCCGTCGCCTCCTCGCTGCCGCTGTTCGCCAAGCCGCGTCCCGACAGCGAAAAGCTCGACGCCTATCTGCGCGACCTTCAGGCCGCGATGGACGCAGTGCGGGGGCGGGGCGGCAAGCTCGCCGGGACCGCCGTCGTCCTGAACACGCAGCTCAAGCGCTGACGCCGCCGTCGCGGCGCGCGCACCGGTGCGGCCGCGGACGCCGGGGCGGCGGGCAGCGGGGCCGCAGGCGCAGCGGGAGCCAACTGGTTCGCCGCTGCCGGCTCGGCCGGCGCCGGGGTCTCCTGCTTCAGCCAGCCCTCCGGCATGTGCAGCAGGAACAGCGCCTGCAGCAGCGCCATGCGATCTGGCGCCATGCCGAGCGCCTGCGCATTGAAGAAGCGCGGATCGCGGGTGTGCATGAGGTAGGCCTGCATCTCATTCGTCATCAGGTCCTCGATGCCGGTGTCGTAGCCTTCCGAGCCGAGGAAATGCCGGAAATCCGCCCGGTCGGCCTCGCCCAGCACGTCGTGCCAGAAATGCCGGACGTAGGCGGCGTACACGGGATCGGTGAAATACTCGCCGTGTGAGAGCTCGTGATGCAGGATGGTCTGGCGTGCCAGGTCGTCGATCAGCGGCTCCGCGCCGACCCGCGGCAGCGAGATCAGCGCGCCGTTGGCGCCGGGCTTGCGCCAGCCCTGCCGCACCACGAAGCCGCGCAGCCACTCCTCCTGCGGCCCCAGCGCGACCTGGTCGCGCTCCGCCAGATCGAAGAAGCGGGCGAGCGCCGCGGCGGGATAGTCATGGCCGAGATACCAGGTCTCCACGGTATCGCCGCTGGCGCGGATCGCCGTGGCGAGTTCGGTGTCGTTCAGCACGCGGTCATGCGGCAGTCCGGCCTTTTCGACGAATGCCGCGACCCGGTTCAGCATCATGCCCTGCTCGTGCAGGCTGGCGAAATCCAGCACCAGCACCAGCGGGTTGGGCGCGAAGCGGAACAGCGTCAGGCTCTGCGGCTGGTCGGCCGCGATCTCGGCCTCTCCCGCGGTGCGCAGCGCGAAGGAGGCCGGCGGCGGCGCCGGGCGGAGTGCCAGATTTCCCGCCACGCCGCCGACGATCAGCAGCAGGACCAGCCCGCTCCAGGCCGCCCAATGGCGCTTCGGGTGCGGCCGGCGCTGCACCACCGTGTCGTCGCTGTTGCCGACCCGGCGCATCGCGTCGGCCCCGGCCGCGGATCAGGCGCCGATATTCACCACCTGGACACGGCGGTTGCGCGGCTCCGCCGTCTGCGGCCCGGTCTGCACCAGCAGCCCATCCTCGCCCATGCCGACCGCCTGCAGCCGGCTGCGGTCGATGTTGAACTTGGTCGCGAGATAGTCGACGACCTTTTCCGCGCGCTGCTCGGACAGCGTCTTGTTGGCGGTGGCCGAGCCGACAGTGTCGGTGTGGCCCTCGATGCGGAAGCGATATGTGGCCAGGGTGGAGCTGGAGAGCGCGTGGCCGAGCTCATCGAGGGTGTGGGTGGCCGCCGGCGTCAGCTCGGAGGAGCCATTGGCGAACTGCACGGTCAGGTTGACCGAGGGCGGCTGACCCGCGACGTCCTGCGTCGCGGGCGCCGCCGCCGGGGCGCGCGCGGCTGCGTGGGCGACGGGCGAGCTATGCGCCGCCGGCGAGGCATGGGACGAAGACGGTTCCGAAGCGGCGCCGCCGCCCGCCGGTGCCGCGGGTTCGGTGCCCGGTCCGACCGGGCGAATGCCGCGCGTGCCGCCGGTCAGCGGCCCGCTCGGCCTTAGCGAGTTGATGATCTGGTCGGAAGACGGATTTCCCTGCGCGCGCGCACCGATCGGCACTGCAAGCAGGGCCGCGGCGGCGATCAGGATAGCGGATGGACGCATGACGTTGATCCTCCTCGACGATGTCGGACAGTACTGTCCCGATTCCGAAGCTCGCCACAACCCTCGCCGACGGAGGGCATTCGGCGCGTCTGTCAGCATCCGATATTAGAGCAGCGTGCGATCAGGTGGAATCACCTGATCGCACAAAGCTGCGCGCCAAAACAACGCGTTAGAGCGGCGGGCGTGAACGCGAGTTCGCGCCCGCCGCTCTAGCACGAAACATGGCGGCTCAGAGCAGCCCAAGGCTGCGCCAGGCCGGCACGCTTTGCGCGATGATGCGGCCGGCGGCTTCCTCGAGGGTGCGGCGCTCCCCGGGATCCGTCGTCAGCCGGGCCGCGAGGGCCGCCGGATCCGCCGCCGCCCCTTCGTGCAGGCGGTCGAACACCAGCAACTCAAGACCGGGGCAGGGCAGGGCCGTGCCGAACTCGCCGGCCACCAGCGCGGCGGCGGTGGACAGCACGTCCGGCCGGCCGCCCAGGCGACGAGCGGCGGTGCGGTTGAAGCGGACGCCGCGCTCATGCTGGCCGACTTGCCGGAGCGTCGCCGGGACCGCCTGGTCGGTGCCGATCAGCATGCCGACCAGCTCCGCACCGGCGCCGCGTCCCTTGGCTTCGGGCAGATCCAGGATCTCGCGCACTCGCATCGGCCGCTCCGCCAGCGCCGCCACCACGGGCTGGTAGAAGTCGAGCGACATGCCGGCCTTGCCCGCGGGAACCTTGGCCTCGAAGACGAAGCTTTCGGGCGAGCGGCTGAGTGCGAGCACGATGTCGCCGAGAGCGGCGTCGCGGGTCGCCGTGTCGAGCCGCCGGGCGCCGCGCACGAAGACGTCGTGACGCAGGCCACGCGGCACGCAGATGTCCTTCACCAGCTCGCGCATCACCGGCTCCTCAAAGCGGTCCAGCACGGCGCGCTGCTTGGCGTCGAGCATCAGCTCGGTGAAATTCTCCAGCAGCTGCCCCGATGCCACCCACTCGAGCTTGGCCTGCGCCATGGCGGCGGCGACGTCGGCATGAAAGCAGGGCGCCCAGCCCTCGTTCATGTATTCGTGCGAGAGATAGGCGCCGGAGACGGTGCGGCCGAGGACATGCTTGACGTAGGCCTCATTGACCAGGCTGGCCGCCTTGGCCTCGAACAGCTCGCGGACCACCTCGAGTCCGGCCTTTGCCTGCAGATCGGTGCGGCTCGCCAGCCGCAGCCCGGATTCGCGGAGCACCCGCTGCATGCCGAGCGCGCCCTGCCAGCCGGGTAGGGCGTTGTAGCTGACATGCACGATGCCGCCCGGCCGGACCTTTGCGCGCAGCAGCCGGACGATGCCGGCGCGGATCGGCGGCGAGACCCAGCTCCACAGGCCGTGAAGGCTGACCACGTCGGCCTGCGGGATCTCGGCGCTCAGCGGGTCCTCGGCCAACGTCAGCAGATCGGCTTCGAGGAAGCGGACATTGTCGAGCCCCGCCTCCCGCGCGAAATCGCGGGCCTCCGCGACATGCGCCGGCAGCAGATCGACCCCGGTGACCTGCCAGTGCGGATTGCTGGCCGCGAGGGTCAGCGCGCCGAGCCCCTGGCCGCAGCCGAGCTCGACATAGGAGAGCTCGGCCGCCGAGGCGGCGTTCACCCCTGAGGTGCCGCCGAGCAGGCAGGCGATGTCGAGGTGCAGCGGCGATTGCTGTCGATAGACGCCCCTGATGTAGCCGACATCGCTGACGTAGCCGGTGCTCCAGTCGTTCACGCCGCTTTCCCCAGCACGATCGCCGCCCCGGCCGGACGCCGGCGCGCCGCAGCCTCCTCGGCTTCGACGATTTCCGCTTCGAACACCGCGTCGTCGGCGTCGTGCGGGCGAGGCAACGGCGCATCGGGCGACGGCACCCAGGTGTTCCAGCCCAGCCGCGGCGGCGGATCGGCGCTCGGGTCGAGGCGCAGCGGCGGCACCTCGGCCGCGGCCAGCACCGGGTTGACGGCGAAGCCGGTCTCGAAGCCGAGAAACGCCCGTACCAGCGAGACCAGCCGCACCAGTCCCGGCCGATCAGGCAGCAGGGATTCGAAGGCGCCGCGATCGAGCGGGCCGATGCGCAGGATGATCCGCGCCTGCACGTCCCAGGCGCGCACGCCGATCGCGGCGTCGCCGCCCAGCCGGTTCCACTGTCCGGGACGCCGGCCGACACCGAGCGCCGTCCGCTGATCCGGCGGCAGGGCGAGCCAGGCGCCGGCGAATTGCCGTACCTCGACCTCGCGGCCGAGCCAGTCGGATACCAGGGCGGCGAGCCGGTCGGCCGAGCGGGGATGGGAAGCGAACAGCCCGGCATAGTGCAGCAGCGGCTCGGGGCCGGCGGCGAGGCGCGCGACCAGATGCGGCGTCGCATAGCCGGTGAGCGCCAGCAGCGCCTCGCCGACCGGATCGGGTCGCGGCGGGTCGGCGGCGCGGCTGGTCTCGGCGGAGCGGTGCAGCCGGTATTTCACCCCGGCGCGGGCGAACAGCGCCACCATGCGATGGCCGAGCATGTCGAGGAAGTCGTGCAGGGCGTGCGAGCGGTCGCGCAGCGTGTTGGCCAGCACCTCGCCGTAGAAGCGCGGCAGCGTGCCCATCGCACCGGTCAGGCCCATTAGGCCGACGCTGATTTCCGGCGGCTTGCCGTCCCGCGGCTGCACGCCGGTGATGTCGGAGGCCGGAAAGGCGAGGCCGGGGGTGGTGCGGAAGCGCGCCGCTTCCGCCGGATCGATGCGCCGTGCCGCGCGCAGCAGGACCCGGATCGCCGCATCGAAGCGGAAGCGGCGCGGGTCGGTCGCCAGCCGGGACAGGGGAGCCAGGCGCGGCAGCGGCATCACAGAAGGACCCGCATGCCGGCGCGGGCCGGCCAGGCGGCGGCGCGACCGGGGCGGCCGCGCAAGGTGACGCTGGTGCGCACGAAGGAGTTGACCGTCGCGTGCAGCGCCAGGAAGCGGTCCAGCACGGAGGCCAGCAGATGCAGGCCGCCGACCTGCCAGGCACGCTGGTCGAACTCCAGGGTGACATCCAGGCCGCGGCAGAACGCGCCCGCCCGCGCGCCCGGAACCCGCGCCGCTCCGGGCTTGGCCGAGACGCTCAGCAATCCCTCGATGGCCGCCCGCGTCTCCGCCGACTCCCGCAGGTCATAGAGCCGCAGCACCTCCTTCAGGGCGCGCGCACCCTCCTCACCGCCGACTACCGAGAGATGGCCGAGCGAGAGATGCGAAACCAGCCGCCAGAAGCCGCGCTCACGCAGCGGCGCGCGCAAGGTGGGGGTCGGCGCCATCAGGCAGGTGATCCGGCTGACCGCGGCGTGGCTCTCGATGAGCCGCAGCCGCGGATGGCCGCCGCCGAACGGCAGGTCGGACGGCAGATCCCGGTTGAGGCAGAGCGCGTCGACCGAAATCACCGAATCCGCGGGCTGCTCGGGATCGAAATCCGGATCGTCGGGCGAGAGGTAGACCTCGCTGCCGTGCAACGGCGCGGCGCTGTCGCGCCGGCTGATGTGGTAGGTGCCGCCGGGCGTGCCGGCTTGCGGGTCGCCGTGGGTCATGCGGTAGAACGGCCGCCAGGGCCGCTGCGTGCCGTCCGGCCGCGTCTCGCTGACCCGCTCGACCGACCAGACCTCGAGCGCCTGCTGACGCCGGCTGTCCGGCACGACCCGGTAGTCGGTGTCGGTGTGGGTGACCGCCACCGGCTCGCAGCGTTGCGAAAACAGGTTGATCACCGGCGTGCAGCTGAGCGCCAGCGCCTCCGGCCCGACCGCCCGCTCCAGCTCCGGCACCGCGCGATCGAGATAGACGAAGATCTCCATGCGGTTGCCGCCGGAAAGCAGGGTCTTGGCATCGAGACGCCCGAAATCGACGAACAGGAATTTCTCGGGGAAGGTGAAATATTCGGTGAGCAGCCGGAAGCCGGAAAAGCTGCGCGGCGGCCAAGGCAGCAGCGCCTCCTCCGGCGCGAAGCCGACGGGCTCGATGATGTCGCGCGGCAGGATCACCGGCGCGGCGTCGGTCGGGCCGTCGGCGTAGGCGACGGACAGCGCGTGCGCGCACAGCAGCTCGTGCAGCGGCAGCGCGACCGTGCCGGCGCCGCGCAGGAAGAAGCGCAGCCGCTCGACGCCGAGCTGGGCGAAGCTCGCCTCGGCGCTCGAGCAGCGCAGCACGATGCGCAGCACCGCGACGGCGCCGGCGGCCTGCGGGTTGGCGGGAGCGGCCAGCGGCAGGCCGGAGAGGCGCACGCTCTCGATCTCGATCGGCCACAGGGTGAGGGGAAAGCCGGTGCGGTAGCGGCAGGCCTCGCCGCGCACCGGCTCGGTCTCGATGGTCGTGCCGCGCTTGATCGCCACCGGCGCCAGCAGGTCCGGCTGACCCGTGAACTGCACGACGGAGCAGGACGGCACCGGCGCCAAGTAGTGCGGGTAGAGCACCCCGAGCAGCGCGTCGGTGAGCTCGGGGAATTCGTCGTCCAGCCGGTGATGCACACGCGCCGCCAGGAAGGCGACGCCCTCGAGCAGCCGCGCGACATGCGGATCATCCACCGAATCGGCGGACAGGCGCAGGCGGCCGGCGATCTTCGGATGCGCCTCGGCGAACTCGGCGGCGAGGCGCCTGATGGCGATCAGCTCGCGGTTGTAATAGGGCAGCAGCGCGTCGGACATCGGGGCAGTCTACACCAGAACGTCAGGCGTCATGCTGGCGGACCACCACGTCCGAGGTCGTCGGATCGACCATGGTGTCGAAGGACACCGGCTCGGGCGCCGGCTCGGCGTGCAGCAGCGCCTCGATGCGCAGCCGCAACGTCGGCTCGAGCGCGTTCGGCGCGTCCACCAGCGACACCTTGACGGTGACGAAGCGCGGCTCGAAGCGGCGGATGGTCTCCTCGATTTCGCTGCACAGCCGGACGCGATGGCCCTGGTCGTTGAAGGTGCCGGAGGTGAAGTCGGGAATGCCGAAGGCGAGCGGGGAGACCCGCAGCTCGCCGAGGCTCGACGGCCAGGAGTTCCAGCGGCGGCGAGCGTTCAGCAGCGCCTCGAGGTCGCGCCGCACCGCCCGGCGCAGCACGCCCATCGCCTCGGCGGCGGAAAGCGGCGTCTCACGCAGCGTGTCGGGCGCGTCATCGATCAGCCGGTCGAGCAGCGGCAGCTGCACGCGCGGCGGCGGGGCCCGGGAATCACGCCCGCCTCTGCCGCTCACCGCCGTCCCCTGCCGATTGTATCGCGCATGGTCAGGCCATCGACCCGCCGCCGGATTCCGCGGCTTCCAGTTCCTGGCGCCGCAGGCACGTCGTGATCTGCCCGGGCACCGGCTGGCCCTTGAAGCGGCCCGGCGTCGCGAAGGCCACGCCCTCCGGAAAGTTCTGTGCGCGCAGCTCGCTGATGGAAAAGTTCGTATCGGTCAGCAGCCGGCTGATCATCGCCTGGTTGTCCGGCCACAGATAGGCGGCCCAGTGCTGGCCGCGTCCCTGGAATGGCGCGCCGCTCGGCTGCAGCTTGTAGCGGCTGAAGAAGGCGCGGAACGCAGCATCGCGCGCCGGGTCGGCCGGGTCGAGCTCGATGTCGAGCCAGTTGGGCAGCCGGTCGAGGCCGTTATAGCCGAGCACCATCGAGGGAATGGAATTGGGCAACCGCTGCGGATCGCCGTAGCTGCCGGCGAGGTCGCGCAGCACCGGGTCGGCACGGTTGCATATCGAGACGAACTGCGTGTCGACCAGCCGCGCCACCGTGTCGGCATCCACGCAATATTCCGCGCCTTCGATGAACACGCAGCGGCGCACCGCGCTGCGCATCGAGGCCGCCAGCGCGCCGATCGCCATGATCGAGGTGCGCGACCCGAGGCTGTGCGCGACGATGTCCACGGTCAGGCCGGCGGCGCGGCAGGCGGCCAGAACGGTCGCCAGTGCCCGCGCCGCCAGCGGCGCCAGGTCGCACAGCGCATAGGAGTAGAACTCCGACCAGCAGGCCTCCACCCAGTCGCTGAGCGAGCCGGTGGATTTCCAGGCGAAGGCGATGGCGGTCGCGGGATCGACGAAGCGGAACCAGCTCTCATTCGGCTGGCCCGGAAACTCGTGGTCGGGCATCGCATAGACCCGGTTGAACGGGTCGTCCGCCGGGGCGGGATGCTCGTCCGGCACCGGGTTGAAGTCGAAGCCGTGCACCAGCACCGTGGCATGGCGCGATGCCGGCACCCAGCGGCCGATCGCCGCGTGCAGCGCGGCGCTCGGCGCCGGCGGCGGCGCGACATACGGGTCGGCCGGGCGCGGCATCGGCTGGATCAGGTTGCCCTGGCCGTCCAGCAGCCGGTCCGCCGCATTGCCCCAGGCCCCGCTGTCCGGCGCACCGCCGGGGCGCGGCGAGAAGATCAGCTTCAGCATCGCCGTCCGGGACGATCAGGCGCCGAAGGTGAGCGTCGTGAGGTCCATGATGCCGATCGCGTCCTCGCCGACCAGGAAGGTGCGCTGGCCGATGCCGCGCACCGGGCCGGCGCCCTCCTGGCGCCAATCCGTGGCGCGGCCGAGACGCAGTTCGTCGGTGGTTCCGGGGTCGTCGGTGCCGTACATGGCCGGGATGTAGACCTCGCCGTCCGGGCCCGCATTGACCTCGATGCTGGCGCGCCGCCAGGCCAGGTCGCGCGGCCGCTTCGGCGCGTGAAAGGCGATGCTCTCCACCCGCTCGGTCGGCACCCAATAATATTTGCCGGTGGTCGTGAGCACCTCGAGCAGGCCGGCGCAGAGATCGTCGGCGTCGCGCAGGTCGTCGAACGCCGCGTCGCCGTGGCGGCCGGCGACGCGCGGCCGCAGCGCCTCGGCCTCGGCGGCGTGCTGCGCCGCGCCGGCGGGGTCGCCGGCTTTCAGCGAGACGAACGCCGCGAGCAGGGCCTTCTGCGCCGGCGTCGGTTCGCCCAGGAACTCCGGCAGGCGGCCGTCACGGCGCAACTGGCGGCGCGCCATATCGGCGCGCAGCAGCTGACGGAATTCGGCGACGACCACCGTCGCCGACGGGTCGGCCTGCGCCGCGGCGTCCAGGATCACGTCGGCCCGTTCGAGATTGCCGGCGAACAGCAGCATCTCGGCAAGCAGCACGCGGGCGGCGAGGTCGCCCGGCGCCTTCTTGACCGCGGCGTTCGCCGCTTCGATGGCCGGCTGCAGCTTGCCCGCGCGAAACAGCTCGCCGGCGCTTTCCGTGCTCTGCGACATGGCTTGGCCCTTTCTCAGAAAGCAAGGCCAGAGCTCCGCCCTGGACCCCCCTCTTGAAGCAGTTGGGGGGCAGCTTTCCCCCAGACCCCATTACTCAATGCGGGGACTCAAGGCGGGAGAAGCCTTCTCATCGCGCGCCGCCCGCAGTGATATCCGTGGTCAGTCGAAACGCTGCCGACACATTATCAAGCTGGAAGTGCGGCTGCAGCAGAAACGTGCAGCCGTACACGCCGGGCTTGCCCGGCCGCTCCTTCACGGTAACCCGTGCGGCGACCAGCGGATATCGGGCTCGCGTCTCCGGCCCCGCCGCCGTGTTGGCGTTGACGAAGCGCGTCACCCAATCCTGCAGCTCCCGCTCGATCTCGTCGGCAGTGCGGAACGCGCCGACCATCTCGCGCCCCAGCATCTTCAGGTAATGCGCGAAGCGCGACGCGCAGAGCATGTAGTTGACCTGCGCCGAGATCCGCGCATTGGCGTTGGCCGCGGCGGCGGTCTGGCCGATGAACTGGCTCGGCGTCTGCAGGCTGGGCACGGCGCTGAACAGCGCCGCCTCGCCGTATGGCAGGTAAGAGAGCGGCATCAGCCCGGCGTCGATCAGCGCCCGTTCCTGCCGGTCGGTCAGCATGACGTCGAGCGAGGGCCGGATGCAGACGAATTCCTGGTCGCGGCGCCCGACATGGGTCAGGAAGGGCTCGGTCGGCAGATCGAGAACCAGGCCACCGCTCACGCGATCGGTCTCGCTGCCGCGCACGTCGGCCGGCCATGAGTGCTGCGCGAAGGCGCGCGCCGCCACCGCAGCGAAGGCATAACCGGCGGTCATCCAGACCCTTGTCTCCGGTTCCGGCGCGTGCTCGGCATAGCGGAAGCCGTCGTTGCGTGCGGGATCGTCCTCCCAGGGCGGGCGGGCCAGCAGTCGCGGCAGGGTCAGGGCGAGGAAGCGCATGTCCTCGCGCCCGGCGATGCCGCGCCAGCGCGCATACTCCGGTCCGCGGAACGGATTGCTCAGATCGGCGACCATCGCCAGGTCGGCGAAGCTGTCCACCTGCAGCAGCGCCGGCGCGGCGGCCAGCACGGTCGGCGCGAAGGCAGCGGCGGCGACCCCGGCGAGGTTGGCGAGCGCCGTCACGTCGTCGCTCGGCGCACCCGGCCCCGGGCGGTGACGCACTTCGTGGTCGATCACCAGCAAGCCGTATGGTTCGCCGCCCGGCGAGCCGAACTCCTCTTCATAGATCTTGCGGAAGAGCTGGCTCTGATCGAATTCGGCGGCGCGCTCGAGGTCGCGGCACAGCTCGGTCCAGCCGAGATTCAGCACCTTCACCTTGATCCGTGCGCCGGGATCGAGGCCGTCCACCAGCCAGGCGAGGCCGCGCCAGCTGCCCTCCAGCCGGCGCAGCCTGGCGTGCTGCAGGACGGCGTCGAGCTGCGCGGCGAGGAGCGCGTCCAGCGCGGCGATGTCACGGTCGAGCGCGCCGCGCAGCGCTACCGGATCGGCGGCGAGACGCGGCGCCCGGTCGGCGCCGAACCAGGTCCACAGCGCCGCGGCGTCGGCCGCCACGACGAAATCGGCCACCGCGCTGGCGGTCTCGGCGTGGCGATGCCCGAACAGGCGCCCGGCCAGCACCGCTTCGCGCAACGCCGCTTCCGGGCTGATCGCCACGATGTGGGGCTCGGCGGGGCTTGGCGCCTGCTCTGCCGCCTCGGCGGTTTCGGTTTCGCTCAACTCAGCCCGGAGAGGGACCCTCGCCCTCCCTTATGCCTTCTGCGGAATGCGCGCCACCATGCGCAGGCTGGTGGTGAGCTCTTCCATCTGCAGCCAGGGGCGCATGTAGGCGACCGCGTTGTAGGAGCCGGGCTTGCCGGGGATCTCCTTCACCTCCACCCGCGCCTCGCGCAGCGGATAGCGCGCCTTCATCTCCGGCCCGGCATTCTCGTTGGCGTTGACGTAGTTGTTGATCCAGCGGTTCAGCCAGATCTCGCAATCCGACGCCTCCATGAAGCTGCCGATCTTGTCGCGCGCCATCACCTTGAGATAGTGCGCGAAGCGGCTGGTCGCCATGAGGTAGGGCAGGCGGGCCGAGATGGCGGCGTTCGAGGTCGCCTCCGGCCGGTCGTATTTCTTCGGCTTCTGCACGCTCTGCGCGCCGAAGAACACGGCATAATCGGTGTTCTTGTAGTGGCAGAGCGGCAGGAAACCGAGATTGGACAGCTCGAATTCCCGCCGATCGGTGATGCCGATTTCGGTCGGGCATTTGGCGTCCATGTCGCCGTCGTCGGAGGTAAAGACGTGGTTCGGCAGGTTCTCCACCTTGCCGCCGCCCTCGGCGCCGCGGATGGCGACACAGAAGCCGGTCTTGGCAAAGGCATCGGTGAGCCGCGTGCCCATGATATAGGCGGCGTTCATCCAGCAATATTCGTTATGGCCCATCGGCCGTGCCGCGCCGCTGGCGTCGAACGGCGCCTCCTCATAGGCGAACTCGTCGATCGGCTTGGTCTTGGCGCCGTAGGGCAGGCGGGCGATCACCCGCGGCATCACCAGCGAGACGAAGCGCGCGTCCTCGGTCTCGCGGAAGCTGCGCCACTTCGAGTATTCCTGGGTCTCGAAGATCTTGGCGAGGTCGCGCGGCTTGGACAGCTCGGTCCAGTCCTGGAAGCCGAACATGTTGGCCGCCGTCCCCGAGATGAACGGGGCGAAGGCGCCGGCGGCGACGTTGGAGATCAGCCGCAGCGTCTCGACATCGTCGGGATGGCTGCCCCACTCGTAGTCGCCGATCAGCGAGCCGTAGGGCTCTCCCCCGGGCGTGCCGAACTCGTTCTCGTAGATCTTCTTGAACAGCTGGCTCTGGTCGAACTCCACCGCCTTGGTCAGGTCGCGGGTGAGGTCGCGTTTGCTGGCGTTCAGCACCCGGATCTTCAGGCTGGTGCCGGTCTCGCTGTTCATGACGAGGTGGTTGAGGCCGCGCCAGGTGCCTTCGAGCTTCAGGAAGCGCTCATTGTGCATGATCTCGTTGAGCTGGGCGGAGAGCTTCTGGTCGATCGCGGCGATGGCGCGGTCGAAGGTGCGGGTCAGGTTCTTGTCGAAGGTGACGGTGCCGGTGAGCGCCTGCTCGACAAGCGTCTTGACGAGATCCTGCGCCCGGTCGGGCTCGGTCTGCTTGGTGGCGGCGACCACCTGGTCGAGGAGATTGACGCCAGCGGATTCGGTGGTGGTCGCGGCGGCGCCTTCCGGCGCGAGCTCGGTCCCGGACATCGGCTCAGCCCTCCTTCTGGCCGAGCCCGAGCTGGCTCGACAGCGACTTCAGTTCGGTCTCGTTGCGCAGCACCTGCTCGAGCAGCCCCTCGAGCTCTTCCGAGCGATCGGCCTTGCTCATCAGGTCACGCAGCTTGTTGCGGGTTTCCAGCAGCGCCTTCATCGCCGGCACCTGCTCGGCCACCTTGGCCGGCTCGAAATCGTCGAGCGAGTTGAACTTCAGGTTGACCGACATCTGGCTGCCGTCATTGGCCAGCTTGTTGTCGACCTTGAGGTTCAGCCCTGGGGTCATGCGCGCCATGACGTCGTTGAAATTGTCGCGGTCGACCTGGATGAACTTGCGCTCCGCCATCGGCCGCAACGGCTGCGTCGGGTCGCCGGAGAAGTCGCCCATGACGCCGACCACGAAGGGCAGCTCGCGCAGCACCTGTGCGCCCTCTGTCTCCACTTCGTAGGTGATGTGCACCCGCGGCTTGCGCACACGGTTAAGCTTGTCATGGATGCTGGCGCTCATGACCTCTCTCCCCCTTCGATCGGTTCGCCGCGAGACCACCTCGCCGTGGCGGAAGGCTCCGACCGCGGCCGAGCATAATGCTTTTGGAAGCGAAATTGTAGCCCGTCGGACACGCCATGGTCAATGACAGATCAAGGCCGGATGCGGCAGCAGAAACCGTGGTCGCACATCGCGTGTGACCTGCCTCACAGTGTAGCGGCGGCTTCGCTGCTACTTGGCGCCCATGCGATCCCGCCACCTCCTCCAGGGACGCCGGTGCAAGCGGCGCCTATTCCAGCGGCTCCGGTGCCGGCCTGATCCCCAGGCTCATCAGCATGCCGTCCCGCGCCAGCTTGTCGGGCAGGACCTCCTCGAGCAGTTCGGGCAGGCTGAGCCGGCCGCGGCGCACCGCGTCCTCCAGGGTATAGGCCAGCGGCGAGTGCGGCTCGGTGCGGCGGAAGAACTCGGCGACCTGCCCGAGCAGCCGCAGCGCATCCTCGCGCGTCGCCAGTCGTCCGGGGCCGGCCGGAGCGCCGGCCGCCGCGCCGAGCACCGCCACCTCGCCGCCCGCGCCGTCTGCCGCGGCCATTCCCGCAGCACTTTCTGCCGCGGCGGCGTCACCATCAGCGGCTTCGGGCGGGGCGTATTTGCCGCAGACCTCGGCGAGCTGCAGCAGCATGTCGCGCACCCGGCTGGTCGGCGGCCCATCCGCCCCCGCCTTGGCATCCAGCGAGTCGCTGAGCGCCTGCCAGGCGGCGAGGGCGGCGAGGGTGGCGCGCCGCAGCGCGGCGAAGCGCGCGCCGCCGGCAGCGCGCGCCTCGTTCTCCACGTCCTCGAAGGGCCGCACGCCGGCGGCGAGCCGCTGGGCACGCCGTGTCGCATCCACGGTGAGCAGCTCGGCCGAACGCTCGTATTCCCAGAACGCCACGATCGAGCCGTCGGGGCGCGGATAGAGCGGCAGCTTGCGCAGCGGCTGGCTCAGGGTGCCGTCGCCGCCCTCGCCGTTCAGGCCGGTGACCGGCGCCACCCTGGTCGCTATCCCGTCCTCGTCGGGCAGCGGATAGAGCTGCTCCCAGAACGTGTCCACCAGCCCGCCCATCAGGCGCACGCCGGCGGTAAGGCCGACCAGGCCGTCGCTGCGGATCAGCGCCTCGGTGTACCAGGCGGCGATCTCGAGATCCTTGGACAGCGCCAGCCCCTGCGGCGCCAGCTGGCGGATGCTGCGCCATTGCGGCGGCTCGCCGGTATCGGCGCCGCCCTCGGCCGCGTCGGCGACGCGCTCGGCGGCGCGGGCCTCGGCGCGCGCGTCGCGCAGCCGGAAGTACAGGGATTGCGGGGTGTAGTCCTCGCGCAGGTCCGGACCGGCGGGGTTGTCGCCGGCGATCGGCTCGAGCAGCGCTGCCAGGTCGAAACCTTCCGGAGACGTATCCATCGTTTCTTCCGAAATACTGACATCCCGTCCAACCCCCCTCTCAAAGCGGCTGGACAGCGCTTTGGCGTAACACATAGTCTGCCGCCGCGAAATGGGGCGTGCTACCGTACGCTTCCGCGGCCGCGAACTGACTGCGGTTGCGCGAGACCTGCAACGCAGAGCCCGGGGGGGTGCAGCTGATGGCGGCGATCGACCTGAAGTCGCTTGTGGGGCGGCTGAACGAACATTGTCGCCGTGCGCTGGAGGCGGCGGCCGGATTGACCCTGTCGCGCAGCAACTACAACGTCGAGATCGAGCACTGGCTGCTCAAGCTCGCCGACGGTACCGATACCGATATCGCGGCGATCCTGCGCCACTACGAGGCGGATCAGGGCCGGTTCGTCACCGACCTCAACCGCTCGCTCGATCGGCAGAAGACCGGCAATGCGCGCGCCCCCAGCCTGTCGCCCGATATCGTCGAGACGGCCAAGCAGGCCTGGCTCCTGGCTTCGGTGGAGCAGGGGGCGACGCGGGTGCGCTCCGGCCACCTGCTCTGGGCGATGCTCGCCGACGAAACCCTGCAGCGCCGCGCCCACGAGGCCTCGAGCCAGCTGCTGAAAATCCCCGCCGACACCCTCAAGCGCGATTACGCCGCGATCACCGCCAACACCGCCGAGGCGGCGAGTGCGACCACCGCCGTCGAGGGCGCACCGGCGTCCGGCTCGGACGGCACGCCGCGGCCGGTGGGGTCGGGCGCGCTCGACCAGTACACGATCGATCTCACCGCGCGGGCGCGGGCGGGAAAGATCGACCCGATCCTCGGCCGCGATTTCGAGATTCGTCAGGTCATCGACATCCTGACGCGGCGGCGGCAGAACAACCCGATCCTCACCGGCGAGGCCGGCGTCGGCAAGACCGCGGTGGTCGAAGGCTTCGCCGCGCGCATCGCCGAGGGCGACGTGCCGCCGGCGCTGAAGGACGTGATCCTGCGCACCCTCGACCTCGGCCTGCTGCAGGCCGGCGCCGGGGTGAAAGGCGAGTTCGAGAACCGGCTGAAATCGGTCATCGAGGAGACCAAGGCGAGCCCGAAGCCGATCATCCTGTTCATCGACGAGGCGCACACCTTGATCGGCGCCGGCGGCGGCGCCGGGCAGAACGACGCCGCCAATCTGCTGAAGCCGGCGCTGGCGCGCGGCGAGTTGCGCACCGTCGCCGCCACCACCTGGGCCGAGTACAAGAAGTATTTCGAGAAGGATGCCGCACTCACCCGGCGCTTTCAGGTGGTCAAGGTGGAGGAGCCGGACGAGCCGACCGCCATCGCCATGGTGCGCGGCCTGGTCTCCACCCTGGAGGCGCACCACAAGACGCGCATCCTCGATGAGGCGGTGAGCGAGGCGGTGCGGCTTTCCGCCCGCTACATCCCGAGCCGGCAGCTGCCGGACAAGGCGGTCAGCCTGATCGACACCGCCTGCGCGCGCGTCGGCATGAGCCAGGCGGCGGTGCCCGCGCCGGTCGAGGACCGGCGGCGGCGGATTTCGCTGATCGACACGGAGGTCGCGATCCTCGACCGCGAGATCGCCTCGGGCGGCCCGCATGAGAGCCGGCGCGAGGAGCTGCTCGAGGAGCGCGCCAAGGCGGCCGATGATCTCGCCAA
>JAFAYM010000213.1 GCA_019240395.1 Acidisphaera sp. | reverse complement strand
CGCCTGTTCGCCGTCAACGTGAAGAGCCTCCATCACATGTGCGTCCACGCCGTGCCGGCGCTGCGCGAGGCCGGCGGCGGCGCCATCGTCAACATCGCCTCGCTCGCCGCGATCCGGCCACGGCCCGGCATGGCCTGGTACAATGCGACCAAGGCCGCGGTGATCTCGCTCACCCAATCGCTCGCCGGGGAGCTCGCGCGCGACCGCATCCGCGTCAACGCCGTCGCGCCATTGCTCGGTCGCACCGGGATGGTCGCGACCATGTTCGGCGATGACGCCGAGGGGACGCTGGAGCGGCTCGCCGCCGAGGTGCCGCTCGGCCGATTATGCGAGCCCGCCGACATCGCTGCCGCATGCCTCTATCTCGCCTCCGACGACGCGCGCTTCGTGACCGGCGTCGTGCTGCCCGTCGATGGCGGCCGGCTGGTCGGGTGACGATCACGCCGCGCGGCCGAACAGGCCGGCCGGCCGGATCAGCAGCACCAGGATCATCAGCACGAAGATGGCGACCGAGGAGGCGTCCGGGTAGAACACTTTTGTGAGCCCTTCGATCAGGCCGACCACGAAGCCCATCACGATCGGCCCGGCGATCGAGCCGAGACCGCCGATCGTGACCACGGCGAACGCGACGATCACGATGTTCTGCCCCATGTTGGGATCGACCGAGGTGATCGGCGCCCCCAGCACCCCGGCGAATGCGGCGAGCGCGCCGCCGAGAGCGTAGATCAGGGTCACCAGCCGCGGCACGTTGATCCCGAACGCCTGCACCAGCGCTGCATTCTCCGTCGCTGCCCGCAACACCGATCCGAGCCGCGTCTTCTCGACCGCGAGCCAGATCAGCAGGCACAGCAGCACCGCGGCGGCGACCACCCAGGCGCGATACACCGGCAGCACCATGAAGCCGAGCCGGAATGCGCCCTGCAGGGATGGCGGAATGTCGTACCCCATCCCCTGCGTGCCGAACTTGACCCGAAACACCCCCTCGATAACGAGCGCCAGGCCGAAGGTCAGCAGCAAGCCGTACAGCGGGTCGACGCCGTGCAGCCGCCGCACGAACAGACGTTCCAGCATCAGCGCGAACACGCCGACCATCGCCGGCGCGATGAACAGCGCCCACCAGTAGCCGAGGCCGACATAGCTCGCCAGCAGCCAGGCGAGCATCGCGCCCATCATGAACAGCGCGCCGTGCACGAAGTTGATGATGTTGAGCAGGCCGAAGATCACGGCGAGACCGAGCGACATCAGCGCATAGAAGGCGCCGTTGATCAGCCCGAGCATGACCTGGCTGAACAGCAGCGCCGGCGGGACGCCGAGGATCACAGCCGCCAGCCCGTGCGCGCCCCGAGCACGCCGACGATACCGCGCCGGAACGTCAGCACGCAGGCGACGAACACGATCCCCTGCAGCACGTTGACCCAGTTCCCGAGCGGGGCGAGATAGTTTTCCATCGCCGTCACCAGGAAGCCGCCGACCACCGGTCCCAGCAAGGTGCCCATTCCGCCGGTCAGGGTCATCAGCACGACCTCGCCGGACATCGAGAAGTGCACGTTTTCCAGCGAGGCGATGCCGAAGACGATCGCCTGCATGGCGCCGGCGACGCCGCTCAACGTGCAGGAGATGATCGTGGCGATCAGCTTGTAGTGCCGCGTCTGGTAGCCGAGCGAGACGGCGCGCGGCTCGTTCTCGCGGATCGCCACCAGGACCTGGCCAAAGGGCGAATGGACCACCCGCACGATCGCCAGAAAGCCGGCCAGGAAGATCGCCGCCACGACGACGTACATGGCACGGTCCGAGGTCAGCGACAGCAGGCCCAGCAGTCGTCCGCGCGGCACCTGCTGCAGCCCGTCTTCGCCGCCGGTGAAGCCCGTTGCGCGCACGCAGACGAAATACACCATCTGCGCGAGCGCCAGCGTGATCGTCGCGAAGTAGATGGCCTGCCCCTGCCGGCGCAGCGCCAGCCAGCCGAAGGCGGTTCCCATGAGCAGCCCGGTCGCGCCGCCCATGGCGATCGCCAGCAGCGGATCGAGGTGCCAATAGCGCGCCGTCCAGCCCCCGACATAGCTGCCCATGCCGAAGAACGCCGCGTGGCCGAACGACATCAGCCCGACATAGCCGATCATCAGGTTGTAGGCGGCGGCGAACAGCGCAAAGCACAGCGCGTTCATCAGGAAGATCGGGTAGATCGCGAACGGCCCGAACACGAGCAATGCCGCCAGGCCGGCGAGCGCCACGCGCTCCGATCGCGACAGGCCGAGACCGCCCGCATGTCCGGCGGCCTCTTCCCTCGCCGATGCCATGCAGGCTAGTGCTTCACCAGCGGGCAGAGGCTCTGCGATAGCGGTCGGAACGCCTCGGCGGCCGGGATGGTCGCGACGAGATTGAAGTAGTCCCAGGGATCCTTCGATTCCGCGGGCGTCTTCACCTGCACCAGATAGAGATCGTGGATCAGGCGCCCGTTCGCCAGCAAGGTCGCGTGCTGGGCGTAGACGTCGTCGATCGTGATCTCCGCCATCGCCGCGCGGACTTTTGCCGCGTCCGTCGTGCCGGCTTTTTCGACGCCCTTCAGATAGGCCAGCGTCGCCGAATAGACGCCGGCGTGCAGTTCCGACGGCAGATGGCCGAACCGCGCCTTGTAGCGCTCGGAGAAGGCGCGCGAAGCCGCATCGCGGTTCCAGTAGAACGGCACCACCGCCTCCAGTCCCTGCGTCGCCGGCAAGCCGAGCGTATGCACGTCCTCGGTATAGATGTGCAGGCTGGTGACCTTGTGGCTGGCGTCGGAGAGGCCGAACTCGCGCGCCTGCTTGAACGCCGTCACCAGCCGGCTGCCGCCGGAGATCAGCAGCGCCACCACCTTCGCCCCGGATGCCTGCGCCTGCACCAGGAAGGACGAATAGTCCGTGGTCTCCAGCGGGATGGTCACGCTGCCCAGCACCTTTCCCCCGGCGGCGGCGATGGCGCTGCGCGCCGCATCCTCCAGCGTATGGCCGAACACGTAATCCGAGGTCAGGAAGAAGAAGCTGTCGAAGCCCGACTTGATCAGCGGTCGTACGGTCTGCGAATCGGCGTAGGTGTCCAGCCCCCACTGCATCGCATATGGATTGCAGTCCTGCTCGCTGATGCGGTCGGTGACGGCGCCGACGAAGATGGCGAGCCGATGCTTCTCCGCGATCACCTGGTCGACGGCGAGCGCGATGTCGGAGTTCGGTATGTCGAGCAGCACGTCCACGCCCTGCTCGTCGATCCAGCGGCGCGCGATCGCCGCGCCGACCGCAGGCTTCTGCTGATGGTCGGCTGACATCACGACGATCGGGCGCCCGATCACCTTGCCGCCGAAATCGTCCGCTGCCAGCTGCGCCGCGTCCACCGAACCCTGGCCATTCAGGTACGAGGTCGGTCCGGCCATGTCCTCGAGCACGCCGAGCTTCACCGGCGCGGGTTGCGCCAGTGCCGAGCCCGCGAGCAGGCAGCCGAGTGCGATAAGTGCGGGAATGGGGCGCATGTTTCCTCCTGGCTCCCTCTGGTTCAGCCGGGCGGCAGATAGGGCGGTGCGGACTGCAAGGTCTGCGTGCCGTCGATGACGATTTCCGTGCCGGAGATCTGCCGCGCCTCGTCGCTCGCCAGGAACACCGCGGCATGAGCGATATCCCAGACGCTGGCTGCGCGTCCGCTCGGAATGGTCGCGGCACGACGCTGCATGATCTCCTCCACCCGCCCGGCGCCGAACCGCGCGGCATGACGCCGCCGCATCTCCGGCGTGTCCACGTAGCCCGGCAGGATGCAGTTGACGCGCACGCCTTGCGCTGCGTGCTGCAGCGCGATCACGCGCGCGAGCTGCACCACCCCTGCCTTTGCTGCGTGATAGGCGGGCGAGCTGCCCGCCACCGGCCGGAACGCCGCGACGCTGCTGATGAAGGTGATGGCGCCGCCTGCGTCCAGCATCGCCGGCAGCGCGGCTTTGGCGACGATGAAGGCGCTGGTCAGGTTGAGATCGATCAGCCGCCGCCACTCCGCCTCGCTGGTCTCCAGCACGCCGCCCGGCCCGCCGCCGCCGACATTGTGCTGCAGCACGTCGATGCGCCCGAACGCGGCAACGCAGCCTTGCACCGCGCGCTCCATGTCGGGCAGCGACAGCGAATCCGCCACCGCCGTCTGGCACGCACCGCCCTCATCGGCGATCAGCCGCGCCGTTTCTTCCAGCCGGTCCGGTTCGACATCGACGGCCAGCACGCGCGCGCCCTCGCGCACGAACTGCGCCGTCACCGCACGGCCGATCCCCCAGCCCGGCGCCGAGGCGCCGGCGCCGACCACCAGCACGGATTTGCCGGCAAGCCGAGCGTCCATCACGCGGCCTTTCCCGGCGCGAACTCCGCCCGCGCGCGTGCCCGCAGCAAGTCCTTGCGCGGTTTGCCGCTGCCGGTCATCACGTCGTCGAAGCTCGCGACGATGCCGATGTGGCGCGGCGCCTTGTATCCCGCCATCGCCTGCCTCGCCCATTCAATCAACGCGGCCGGCGTTGCGCGGGCACCGGCGCGCAGGATCACATAGGCCGCAACGATCTCGCCGAGCCGCTCGTCCGGCAGTCCGACGACCTGCGCCGCCGCGATGTCGGGATGCTTCAGCAGGAAACTCTCCACCTCGGCCGGCGAGACGTTCTCGCCGCCGACGCGGATGATGTCCTTCAGCCGGCCGATATAGCGGAACCGCCCACCCGGTTCGGCGACGGCGACGTCGCCGCTCGCGAGCCATCCTTCGGCGTCGATCGCCGCCGCAGTCTCTTCCGGCTGCTTGTAGTAGCCGGACATCACGATGCGCCCGCGGATGAACAGCTCGCCCGGCTCGCCGATCGCGCAATCCGTCCTGGCACCAGGCCGGCGGATGCGGATTTCCACTCCGGGATAGGGCAGCAGCAGCCCCGCCGCCCGCGATTCGAACGGATCGTCCCACCGCGCCAGCGCCGGCGAACTGCACGTCTCCGACATGCCGTAGGACGAGCAGAGATACGGGGCGCCGAGCCGTTCGCGGATGAGCCGATGCACCTGCGGCCCCGCCGCGGCATAGCCGCCCCGGAGATCCGGCAGTTCCGGGATGTCCGGCTGATTCATCAGCATCAGGAACATCGAGTCGTTGCCGACGGTGAAGTTACAGCGCTCCTCCGCCAGCATCCGCACGGCCAGCGCCGGGTCGAAAACCGGAATGCTGACCAGGCAGGACTGTGTCGCCAATGTCACCAGGGCGGCGGCGACCGAGCCGGCGACGTGGAAGAACGGCCGCGGGCAAAAATACCGGTCCCCCGTATGCACGCCCTGCGCGTCGGCACCGCCGCGCGCCGAGATCAGCATGGCGGCGTGGCTCAGCATGGCACCTTTTGGCCGCGCCGTGCTGCCGGAGGTGAACTGGATCAGCCCGATGCTGTCGGGATCCGCGTTAATCGGCGGCGCCGGACCGGCCACGTCGTCGAAATGCCGCGCCCAGGCCGGCACCCGCGCGCCGACCGCGATCCAGGTCGCCACTTTCGGCAAACGCGGCCGCAGCCGTGCGAACATCGCCAGGAAATCCACTTTCACGACGGTATCGGCGAAGGCGACGCAGCTCACGTCGGAAAAGTCGAGCGCCCAGGCGATCTCCTCGTCCTTCCAGCGTGTGTTGATCGGCACCGCCGTGGCGCCGAGCCAGACCGCCGCGTACCACGCGATCAGCCACTCCGGCGCATTGGCCATGCAGATCGCGACATGCGCGCCGGGACCGACGCCCTGCGCCGCGAGACCGCCGGCCAGCCGCTCGACCCGGTGCAGCAGGTCCGCGTAGTCGAGCCGAGCGGCCGGTATCACCAGCGCCTCGACCGCCCCGCGCTCCCGCGCGGCAGCCTGCAGCAGCTCCGGAATGGTTTCCAGCGACGCCACTACCTGAACACCGGCTTGCGCTTTTCGATGAAGGCGCGCTGCGCCTCCTTCGCGTAGTCGGTCTTCGAGAGCTCATGCGTCACGTCCTGCTCGAAGCGGTAGCCGTCGCGCTGGCTCAGCGTCTCCACCGTGTTGAAGTTGCGCTTGGCGTGCTTGATGGCGAGCGGGCTCTTCTCGGCGATCCGCCCCGCGATTTCCCGCGCCCGCGGCATCAGCTCCGCCGGCGGCAGCACCGCCTCCACCAGGCCGAGGCGGAAAAGCTCGGCCGCCGGCACCCGTTCCCCGGTGAAGAACATCATCTTCGCCTTGGGGATGCTGAAGAAGCGCATCAGCATCTTGTTGCCGCCCGACAGCCCGACGTCGATCTCCGGCATGGAGACATAGGCATCCTCGGCGATCAGCATGATGTCGCACATCAGCACCGTTGCCAGCCCGGCGCCGATCGCCGCGCCGTTCACCGCCGCGATCACCGGCTTGCTGCACTCCATGATGGAATAGAAGAACTCGCGCGTCAGCCGGTTGTGGCGGATGTAGTCCCCCGGCTCGCGGCCGACCGATGGCCGCTCCTTGATGTCGGCGCCCGCGGAGAAGAATTTCCCGGCGCCGGTAAGGATCACCGCGCGCACGTCATCGCGATCGCTCAGCGCGTCGAAGACACGGGTCATCTCCTCGCGGATGCCGGCGTTCTGCGCATTCACCGGCGGCCGGTCCATCGTCACGGTGGCGATGAAATCCACCACCTCCAGGCGGCACTGCGTCAGGTCCATACCGCGCGCTCCCGCCGCTCAGCGCAGCTTCCATTGCGGGCGCCGCTTCTCGGCAAAGGCCTGCGCGCCCTCCGCGCCGTCTTCCGTCTCCGCGATCTCCTGGTCGAGATGCCGTGCGTAGGCGGACAGCGACGCCGGGAACGCCGCGGTGAGCCGATAGAGCCGGATCGCCGCCTGCGTCGCAAGCGGCGAGCCCAGGCAGATCATGTCCGCCATTTCCTCCGCCGCGTGCACCACCCTCTCCTTCGACACCACCTTGTTGACGATGCCGAGCTGCAGGCATTCCTGCGCGGAAAGCCGGCCGTTGCACAGGGTCAGGAAGGCGGCGGCGGTGCGCGGCAGCGCCTGATACATTTCGTGCGGCGCACCGAGCCGGCCGACATTGGTGTGCTGGTCGCCGATCCACGCATCCTCGGCCATGACGCGGAGCTGGCATTGCAGGGCCATGTTGAGCCCGACGCCGACGGCAAAACCGTTCAAGGCGACGATCAGCGGCTTCTCCAGGTTCACGTCCTGCGGCTGGCCGCCGCCGCCCCAGTGGAACAGCGGATGGTTCGGGTCCTCATGCGGCGTCCGCTTGCCCTCGGCGCGGTGACGCGCCAGGAATTTCACGTCGCGCCCGGCGCAGAAGGCCGCGCCGGTGCCGGTCAGGATGCCGACATAGATCTCGGGATCGAGGCCGATATCGCGCCAGCAGGAGCGCAGTTCGGCATAGGCGTAGCTGTGCAGCGCGTTGCGCACCTCCGGGCGGTTGATCGTCACATGGGCGGTGTGGCCCTTCTTCTCGTAGCGGATGAACTCGAGGTTCTTCGGCGCGCTGGCGGGGTCGTACGGCGATTGCGGTTTCGGCATGATCTGCTCCGTGTGGTGCGTCAGACGGTGGCGACCGGCGTCGCCGGCGAGCCCGTGGCGCCGGGCAGCCGCAGCGGCGGCGCGGTCAGCATGAACCGGTTGCGGCCGGCGGCGCGCAGCCAGCGCGCGAGCGGCGTCAGGTGCCAGAGCTCGCCGAGGTGGATGCCGAGCTTGAACAGGCAGTGCTCGTGCAGCGGCGCGGCAGCGCAGCACGTCCTGTGCTCCGCCGGATAGCACTCGACGGCGAAATTGTCGGCGATCAGCACCGCCAGGCCGCTGTCGGTGATCCAGTCCAGCAGTTTCTGGTCGCGCCCGTCCAGCGACGCGCAGGCGTTGTGCACCGCCGCCGCATCCAGCCGACCCGTGTTGCGCAGCAGGAAATCGGCATACCCGGTATGCAGGCAGACGAGGTCGCCCGGCTCGACCTGCACACGGTCCGCGCGCATCACCTCCATCAGCATGTCGTATCCGACCGCGACCCGCCGGTCGCCGAATTGCGCGTGCAGGTCGACCATGACGCCGCGCCCCTGCACGCAAGTGGCGGCCATGCCGTCGATCCCGAGCGCCCGGACGATCGAGGTGGTCTTCGCCTCGAACACGCCGACCGACCCGGCCTCCCCGGGGTCGGCGGGACCGACGATGTCCTCGCCACCGCGAAAGCCGTTGTAATAGCGCGGCTCCGGGATGCCGTCGTCGTCGGCGTCGAACATGAAGCCGACATGCGAGAATGCGTCCCAGTGCGTGGAATACTGGGTGTGCAGCACCGCCGCGTCGTCGCAGATCAGGTCCGGCGCGCCGGGGATGTCGTCGGCGACGCGATAGTTCATCCGCACCCGGCCGTTGCGCACGGTCGGGCGGATCACCGGCGGATAGCGGCTCGGGCTCAGCAGGTTTCCGCCGGGCTTGTCGAGCGGCATGCTCAGGCAGAAGGTCCGGCCTTCGACGATCTCGCGCGCCGCCGCCCGCACGCAGTCCGGCGTGATCAGGTTGAGCCGGCCGAGCTGGTCGTTCTCGCCGTACTCGCCCCAGTTGGACCCGTCCGGCCGCTTCACCCAGCGCTTCGCCATCACTCGTTCCCAGTGCCGAACACCGGCTTGCGCTTCTCGAAGAACGCCCGACGCGCCTCCGCCGCATCCGGCGAGCGGCTCAGCTCCGTCGTGTAGCTCTGCTCGACCTGAAAACCCTCGCGGATGCCGAGCGCCTCCACTTCGGCGAAGGAGCCGCGGATACGCCGCACCGCCGCCGGGCTCTTGGCGGCGATCGTGGCGGCGATGTCCAGCGCCGCCGGCAGCAGCTCCGCCTCCGGCACGCAGGCCTCCACCGCGCCGAGGCGAAAGAGCTCGGCCGCCGGCACGCGCTCCCCGGTCAGCATCATGCGCCGCACCTTCGAGGGCGGCAGGATGCGCTGCATGATGCTGGCGCCGCCGCCCTGGCCGACATCGATCTCCGGCATGCCGAATACCGCCGTGTCGGTGGCGAAGATCATGTCGCAGCAGGCGGCGAGCACGCAGCCGGCGCCGAGTGCGGGGCCGTTCACCGCGGCGATCACCGGCTTGGCGCTGTCAATGATGGAGAAGAACACGTCGCGGGTCAGCCGGTTGGCGCGCGTGTAGTCGCCCGCGCCGGCCAGCGCCGATTTCTCCTTGATGTCGGCGCCGGCGCAGAACACGCGCCCCTCCGCCGTCAGCACGATCGCCCGCACGTCGTCGCGGTCCTGCAAGCCGTCGAAGCAGGCGATCAGCGCCTCCCGCGTCGCCCGGCCGAGCGCGTTCACCGGCGGGCGCGCCAGCCGCACGATGGCCACGCCGTCCGGCCGCGTCTCGAGATGGACATGGCTGTCGCTCATCGCGGGCGCTTCATTGCCCGGGCCCGAACGCCAGGTTGGGCAGAAACAGCACCAGCTGCGGCACCAGCATGACCAGGATGAGCACGCAGACCTCCACTGCCAGCAGCGGCAGCACCGCACGGGTGTAGTCGGCGATCTTCACGTCCAGCACGCCGCAGGAGATGAACATCAGCGTGCCGACCGGCGGATGCACCGCCCCGAGCGTGAGGTTCATCACGATCAGCAGGCCGAGATGCACGGGATTGATGCCGACATGCGCGCCGATCGGTGCCAGGATCGGCGTCAGCAGGATCAGCGCCGCCACGCTCTCCAGCACCATGCCGATGCAGAGCAGGAACACGTTGATCACGACCAGCAGCAGCAGCGGATCGCTGGTCACCGACGACAGCGTGGCGGCCAGCTGCGCGGCGATCTGCTCCATCGTCATGTAGAAGCCGAGCGCGTTGGCGGCGCTGATGATCAGCATGACCATGGCGCTCGCCAGCGCCGCCTCGGTCAGCAGCCCCCAGAGCTGGGAGAATTTCAGCTCCCGATAGATGAACAAGCCGACCAGCAGCGAATAGGCGGAGATCACGGCGCCCGCCTCGGTCGGCGTGAAAATGCCGTAGCGCAGGCCGAAGATGATGACGAACGGCACGGTCAATGCCCAGGCGGCCTGGCGGAGTGCCGCCAGGATTTCGTGCAGCGACGCCCGGCGCTCGCGCGTCGGCCGGAAATTGCGGCGCTTGGCGATGAACCGCGTGGTGATCATCAGCGCCGTCATCAGCAGAAAGCCCGGCACGATGCCGGCCATGAACAGCCGCCCCACCGAGACATTCGCCAAGTACCCGTACAGCACGAAGCCGAGACCGGGCGGCATCATCGGCGTGATGACGGCGGAGGCGGCGACCACGGCGGCGGCGATCGGCCGCGGATAGCCGCGCCGGACCATCTCCGTCCCCAGCATTTTCGACTGCATCGCGGCGTCCGCATTGCCGGACCCGGACTCGAATCCCATCAGGGTCGCCAGCAGCACGTTGGTCTGCGCCAGCGCCCCCTGCATATGGCCGACCAGCGTCTCCGCCAGGTTGAGCAGCCGCGTCGTGATGCCGGCGTGGTTCATGATCACGCCGGCGAAGGTGAACATCGGGATCGCGACCAGCGGGAAGGAGTTGGAGAACGCCGCCAGCCGCTGCGGGAACAGGTCGATCGGCAAGCCGTTCTGGCGCAGGAAGAACAGCAGCGCGCCGCAGGCGATGGCGACGGCCACCGGTGCGTTCAGCAGCATCAGGCCGAGGAAGACGGCCAGCGGCCAGAGATCCATCAGCCAACCGCCCGCCCCGTCCGCAACCGCACGACCAGACGCTGCACGGTGCGCATCCCCATCAGCGCAAAGCCGCAGGTCAGGCCGATATACAGCACGCTCAGCGGGATGCCGAGCATCGGCGTGCTGGCGCTGCGGCTCGCCTGCGTCTCGCGCCAGCCGAGCCAGGCGACGTAGAAGCAGAACACCGCGATGAACAGCGACATCGCGGCCGCGAGAAACACCCGCGGCCGTTCCGGCAGCAGGCCGGTGACGAGGTCGACGCTGACATGCTTGCCGCGCCGCTGCACCTCGGCGGCGCCGAGAAACGTCAGCCAGCAGAAGGCGATGCTGGAGACCTCCTGCACCCAGGTGGATGGCGTCTCCAGCACGTAGCGCGACAGCACGCCCCAGAAGATCGACACCACCAGCACGATGAAGCTGACATTCATCACCACCTGCTCGAGGGAGAGGCGGTAGCGCGGCGCATGAGGCAGCGCCTCGTCCGCCAGCACGATGCGCTGGAGCGCCTCGCCCGGCACGTCGCCGGCAGGCGGCGTCATGCGTTCAGCAGCTTCTGCACCGTCGCGTGCAGGCCCGGGGTGAAGCCGGGATAGGTGTCGTAGATCGGCGCCGTCATGCGGCGGAACGCGTCGCGATCCACGTCGCTGATCACGGTGACCCCGGCGCCCTGATATTTCGGGATCATGTCCTTCTCGTCCTGCACCTTCAGCCGGCTCATCAGGTTGGCGGCGTTGTCCGCCTCCTCCAGCATGATCTTCTGCAGGTCGGCCGGCATGCCGCGCCAGACGGTCTCGCTCACCACCACCGGATCCCAGCCGATCATGTGGCCGGTCAGCGCCGCGTATTTCGCCTGCTCATAGAATTTGGAGGCCCACATCGTCGGCAGCGGCGCCTCCAGCATGTCGAGGGTGCCCTGCGCCAGGCCGGTGTAGACTTCCGCAAAACTGGTGGTGATCGGGCGCGCCCCCATCGCCTTGACCATTTCCACGTACATCGGTGCCGCGCCGCAGCGGAAATTCAGGCCGGCGATATCCTTCGGTTCGTGAATCGGCCGCTTCGCCAGCATCTGCCGCGTGCCGAAATAGCTGTTCCAGGAGATCACCCGATAGCCCTTGCCGGCGAGCCGGTCGGCGAGGCTGTCGATCCAGGGCGTGCCAAGCAGCTTTCGGAAATCCTCCGGCTTGTCCATCAGGTAAGGCGCCTGCAGGATCGCGACATCAGGCACGTAGAGGCCGAGGAACAGCGGATCCGTCAGCTGGATGATGGAGCCGCCCTGGCGCACCATCTCGCCCACATCCGCCTGCGCGCCCATCTGATCGGCGGGGAAGACGGTGACCTGGATGCGCCCGTCCGTGCGCTTCTTCAGATTGTCGGCGAGCGAGACCATCGCCGTGTTCACCGCGTCCGAGGGGGCGAGCGAATGGCTCAGCTGGAACTTGTAGACCTGCTGGGACACGGCGCGCCGGATCGCCACCAGGGGCAGCGTCATTGCCCCCATTCCGACCAGCACGCGCCTGCGGGTTGAGATCAATGTCATCGGCGTTCCCCCTCGTCCTCGCCCCCGGCAAGCCCGCTTTGGCGCGGCACCGGGCCCGATTGCTCGGGCGAGCTTGACGCTCGGAACGTGACACTATGATCGCCACCTTGAAACATTTCAAGGACCGGCGTCTCGGCCCCGCGGCGGCGGCTTGCGCACCGACTCGCGCAGCATGACGGTTGCATGCAGCTCCAGGTGCTCGACCGGGATCGGGTCGCCTTGCATTCGCCGCAGCAGCAGCTGCCATGCCTGGCGTGCGATGTCGCGAATCGGCTGACGGATGACCGACAACCGCGGGCTGATCAGCTCCGCCCATTCCGGCTCCTCGAACGAGACCAGCGAGATCCGGTCCGGATACGCGCCAGCCATCGTCTGCAGCGCCGACAGGGTGAGCGCGGCGATCGTGCTGTTGCTGACGATCACCGCCGTCGGGTGTGCGGGCCTCTGCATGACCTGCAATAGCCGGTCGGCGTAACTGGCGGCATCGTCGCCGATCTCCAGGATCGCGATTTTCACCGGACGCCGTATCTGCGCCGCCGCGGCGCGCAGCGCCTCGATCCGCTGGCGGGAGATGATCAGCATCTGCGACTGCACCACGAACAGGATGCGGCGATGGCCGAGGCGGATCAGCTCGGTCGCCAGCTGGTGCATCACCCGGCGGTTGTCGAAGGTCACCTGATCGAAGCGCGGGTCGTCAGCCGGCCGATCCACCAGCACCGCCGGCGTCCTGGACTCATGGATCAGGTCCAGCGTCCGCCGCGGGTCGAGCGTCGGCACCAACAGCAGTCCCGCGACACGGTGGCGCAGCAGCTCGCGAACCCGGCGCAGCTCGATCTCCGGGTCGCGTCGTGTCAGCACCTGCATCACCTGGTAGCCGCGGCCGGCGGCGATGTCCTCGAACAGATCGATCAGAGCTGCGAGATAGGCGCTGGCGACATGCGGCATCGAAAGCCCGACCACCGGCGCGCGCTGCCGGCGCAGCGCGTGCGCCAGCATGTTCTGCTCGTAACCGAGCGCGCGCGTGGCCGCCTCCACGCGCTGACGCAGCTCGGCGCTGACGTTGATCGTCTCGTTCAGCACGTGCGAGACAGTCCCGACCGAGACCCCCGCATGCTGTGCGACGTCCTTGATCGTGGGTCGGCGAGCCTCGTTCATTGTGCTGGCGGGCGTCCTGCTGCGGCGTTCGCGCCCGTCGGCGCCTGGGTGCGGACCGGCGATGGCTGGGCAAGGCCGCCGGTCATCCCGCAAGAGCCGACCGCTTGAACCATTTCAAACCGTCAACCATACTGCGCCCGCGCGGTCCAGGCGATGGCCGTCAACGAGATGACGGAGGAGGGCGATGGACGCGAACCTGCGGCAGCGGCCGGTCGGCGACCTCTTTACCGACGTCTCGGCACTGCTCGCCCCGCGCACCGTCGCCGTGATCGGCGCATCCGACGAGCCCGGCAATGTCGGCGGAGCGGCCGTCCGGTTCTTCGGCAAATTCCGCTCGCCCTGCACGGTCTGGCCGGTCAGCCGCGGCCGCACGAGCGTCGGCGGGCTGGCCTGCCATCCCAGCGTCGCCGACCTGCCGGGGCGCGCCGATCTCGCCATTCTCGCGGTGCCGGCGCGGGCGGTGGCTACCGTGGTGCGCGACTGCGCCGCGGTCGGCATCCGCGCCGGCATCGCCTGGGCCGGCGGGTTCGCCGAAGGCGGCGAGCCTGGAGCGGCGCTGCAAGCGGCGCTGGCCGCCACCTGCCACGACACCGGCTTCGCACTGCTCGGGCCGAACTGCATCGGCATCATCGATACCCATGCGCCGATGCCGGCGAGCTTCGCCTCGATGATGCTGAGCTTCGATCGGCTGCTCCCTGGCAATATCTCGATGGTCAGCCAGAGCGGCGGGCTGGCGACCATGGCGCTGGCGCTGGCGCAGCGGCAGGGCTGCGGATTCCGCTACATGGTGTCCACCGGAAACGAGGCGGTGGTCGGCGTCGCCGACTTCATTCACGCCTTCGCCGCCGACACCGCGACCAAGGTGATCGCCGTCTACCTCGAGGGCGTGCGCGACGGCGCGCAGTTTCGTCGTGCGCTGCTGCAGGCGCGTGCGGCAGGCAAGCCGGCCGTCGTCATCAAGGCCGGCGCGACCATGGCGAGCGCCGCGGCCGCGGCCGCACACACCGGCGCGCTCGCCGGGGAGGGCCGCGTCTGGGACGCGGTGCTGCGCGACTGCGCCGCCATCCAGGTCCGTTCGTTGGAGGAGCTGCTCGACGTGGCGCTGCAGCTCAGCGCCGATCTCGGCAGGCTGCCGCAGGGCCGCGGCGTAGCCGCCGTCACGTTCGGCGGCGGCAGCGGCGTGCTGTCGGCCGACCAGTGCGACCGTGTCGGACTGACGATGCCGGCACTCTCGGCGAGCACCCGCGACGCGCTCGCCGGCCTGGTCCCGCCGATCGCCTCGACGCGCAATCCCGTCGACCTGACGCCGATGGCCTATCTCGATCCGACATGGCTGCCGCGCTTCCCGAAGTCGCTCGACACGATCGCCGCCGATCCCGGGATCGGCACGGTGTTCTTCCAGCTCGGCCCGATGGCGAGCGGCGATGCCGCGATGGCGCAGGCCGTCGTCGATTTCCGCGCGCGCTGCCCGAAGCCGGTTGTCGCCGCATGGCCGCTCGCCATTGACGCGGCGCAGGAGCGCGCGCAGGCCGGCAGCCTCTATCTGCTCTCGGAGTATGGACGCGCCGTCGGCGTGATCGCCCGGCTCGCCGAGTACGCGGAAGCACTCGTGCCGGCGGCTGCGGCGGCTGTGGCCGATTTCGACTGGGCCGCGGCGGTTCCCGCACCTGCGGCCGGCACGGTGATCGCCGAACACGCCTGCCACGCCATTCTCGCCAGCGCCGGGCTCGCCGTGGCGCGCGGCCGTCTGGCGACCACCGAGGCGGAGGCGATCGCGATCGCGGCAGAGATCGGCGGGCCGGTCGCCATGAAGGGCATCTCGCCCGCCGTTACCCACCGTGCCGCTGCCGGCCTGCTGGCGCTCGGAATCGTTTCGACCGAGGCGGTGCGCGAGACCTGGCGCATGCTGTGCGGTCGCGCCGCAGCGCTCGGCGTGGCGCTGGACGGCGTCTACGTGCAACAGATCGTCAACGCTGGTGTCGAGCTGCTCGTCTCGGCGTTCCGCGATCCGCAGTTCGGCGTCATGCTGTCGCTCGGCGCCGGCGGGACGATGACGGAGCTGATCGACGACGTGACACTGGTTTGCGCACCCGTCGATGCCGACACCGCGCGCCGGGCGCTGCGGCGGCTGCGGTCGGTGCAGAAGCGCGGTGAGGGCATGGACATCGGACCGCTCGCCGCGTTCGTCGCCCGCTTCTCGGCGGTCGCCGCCGCCGCTCCCTGGAGCCGCTTCGTGCTCGAGGTCAATCCCGTCGCCTGGAACGGCGCGGCCGTCGTCGCACTCGACGGGCTGCTGATCATCGAGCAGCCCTGAGATGGCCAGGCCGACGATCGCCGAGCGCTTCGACATCGACGATCTGTTCACCCGCTATGCGGCGGCGATCGATCGCGGCGATGTCGGGGAGATCGTCGCCTGCTTTGTTCCCGACGGCTGGCTGGACAGCCCGATCGTCGGCCGATACGAAGGGCCGGACGGCATCCGCGCTTTCGCCGAAATGAACGCCCGCGCCGTCCACGAGCGCGGCGTGCGGATGCGCCATGTCATCAGCAATCTGCGCATCGACATCGAGGGCGACCGCGGCCGGGCCACCTGCTACCTGCTGGATATCGTGACGCGCGACGGCGTGTCGGAGCTGCTGTCGCCCGGCGAGTACGACTGCGAGCTGATCCGCACGGCGGAGGGCTGGCGGTTCGCCAGCCGCATCGTGCGCATGGATCGCCAGTTCCCGATGCCCTGACCGGCGGCCTCAGTTGGTCGTGCCCGGCGCCGGCTCACGCACCTGCATCGCGGTGATCCATTTGTTCACGCTCGGCGTGAACACCAGCGGCCGCCGCACGGCATAGGCCAGCTTCTCGATGAACACCGGCAGCATGGCGTGATCCCCGGTGAGCGCAACATGCGTGGCCTGCTGCAGCAGCGCCGCGCGCTTCGGCGGGTCCATCTCCTGCGACGCCTGCGCCAGCAGCGCATCGACGGCAGGGCTGGAATAGCCGATGTAATTGACGGTGCCGAGTCCTTTCGCCTTGTCCGGGGTTGCGACATAAATGTTGAGCAGGTCGGAGGCCTGGCCCGTCATGATCGAGCTCGAAGTCACGAAGGCGCTGAGCCCGTGCGCATTGCGGTGCGCATAGAACATCGCCGCCGGCGTCGCATCGACAGTTGTGCGCACGCCGATGCGCGTCCACATCGAGGCGATCGCCTGCCCGGTCTGCGAATCCTGCACATAGGCGCCGCTCGTCGTCGCCAGTTGAAGCCCGAACCCGTTGCCCCAGCCGGCCGCCTCCAGCAGCCGCTTCGCCTCGGCCGGATCGTAGCGGTCGGACTGCAGACCGGGCGTCGCCCCGAACATGCCGACGCCGACGAGTTCGCCGGTGGGCGTCGCCAGACCGGCCATGATCCGCTGCGCGATCGCCTCGCGGTCGATCGCCAGCGACAGCGCCTGGCGCACGCGCTCGTCTTTCAGCGGATTGCGCCCGTCGGTGCCGGTGACCCCCGGCGAGGAGTCGCGCCCCTCATCGAGCGCGACATAGGTCACGCTGTTCGAGGCCGTCACCACCAGCGACAGTTTCGGGTTGGCCTTGACCGTGGCGATGTCATCACCCGGCACTTTTTCCACTACGTCCGCCGCGCCGGACAGTGCCGCCGCGACGCGTGCACCGCCATCGGTCATGAAGACGATGCTGACACGCTCCCAGGGCTGCTTGCCGCCCCAGTATCCGTCGTTGCGGGCGAGCACGACACGATCGCCCGGCGTGTAGGAGACGAAGCGGTACGGCCCGGTGCCGACCAGCCCGTCGCCGGCGTTGAGCTGTGCGGTCGTCTTGCCCTCCGGCACCGGGCCGGCGGCGGCGTGGCTCGACATGATGAAGATCAGGCTGAGGTCGAGCGGCAGATCCGGTGTCGGCGACGTGGTGTGGATGCGCAGCGTATGTGGATCAACGATGTCGAAGCCGGCGATCGAGCGCGTATAGACCACATAGGAGGACGGGCTGTTCGGCACCAGCGCCACGCGCTTGATGGAAAACACCGCGTCCTCGGCGGTGAACTCCGACCCGTCCTGGAATTTGACGCCGGGCCGCAGCGCGAACTCCCAGGTCAGCGGATCGACCAGGTGCCAGGAGACCGCGAGGCCGGGCGACGGGTGCAGGTCCCGATCCTGGCTGACCAGCGTCTCGAACATGTGCGCGTCGATCGACATGTTGGTGGCGAGCAGGTGGTAGTGCGGGTCGATGGCGGTGGGCGCCGCTGCCATGCCGATCGTCAGCTCGGCGGCGCGGGCGCCGGTCGCGAGAACGGCCGCGAGCATCGCAACCGCGAGACGCGTGACGAAACGCCGCCGGGAATCCTTGGCGTTTTTCATTGTCATTCCCTTCCAACCCATGAGCCGCGTCATCAGTTTCCGGCAACGCCGGGGGTGTCGGAAAAGCCGAACAGCCGGGCCGGCGTGTCCAAAAGCACCTTGCGGCGGTCCGCCGCCTCCGGCAGCCAGCGTCGCAGGCAGTGCAGCGGTGGCCCATAATCCATCCGCGCGTCGATATGCACGTACGGCCAATCCGATCCCCAGACGCAGCGATCCAGGGTGAACGCCTCGATCGCCGCAGCAATGAACAGGTCGACGTCGCAATACGGATAGCCGGTGCGCGACGAACGGAACGGCCCGGACAGCTTGACCACGTGCGGGCCGGAGCGGCCGAGCTCCAGCAAGGCGGCGAAGCCGGGTTGGTCAAGCCCGCGAGCGACCTCCGGCCGCCCGAAATGATCGATCATCAGCCGGACATCGGCACGCCGCAGCGCCGGCAGCGCACCGGCCAGCTCGTCGTGCTCGCAATGGATCTGCAGGAACCAGCCGCGCTCGCGCACCTGCGCCAGCAGCCGGTCCGCCCCCGGCTCGGTCAGCTCGCGGTCCCCGAATGTCGTCAGGTTGAAGCGGATGCCGATCACGCCGGCATCGGCGAGCGCGTCGAACTCGCGGTCGCCGGCACCCGGCCGCAGCAGCGCGATGCCCTTCCACCGCCCGTCCGAGGCGGCGAGCGCATCCAGCAGACAGCGGTTGTCGTGCATGTAGGGCTGGGCGCCGACGATCAGCGCGTGCGTCAGGCCGTGCGATTCCAGCACCGCGCGGAACTCCGCCGCCGTGCCGCGCTGCGTCGGATGCGGGATGTAGAGCGCGTCGGGCGCGAACGGACAGGCGGCTCCGAACACGTGTGCGTGGGAGTCGAAGCCACCGTGCTGCAGCGCGCTCGGCGCTGCGGTCATGACTCATCCACCACCAGCAGCCCGTCGACCGCGACGACGCCGTCGCGCCGCCACTTGATCGGATTCACCTCGAAGGTGAAGCGCCGCCAGGGCGCGCCGGCGCCGAGCCGCGACAGCAGCGCCACGAAATCGCCGACCTTTTCGGGATCGAGCGGTCCCTGTGCATCGGCGGCCCCGCCGAACCGGCGCAACCGCCGCAGCATCGCCGCCGCCACCCGCGGATCGACCGGCGCCCGCGCCGTCACCACGTCGTCGAGCTGCTCCGCCATGCCGCCGCCGCTGCCGACGGAAACCATGGTGCCGAACAGCGGATCACGGAACACCGAGACCAGCAGCTCCGCGCCGCCCCGCGCCATCGCCTGCACATAGACGCCGTCCAGCGTCACCCCGATCTCCGCGGCGCGTTCCTGCAACCGGCGGAACGCCTCCGCGACCTCCTGCGCGCTGCGCAGGTCGACGGCCAGCAGTCCCGCCGCGGCGCGATGCGTCACCTGCGGGGTGATGCCCTTCATCACTACGGGCAGCCCGATCGCCTCGGCGGTGTGCAGCGCCGCGCCCTCATCCTGCGCCAGCGCGCCCGCCGCCACCGGCAACCCGGCCGCCCGCATGATCGCGTGGCAGCGATCCTCCGAGACCACGCTCTCGCCTGGCCTAACATGCGCCGCCCAGTCGAACGGCAGCGGCGCCAGCCCGGCTTCGCGCCGCGGCCATGCCAGAGTCGCGCCATAGGCGGCGAGCCGCCCGAGCACGCGCAGCGCACGATCCGGCTCCTCGAACACCGCGATGCCGTGCTCGGCGAAGCGCGCAACGGTGCCGGTCGGCGGCGCCGGCCAGGCCACGACGACCGCCTTCGGGCAGCGCCGCCAGAAATCGGTGAAGACGGCCGAGATCTCCCGCTCCCGCACCGACAGTCCACCGACGACCAGCACGAGCGACTGGATGTCGGTCTGCGACGCCAGCACGTCCATCGCCGCCGGCAGTTTCGCCAGGCTCTCGGCGCGAAACGCGGTGCTCGGCGTCAGGTCCATCGGGTTTGCCGCCGAAGCGACCGCCAGCAGCAATGGCCGCAGCCCGTCGCGCCGCTCGGCATCCAGCACCGGCGTCGTCAGGCCGTGCCGCGCGCACTGATCCGCCGCCAGCACGCCGTTGCCGCCGCCGAACGTCACCACGCCGACACCGGGACCGCGCGGGATCTTGTCCGCCGGCGTGGCGGCGAGTGCGAGGCACACATCGACCAGCTCCTCGATGGAGCCGACGCGGATCACCCCCATCTCCTGCAGCACCGCGTCGAACACGCGGTCTTCGCCGACCAGGGCGCCGGTATGCGCGCGCGCCGCGCGGGCGCTCGCCGCCGTGGCGCCGGCCTTGATCAACACCACGGGCTTGCCCTGCGCGTGCGCCTCGGCCAGCGCGCGTACGAATTTCGGCCCATCCTCGACCCCCTCGAGGTAGCCGGCGATGATGCGCGTGCCCTCGTCGCGCGCCAGCGCGTAGAGGTAGTCGGCAAACGTGATCACCGCCTCGTTGCCGCCGCTGATCAGGTGGCGGAACCCGAAGCCGGCCTGCTGCACGAGGGAGAACGCCGACGTGCCGATCCCGCCGCTCTGCGTCACCATCGAGATCGGGCCGGCGCGCAGCGACTGCAGCTCATGCAGCACGGTCGCGAAGCTGGAGATCGCCGGGGTGACGGTGTTGATGATGCCCACACAGTTCGGGCCGCACAGATTGAAGCCGGTCCGCCGGCACAGCGCCGCCAACTCCTCCTGCAATTGCCTGCCCTCGCCGCCGCCCTCCCCCATGCCGCCGGCGAAGGCGACGCCGTTGCGCGTGCCGCGCGCGACGCAGTCCCGCACCGCATCGATGATCGCCGGCGCCGGAATCGCCATGACGACGGAGGTCGGCGCCTGCGGCAGCTCGGCCAACGAGCGATGGCAGGTCAGGCCGCGCACCGTCCCGCCGCTCGGATTGACCGCCCAGACCGGCCCCGGAAAGCCGAAGCGGAGCAGCCGCTCGACCGTGTCGCCGCCGAGATTGCCCGGCCGGTCGGACGCGCCGATCACCGCGATCGAGGACGGGTAGAGCAGACCGCTGACGTCCGCGAACGTCACGTCTTCAGGCTGCCGCGGCGACCTTCGCGTCGCCGTCGACGAGCTTGGTGCCGTGCTCGTCCTCGCACCACACGTCGAGCACATACTCCATGCCGCCGCTCGCCGACCGGTTCGCCTCCTTCACCCGCGCCTTGACGTGCAGCAGCACGTTGAAATTGACGGGCTTGATGAACTTGGTGCGCAGCTCGCCGCGCTCGATGTAGTCGAGGCCGAACTCTCGGACCAGCATCTCCGAGCACCAGTTCGTCATGATCATGCCGTCGGCGTTGATGCCGGAAAAGCCCTCCTGCCTGGCGAACGCCTCGTCGGTATGGATGTTCGACCCGACTTGCCGCAGCTCGTTCATGCAGGCCGACAGCATCGCGCTGTCGTACCACTCGATCCGCTCATTGGTGATGCCGCGCACCGGCCCCGCCAGCTCCTCGCCGACGCTGAACGTCCTCTTCGTGCTCATGCCGCAACTCCCTCAGGCCTGTAGCGCAGCAGCGTGCGATCGTTGTAGGTCGTCACCAGGCGCCCGTCCTTGGTATGCACCTCCATGTAGTACCAGAGGTAAGGGCGGTTGCGCTTGACGTATTTCTCGACGATGCGGCCGGTCACGACCAGCGTTTCGCCGACATAGGCGGCGCTGTGCTGCTTGGCGTGATACTCGTAGTGCACCCGGGCGTCGGGCCCCTTCATGCCGGAAATCCGCTGCTCCTTCAGACAGTTCTTTTCGAGCAGCAGCATCTTGTCGGCATGGATCATGGTGGGCGGGCGCAACTGCCGGCCGGCCGGGTTGTGCGCGGAGTGGAAGAACTCGCTCTGTTCCTCGGTCCCGTGGGCGTATTCGCTGCACATGAACGCCGTCAGCGTGTACTCGACCGGCTCGAACACATCGCCCGTGTCGAGGTCGCTGATATAGCCACCCAGCATCGCTCTCTCCTTATGTCCGTAAAATCCGTTCTCAACCCTCGCCGCGCAGCAGCGCCGCTGCCTGCTCGTTCCACTGCTTCGGCGTGATCTCCTGGCGCAATGCCTGCTGCCAGTACGGCGCGATCTTGTTCTGATAGTTCGCCCAGTTCTGCCACGAGAAGGGCGGCGTCCACCAGGTATCTGCGTGATCGGTCGCGATCTTGAAAAACCGGTTGCCCTGGATCCGCGGATCGTTCGAGAGCGATTTGCGCACCGGCAGGTAGCCGCGGCTGATCGCCAGCATGCCTACCGGATCGGCGGAGCCCATGAACTGCAGGAACTCGAACGCCGCCTCCTTCTCCTTGCAGGAGGTGGTGATGAAATCGCCTTCCGGATTGGCCAGCATGCGTGGCGTCTGCCCGGCGTTCGGCGTTGGCACACCCTGGATGCGATCGCCGAGCGCCGCGTTCAGCTGCGGGTTGGCGTGCGTGCCATAAATCCACATCGCCGCGCCGCCGCGCTCCATCAGCGAGAAGAGCTGCGGATAGCCGTCGCTGATCGCGGAGGCCTGGGCCGACTTGTCCTTGGTGAACATGCCGATCCATTTTTCGGTCACGGTCACCGCGGTCGGGTCGGCGAAATCCACTTTGCCGTCCGCCGTCACGAACTGCACGCCGGCGCTGCCCCAGATCGGCTCGATCGGCTGCACCGCGTAGTAGTCGACGCCACGCATGGCATAGCCCGCGTGCTCGCCCGGCTTGGTGATCTGCCTGGCCGCGGCGATGAACGCGTCATAGGTGGCCGGCGGCTTCAGACCGGCCGCATCGAACCAGTCGGCGCGGTAGTAGAGGATGTAGGGCAGGATGCGCTGCGGCATATAGAGGATCGGCTGCTCGGGCTTGGAGCGCATGAAGGCGAGGATGTTCGGGAAATAGTCGGCCTTCTGATCCCATTTCTGAAACAGCGGATCGATCGGCCACAGAATGCCGGCGTTGAAATAGTCCTGGATATGCGTCTGCACCGCGCCGGCGATGTCCGGGGCCGCGCCGGCCGCGAAGGCCACCAGGACTTTCTGCTGCACCTCCATCGTCCGCGAGCCGGCGTCGAGGGCCACGGTGATGAAGCTCTGCGACTTGTTGAAGGCGTCCACCGAATCGACGAGCATCTTCTGGTGGCTCGGGTTGTCCGACCACGTCCAGAAGGCGAGCGAGACCTTCTTGCGCACCGCCGGCGCCTGCGCGAAGCCGCGACCCGGAACCATTGCCGCCGCGGCGAGCCCCAGCGTCTTCAGCGCCGTGCGGCGCGATGCCACCCCCGTGTCATCCGGCATGGCCTCTCCCCTCCGTTCGTGTTCGTTGTCGATCATCCCTTCACCGCTCCGGCGGCGAGGCCGCTGATAAGCATGCGCTGGAAGCCCAGGAACAGCAGGGCCACCGGCAGCGTCGTCAGGACGGCGCCGGCGGCGCTGACGCCCCAGACCGCGGGTTCGCCGAGTGCGAACAGCCGCATGATCACCGGCAGGGTCTTCACATTGTCCGAGGTCGCGAACAGGAACGCGAACAGGAAATCGTTCCAGGCCATGATGAAGGCGAACAGGCCGCCGGTCATCAGCCCGGGCGCCGCCAGCGGCAGCACCACCCGCAACAGCGCGCCGAGCCGCGAGCAGCCGTCGATCTGCGCCGCCTGCTCGAGCTCGGGCGGCAGTGCCGAGAAGTAGTTGATCAGCAGCAGCAAGGTGAACGGCGCCGTGCCCGTCGCTTCCGCCAGGATCAGCCCGGGATAGGTGTTGATCAGGCCGTAGCGCCGGAACAGCACCATCAGCGGCACCAGCAGCACCACGCTCGGGATCATGTAGGCCATCAGCGTGGCCGATAGCAGCGGCCCGCGGCCGCGGAAACGGAAGCGCACGAAGCCGTAGGCGCCGAGACTCCCGACGGCGAGTGCCACGATCATCGTTCCGCAGGCGACGACCGCGCTGTTGCGGAAATAGGTGGCGAACGGCACCGTGTCGAACAGCGCGGCGAAATTCGCCGTGGTCGGATGGCTCGGGAAGTAGTCGACGGCGCGCCCACTCTGCCAGGTGGCGCCGGCGCTCGGCTGCCGTTCCGGGGTGATCGAGGCGATCGCGATCCAGATGATCGGCAGCAGCGAATAGCCGAGGATCAGCGCTGCGCCGAGCGGAATGCCGATCGGCCGCAGCAGGGCGCGGCGCCTCATGCCAGCACCGTCCGCGACAGGTGTCGGACATAGAATGCCGATGCGGCCATCAGCGCCAGCGCCAGCGCGACCGCGACGGCGGAGGAGTATCCGACCTCGAGCTGCTGGGTCAGCATGAAGCTGTAGACGGACTCGGTATAGTTGCTGAAGCCGGGGCCGCCGCGCGTCATGATGAAGATCATGTCGATATAGTTCGACATCCAGATCGTGCGCAGCAGCAGCAGGAAGGCGATGGTCGGCCGCAGATGCGGCAGCGTGATCCGCCGGAAACGCTGCCACGCGCTGGCGCCGTCCACGCTCGCCGCTTCGTAGAGTTCGGTCGGGATGGTCTGCAGCACCGCCAGCAGGACGATCGCCATCAGCGGCATGCCCGACCACACCATCGCCGCCGCGGTCACCAGGAAGCTGGAGGTGCCACCGCTCAGCCAGGCGACGTAGTGCTCCTGCAGGCCGACGCGGACGAGCAGGTCGTTCATCACGCCGAAATTGCCGTCGAACATGTAGAGCCAGAGCAGTGCCGTGACCGCCGGCGGCAGGATGTACGGAAGCACCACCGCGGCGCGCACCAGCGCGCGGCCGGGAAATTTCTGGTTCAGGAACAGTGCCACCGGCACGGCGAGCGCCAGTTCCGAGAGCACGACCGTGAGGTCCCAGCGCAGCGTGTGCCACAGCCCGTTGAGGAACACGGAATCCCCGGCGAGGCGGACGAAGTTGTGCAGCCCGACGAAATGCGCCTGGGCGAGCCGCAGCAGCGAGGCGTTGGTGGTCGACAGCCACACCGCGTAGAGGCTCGGGTAGAAGCTGATCGCCGCGAGCAGCAGCAGGATGGGTGCAACGAAGGCATAGGGCAGGAAATCCATGCGCCGCCTGTGGCGTGGCAGGCGCATCGCCGCCCCGAGCGCAATATGGCCGCCGATCTTGCCGACGTGAACCGTCACGATCCCTCCCTGGCTGCAGGGTAGGCGCAGAATTGAAAGCTTTCAACACCTCACGCACGGTCGTTCAGATGGCAGGCGCTGCGATGGCCTGGCGCAATCTCGCGCAGTACCGGGGCTTCGGCGCGACATCGGGGCATGGCGTGCGGACAGCGCGGATGGAAGTGGCAGCCGGCCGGCGGGTGCAGCGGGCTCGGCAGCTCGCCGGCGATGGCGGTGAAGCGCCGTCGCCGCGTCTCCAGGCGCGGCACTTCCGCCAGCAGCGCCTGCGTGTAGGGATGGTTGGGGCGGCCAAAGACCTGCTCGACCGCCGCCGCCTCGACGATCCGCCCGAGATACATGATGGCGACGCGATCCGACAGATGTTCGACCACGCCGAGATCATGGCTGATGAACAGGTAGGTGAGGCCGAGCTGATCGCGCAACTCCATGAACAGGTTGATGATCTGCGCCTGGATGGACACGTCGAGCGCCGCCACTGCCTCGTCGCACACCAGGAACTCCGGCCGCACGGCGAGGGCGCGGGCGATGCCGATGCGCTGGCGCTGGCCGCCGCTGAACTGGTGGGGATAGCGGCGCTTGTAACCCGGATCGAGTCCGGCGCGCCGGAGCTGCGCGTCGACATAGGCCTGCTCGTCGCCGTCGATGAGGCCGTGCACACGCGGCGCCTCGCCGACGATCTCGGCCACGCGCAGACGCGGATTGAGGCTGGCATACGGGTCCTGGAAGATCATCTGCACCGTGAGCCTGGCGCGCCTTGCTGCGCCGGCCGGCATCGCCGCGAAATCCGCGCCGCGATACAGCACCCGGCCGCGCGTCGGCGACAGCAGGCCGGCGGCCATGCGGCCGAGCGTCGACTTGCCGCAGCCGGATTCGCCGACCAGCCCGAGCACCTCGCCACGCCGGACCTGAAGATCGACGCCATCGACCGCGCGCACCGCCTGCGGCGCCGCGACCAGCCCGGCCCGCGCCGCCAGCCTTCCGATCATGTCCTGCCGGCGGGCGAACAGCCGGCTGACGCCGCACAATTCGAGCAAAGGCGGCTCGGCGAGGCTCACGCCGCGGTAACCCGCTCCGGATAAAAGCAGCGCACCATCTGTCCTGGCGCTGTTTCGGTCAGCCGCGGCTCGGCCGCGCAGGCATCGGCGGCGTGAGGACAGCGCGTGCGGAAGGCGCAGCCGCGCGGCAGGGCGAGCAGGTTGGGCGTCATGCCGGGAATCTGTCGCAGACGCGCACCGCGGCGGTTGCGGCTGGGGACGCTCTCGATCAAGCCGCTCGTGTAGGGGTGCCGGGGATGGTCGAGCACGCGGTCCACCGCGCCGCTCTCGACGATGCGGCCGGCGTACATCACCGCGACGCGGTCGGCGAGGCCGGCGACCACCGAAAGATCGTGCGTGATCCACAGCAGTGCGGTGCCATGCTCACGCGCGAGCCTTTGCACCTCGGCCAGGATCTGCGCCTGGATGGTGACGTCGAGCGCGGTCGTCGGCTCGTCGGCGATGATCAGCTCCGGTCGATGCAGCAGGGCGATGGCGATAGCGATGCGCTGGCGCATACCGCCGGAAAACTGGTGCGGGTAGGCCGACAGCCGCTCCTCGGGCTGCGGGATGCCGACCATCGCCATCGCCTCGACCGCCCGTGCGCGGGCGGCACGCCGGCTGGTGCGCCCATGCGCGCGCACCGCCTCGATGAGCTGCGTGTCGATCCGCAGAACCGGGTTCAGCGTCGTCATCGGGTCCTGAAACACCATGGCGATCCGGTTGCCGCGCAGGTCGCGCATGGCGCGCTCCGACAGCTGCGCCAGATCGCGCCCGCGGAACAGGATCTTTCCGCCGACGATGCGCCCCGGCGGTTCGACCAGACGCATGACGGAGAAGCCGGTGACGGTCTTGCCGGAGCCGGACTCGCCGACCAGCCCCAGCACCTCGCCCGGCGCTACGCCGAAGGAGACGCCGTCCACCGCCGGCACCACACCGGCACGCATGAAAAAATGCGTGCGCAGGTCGCGCACCTCCAGGATCGGTGCGGTGGCGGCGGCCGGCAGCGCCTGCATCATGTTCCGGTTCGCGGATTGAGCACGTCGCGGAGCTGGTCGCCGACGAGGTTGATGCCGAGGATCGCCAGCAGCAGGGCGATGCCGGGATAGACGCTCATCCAATACTGGCCGGAGAGCATGTACTGGTAGCCGCTGGCGATCAGCAGGCCGAGCGACGGCTCCGTCACCGGCACGCCGAGGCCGAGGAACGAGAGCGTCGCCTCGAGCGCGATCGCCCGCGCCACCTGCATCGTGCCGATCACGATCAGCGGCGGCAGGCAATTCGGCAGCAAGTGGCGGAACAGGATGCGGCGCGTCGACAAGGCGAGTCCCTCCGCCGCCTCGATATACTCCCGCCGGCGCTCGGCGAGGGCGGCGCTGCGCGCCGTGCGCGCGCAGTAGGACCACTCCACCAGCACCAGCGCGAGAACCACGTTCAGCACGCCGCGGCCGAGCAGCGCGAGCACCATCAGCGCGACCAGGAAAGCCGGAAAGGACAGCTGCAGATCGACCAGCCGCATGATGGCGCCGGCAACCCAGCCGCCGCGCCAGGCAACGAGCAGGCCGAGCGCCGTGCCGATCAGTCCGGCGGCGGCAGCCGAGGCGATGCCGACGCCAAGCGAGATGCGCAGCCCGTAAAGGATGCCGGACAGCATGTCGCGCCCCTGATCGTCGCTGCCGAGCCACGCGGTGAATCCTGCGCCCATCCTGGATCCCGGCGGCAGCCGCCCGTCCATGATGTCGAGCTGCGCCAGGTCGTAGGGGTTCTGCGGCGCAAGAGAGGGCCCGAGCAGCGCCGCGAGCAGGATCAGCGTCAGCAGCGCCAGGCCGAGCAGAGCCAGCTTCGAGTCGGCAAAGCGGCGGGCGAAGCGGCGGAACGGCGCCTCGTCATCCGCCGTCGCGGCGAGAGCGGCGCTCATCCCGCCTCGTCGGAGCGCACGCGCGGATCGAGCGCGGTGTAGAGGAGGTCGACGACCAGGTTGATCGTCACGAACAGCAAGACGATGATCACGAGATAGGCGGCGATCACCGGCCTGTCGAGCACGCCGATGCTGTCGATGATGAGCTTGCCCATGCCCGGCCAGGCGAACACGCTTTCGGTCACCACGGCGAAGGCGACAGTCGAGCCGAACTCCAGCCCGACCACGGTGACGATCGGCATCAGGATCGCCTTCAGTACGTGCACGCCGACGATCCGCGCCGGGGACAGCCCTTTGGCGCGGGCGAAACGGATGTAGTCCATCGGCAGGACCTCGCGCACGCCGGCGCGGGTCAGGCGCAGCACGAGCGAGATGTTGAACAGCGCGAGATTCAGCGCCGGCAGCAGCAGGTGCCGCAGGCCGTCGAGCGTCAGGAACGACCATGGCACGCCGAACAGCAGCGCCGTCCGCCCGCGTCCCGTACTCGGCAGCCAGCCGAGCTGCACGGCGAACACCATGATCAGCATCAGCCCGACCCAGAACGTCGGCAGCGAGAAGCCGAGGATGCTGCCCGCCATTACCGCGCGCGACAGCAAGGCATCCGGCCACAGCCCGGCCAACAATCCGAGCGGGATGCCGATCAGCACCGAGAGCAGCACGGCACTCACCGCCAGTTCCATGGTCGCCGGCATCCGCTGCAGGATCAGTTGCAGGGCCGGCTGGTTGAAGACGAAGCTGCGCCCCAGATTTCCGTGTGCCGCCTGAACGAGGAAGTGGAGGTATTGACGCCAGAGCGGCTGATCGAGTCCGAAGGCCGCGATTACCCGCGCCCGTTCCGCCTGGTCCGCCTGCGGCGATATCAGGATGTCCGCGGGATTGCCGACCACGTTCACCGCGACGAACACCAGCACGGTCATCGCGAGCACGACGAAGCCGGCCTGGATCACCCGGTGCAGCAGCCAAAGCACCGCGACAGCCCCGTTATACGGAGGAGCGGAGGAGGCGCATCTCGGACCCGAAGCCCCGGTTTGTCCGGTTCATGCTTCCCCCCAACCAGGCGCCGCAGTATGCGCGTCGGCTTGAATGCTTTCAACCACGGCACCGGGACGCGGCGCCGTGGCCACTCCCAAGCCGACGACGGCAAAGCGCGGCCCGGTCACGCGCGCGCGGGCGGGTATTCGCTTGATCGTGTCGATGACCTGCGCCGCGGTGATCAGGCGGGTGCACTCGAACTGGCGCGGCGTGCCGGCCAGACGCGGGCACCACAGGAAATCCTGGTTGTCGAAGCGCAGCCGCGGATCGTTCCAGCAGGAATTGCAGGCGTGGTAGTTGATCACCCGGTACGGTGTCGAAAACTCGTTGGTGGGATGGGTGAAGCCGCTGATCAGCACCACCGGGCAGCCCGCCGCCCAGGCCAGCCAGGAGAGGCCGCTGGAGAGGCCGATGAAGAACGCGGTGTGGCGAAGGAAGCGGGCGCGCTCGACGAGCGGGCGGTCGCCGGTGAAATCCTCGACGCCATGCGGCATGTGGTTGTTCACCAGCCCGACGCCATGCACCGGCTTCTGATCGATGCAGAGCACGCGGTAGCCCTGCGCCTTGAGGAAGCCGACGACATCGCGCCAGCCCGTCGGGTTGTTCCAGTATTTCGCCTGCGCCGTCGCCTGCGTGCCGATGCAGACATAGGGCTCCTCGATCGGCCGGCTCTCATCGGGCAGCACCACGCGCGGCGGCGCCGGCGGCGGATCGACGCCGAGCAGGGCGGCGGCGCTTTCGTGCAAGCCCATGCCGCGCCCCTCGCGCGGATTCCACAGGCGGTGCTCGTCGCCGTAGAACATCATCATCTTGTAGCCGGCGTAGAAGCGCTCCGGCTGCACGGCCTCGGGTGTGGTGAAGGTGATGTTCGGATAGGCATCCCGGAACAGCGGGACCAGCCGCTCCGACATCGCACAGGTCAGCCGGCAGCGATGCTGCGCCTGGAAGGCGATCGCCGCGGGCAGCCAGGCAATGCTGTCGCCGAGCGTGCCGACATAGAAGCGGATCAGCACCTCGCGGTCCCGCGCATCGAAGTCGTGTGTCAGCAGCGGCGCGTTGGCGCCCGCCTCCCAGACCTGCACCCGGAAGCGCACGTAATAGCGCTTGCTGCTGGTGATGAAGGCGCCCTGGTTCTCGCTCTCGAACAGGATGCTGCCGGTGTCGAGATCGGCGAGGCGCACGCGCCAGGCGCGCCCGGGCGGCAGGGCGACGCGGGCCCCTTCGTTGAAATCGAAGCGGATGCCGAGCGGGCCGGCTTGCGTCGGCACCGCGGGCGGCGAAGCATCATTCGGGGCGGTGGTTGCCGGCCTCGCCGCTTGTGCCAGGGCCGCTTCGCCGCTCACGCCGCCGCTGCCGGCCGCACACGGCCGAGCAGCGCCGCATCGGCGGAACGCCGGACTTCCAGCACGCCCGCTCCGCCCGGCAATGCCGGCAGCCGGACGGCGAAGCCGTGGCGTCCGCTGCCCAGCCCCGCACGCGCCAGATCCGCGCGGTAGCGGCTCGCCAGCGTCTGCACGACCACCGCGCCGTCGACCACCACATCCAGGCACACCGGCGCCTCCGG
>JAFAYM010000151.1 GCA_019240395.1 Acidisphaera sp. | reverse complement strand
GCACGTTCGCGCTGCGCGCGGGACGAAAGTTTCTCGTGCACACGCAGCGTTTCCATGACCTGCTCGCCGCTCGTGAAGACCGGGTTCAGCGAGGTCATCGGCTCCTGAAACACCATGGCGATGCCGGGCCCGCGCAGCGCCCGCATGCGCGCTTCCGAAAGCCCGATCAACTCGCGCCCCTCGAAGCGCACCGAGCCCGCGGCCACGCGCGCCGGTGGGCGCGGCAGCAGCCCCATGATGGTCAGCGCGGTCACGCTCTTGCCGCTGCCGGATTCGCCGACGATGCCGAGCACCTCGCCGGGCGCGACGGTGAACCCGACCTCCTCGATGGCGGAGACGTCGCCGCTGCCGGTGGCGAACGCGGTGGTCAGCCCCCGCACCTCGAGAAGCGTCACGGCTGGATGCGCAGGCGCGGATCGAGCACGTCGCGCAGGCCGTCGCCGAGCAGGTTCAGCCCGAGCACGGTGAGCATCAGCGCCACCCCGGGAATGGCGATGATCCAGGGCGCCTGCACCATGTATTGCCGCCCCTCGGCCATGATGTTGCCCCAGGTCGGCGTCGGCGGCACGGCGCCGAGACCGAGAAAGCTCAGCGTCGCCTCGGTCAGCACGGAATAGGCAAAGAGGAAACTGAGCTGCACGATCAGCGGCGCCATGGAGTTGGGCAGGATGTGGCGGCGCAGGATGCGCCAGTCGCCGGCGCCGCAGGCGCGTGCGGCCTGCACGTATTCCATCTCGCGGATGACGATGACCGAGGAGCGGACGATGCGCGCGGTGCGGGGAACATAGACGACGGCAAGGGCCAGGATGACGTCGGAGGTGGACGGCCCGAGCACGGCGGTGATGCCGATCGCGAGCAGGATCGCCGGAAAGGCCATCAGCGCGTCGCTGATGCGCATCAGCACATTGTCCAGCCGCTTGAAGTAGCCGGCCAGCGCGCCGAACAGCGTGCCGAACACCGCGTTCAGCGCCACCACCGCGAGCCCTGTCATTACCGAGAGCTGCGCGCCCCAGATCACCCGCGACCACAGGCTGCGGCCGAAATTGTCAGTGCCGAACAGATGGTCCCGGCTCGGCGGCAGAAACTTCAGCCGCATGGCGATGCGCGTCGGGTCGCCGGGGGCGATGACCGGCGCCAGGATGGCGGCCAGCAGCACGATGCTGAACAGCGCCGCGCCGGTGACGAACTGGCGATGCCGCAGCAATCGGCCAAGCAGCTGTGTGCCGGGTGCCGTCGGCTCAGCGCTCGTCATAGCGCACGCGCGGATCGAGCAGCGCGTAGCAGAAATCGATGCCGATATTCACCAGAACCAGCAGCGCCGTCATGATCAGCAATCCGCCCTGCACCATGGGATAGTCGCGGTTGAGGATTGCCGATGTCAGCAGCTGGCCTATGCCGGGGACGGAGAAGATCGTCTCCGTCACCACCGAGCCGGAGACCAGGAGGGTGATGATGATGCCGACCACGGTGGTGATCGGGATCAGCGCATTGGCCAGCGCGTGCTTGCCGACGACGAGCGCGTTCGGCAGGCCCTTGGCGCGCGCCGTGCGCACGAAATCCTGGCGCAGGGTCTCCAGCATCGTCGAGCGCGTGATGCGCGCGAGCAGGCCGACCTGCAGCAGAGCGAGCGAGATCGCCGGCATGGTCGCCGCGCGCAACCAGCCCACGGGGTCCTGCAGGAACGGCACGTAGCCGCCGGTCGGCAGCCATCCCAGCTCGACCGCAAAGAAGATGATCATCAGCAGCGCCAGCCAGAAGCTCGGCACGGAGATGCCGAACATCGCGCCCATCATCACCGCCTGGTCGAGAATGGAGTTGTGCCTGAGCGCCGCCGCGATGCCGGCGGCCAGCCCCAGCACCAGGGTGATCGCCAGAGCGTACAGCGACAGCGACAAGGTAACCGGCAGGCGCGCCAAGGTGGCCGCGGCGACCCCCTGGCCGAGCAGAATGGAGCGGCCGAGGTCCCCGTGCAGCAGCCCGCCGTAGTAGCGCACCAGCTGGATCCAGATCGGCCGGTCGATGCCGAGATCGTGGCGGATCTGCGCCAGCTGCTCGGGCGTCGCGCTCATTCCGCCGAGGGCGGCGGCGGGGTCGCCGGGGATCAGATGCATCAGCCCGAAGGTGATCAGGCTGACCATGGCGAGGATCGGCAGGGCCGTCAGCAGCCGCTGGACGAAAAACCGCGCCACGACCCGGCGCTGCCGTCAGTCGCGGAAATAGACGTTGGAAAAGCGGGGGATGCGAAATGGGCGGAACCCCACGACATTGGCGCGCACCGCCTGGATCTTGGTCAGCGAGCCGAAGGGATAGGCGTAGGCGCGGTCGAGCACCAGTTTCTGCATGCGCGCGAAGGCGTCGTTGCGGCCTTGCTCGCTCGGCAGGTTGGTCATGTCGCGCCAGGCCGCCACCACGTCGGGGTCGTCGTGGCCGGCGGGCGGCCAGTAGCCGGCGGTGGGAGGCGCCAGGAACTGCATGGTGGCCAGCGCGCCCAAGGCGGGCTGTGTGCCCCAGGCGGTGAAATACAGATTCCAGCCGGTCTCGGGATGCTCGAAGCGCTCCGTCGAGGTCGGCCAGTCCGTCACTTCCAGCCGCGTGGCGACGCCGATCGCTTTCAGCTCCTGCTCCACCACCAGCGCGGCGTTGTACATGCTGGTGTAATCTTTGTTGGTCAGGATGGCGACGGTCTCGCCCTTGTAGCCGGAGCTTTGCAGCAGCTTCTTGGCCAGCGCCGGGTCGTGCAGGTTGTAGTCCGCTTTCCCGGCGTCGGTGTAGTCGGGCTGGCCGGGATACTGGAACCCGACGTTCAGGCGGTAGTTGCCGTCCGAGGCGGCGTCCATGATTTCGTCCATGTCCAGGGCCGCCTGCACCGCCTTGCGGAAATCCAGATTGTCGGTCGGCTTGGCCTGCGTATTCGGCAGCATGATCTGGATCCACCAGTTCAGCAGCGGCAGCAGGACGATGTTCTTGTCGCCCTTCAGATCGGGCGCCGATTTCGCCGGCACGTCCTCCACACCCTGCAGCTCGCCGGTCTGCAAGCCGGCGACGCGCGCCCCGGGTTCGGTGACGATGCGGAAGGTGACGGTGTCGAAGCAGGCCTGCTTGTAGCCGCCGAAGCCGGTGATGTCCTCGTAATGCGGGTTCGGCACGTAGCCGTCATAGCGCTTCAGCTTGGCAAAGCTGCCCGGCACGAAATCCACCAGCTGCCACGGCCCGGTGCCGATGGTCTTGAGCTGGCGCGGCGGATCGTCGCGATCCTCGGCGGGGATGATGACGATCGGCACGCTGAAGGAGCTGAGCTGCTCGAGAAAGGTCGGCTGCGCCCGCTTCATGTGGATGACGAACGTCGCCGCGTCCGGCGCGTCCCAGTGGTCGACGTTGTCGAGCGTGCTGCGCTCGAAGCCCATCCTCTTGTAGCGGTCGAACGACGCCACGACGTCGGCCGAACTCATCGGCTTGCCGTTGTGGAACTTGATGCCCTGGCGCAGGTGGAAGGTGAAGGTGAGGTGGTCCTCGGCCTCGTCCAGGCTGTCGGCGAGCTCGAGGATGGGATGGTTGTGCTCGTCGCGCGTGGTCAGCGCCTCGAAGATGTTCATGGCGATGTTGCGCGTGGCGATGGCGCTGGAGGCCATCTGGTCGAGGCTGGGAACATTCGCCTCCTGGCCGAAGGTGAAGTCGCCGCCGCGATGCGGGCATTTGAACGGTTCGGCCTGGGCGATGCCGGCGAGGCTCGCCAGCAGGGGGGCGGCCAGCAGAAGGGCGGCTTTGGGCATGTCGGTTCTCCACCCGGCTTGTCGGCGAGACTGTGGGCGGCGGCGCGGCGGGGTCAAGCGAGGTGCTGAAGGATCGCCGCGGCGACCTCGTCCGGCCGGTCGAGCTCGGCGAGATGGCCGGCCCTGGGGATGACCGTGATCGCGGTCGGGCCGGCGATCCGCGCGGCGATCGCTTCGGCGTAGCGTCGGGGCAGTACCCGGTCCTCGGCGCCCCAGATCAGCAGGGTGGGCGCCTCGATGAGCGGCAGCCGCTTTGCCAGGCCGGTATCGCCGAGCGGCCAGAAGATCCGCGCCGCCGCCTCGCTCGCCCGGGTCTGCTCGATCGGCCACTCGATGGAATTGGCGCCCTCCGGCGGCGCTTTCAGCGCGTTCCAGTTCTCCGGGTCGGCGCAGAGCAGCCCGGGCAAGGCAGTGGCGCGCTGCGCCCAGGGGTCGGCCGGGGGCTCGCGCTCGTCGAACAGGCCGAAGGGCGCGATCAGCGCGAGCCGGCGCACGCTCGCCGGCCAGAGTGCCGCGGCCTCGGCGGCGAACGAGCCACCGACCGAGCTGCCGGCGAGGTCGGCGCCATCCAGCCCGCAGCGCGTGAGCAGTGCCCGCACCGCCAGCAGCCAGTCGAGATGGCTGTCGAGCGCGCCGTGGCCGAGGCCGCCGGGAAAGCCGGGGAGCGACGGCACGATGACCGTCCGCGTCTCGGCCAGACGGTCAAGGAAGCGGATCCAGCGCGGCAGCCCGCCAAAGCCCGCGAGAAAGCCGAGCGGCGGCCCGCTGCCCTTGCGCCAGACCCGGCAGGGATGGCCGTTGACCTCGACGAACGAAGTCTGCGGTTCACCGGAGGCGGTTGCCGATGCGGAGATGCCGTTTCCTCCGTGCCGAGAGCCGGGCGCGATCCTGGCGGCTTGCTCGCGACTGGGTCAAGCGCCAAGCTGGCGTGCAACGGCGAGCGGAGAACGGTGATGATCCTGGTGGTTTCCGCGTCAGGCGTGACGGTGGAGCAGGCGCACGACTTCAAGCGCTTCGCCATGGCGGTAGCCGGCGGGCTGGAGGGTGCCGAGCTGCAGCACGCCCTCGGGCGGCTGGCGACCTTGGCGGAGGAGGATCACGCCTGGGTCTCTGAAACCGCGCTGCGATCGATGCCCGGGCTGCGTGACGACGAGGCCTGGCAGAAGGGGCTGGACGGCATGATCGCCTATGCCCGGCGCCATGGCTGGGTGGACGACACGACACAGGCCATCCGCGCTCACATCGAGCGCCGCGATTAGACCAGCGAGGCGATGTCGATCTCCTGCCACGCGATTTCGACCGCGGGGCAGGGCGGACCGCGCAGGGCGAGCGCGGCGCGGTGGCCGGGCGCCGGGACGAACTCCGCGAAGTGCCAGAGCGCGCGATCGGCCGGCCCGGTCAGGGCCAGCGGATCGAGGGTGAAGCAGAACTCCTGCAATCCGCGTGTCAGGTCGGCGCCGGCCGCCTTCACCGCCGCCTCTTTCAGCGTCCAGAGCCGGGTGAAGTCGCGCACCTGGTCGGCGGGGGCGAGCGCGGCGAGGTGGCGGCACTCGCTCTCGGCGAAATAGTTCTGCGCCACCGCGATGAGGTCGGGACGGTGCCGGATGGCCTCGACATCCACGCCGATGCCGATATCGGCTGCCGCCACGGCGCAGGCTGCGAGGCCGGTGCTGTGCGACAGGCTGAGCCGGACGGGGCGTTGCGCAGGCGCCCGGTCCAGCGTGCGCCGGGCCAGCGCGTGGGCGACGACGAAGGCGTTGCGGTCCGCGTCAAAGGCGAAGCCTGCGGCCCGCTGTCGCTCGGACGGGCTGAGGGCCGACATCAATTTGCCGATGGCCTCTCGCTCAAGTACCGGCACGCGGGTGTAGAAGACGGCGATTTCCTGCGTCACGTGAAGGGTTTGCCGCCGCCGCGCCGCATGCTCGCGAATGCAGGCGAACTCCCTGGCCTTTCTTTCCTGCGATCCCGCATAATACGCGGCAGGGTGCGTCTCATAAGGCTAGAATAGCCCCAGGCTGGTGAACGGGAGAAAGCCGAGTTGAGCGTCGACGTCGTTCAGCCGGAGCGGCTTGCGGTCGCGCAGACGCGGCTGGCCGGCTTCCGGCGGTACCTCGAACAGGCGAGCGGCTGCCGCTTTGCCGATCATGCGGCGCTGGACCGCTTCTGCGTCCAGGAGTTCCGCCAGTTCTGGCGCGCGTTCCTCTGCTGGTCGGAGCTGCAGGTCGACGGCCGGGTCGACCCGGTCTGCGTCGGCGACATTTGCGAGCATGCGCGGTTCTTCCCCAACCTGCGGTTGAATTACGCCGAAAGCCTTTTGGCCGATGGCGTGGGCTTCGGAGATGACGCGCCGGCAGTCACTGCATGCACCGCCGAAGGGCAGCGGCGGCTTACCCGAGGCGAGCTGCGTCGGGCCGTGCTGGACGCCGCCGCGGGCCTGGCGGCGCTTGGGCTGCGTCCCGGCGATCCGGTGGTGGCGATCGCCCGCAACAGCCTGGAGACAGTGATCGCGGTGCTCGCCGCGACGGCGCTGGGGGCCGTGGTCTCCACCTCGGCTCCGGAGATCGGCGCCGAGGCGATCCTCGCCCGGTTCGCGCCGCTGTCCCCGCGCCTGCTGCTCGCCCATGTGCTGCCGCAGCCGCACGACACCGGCGTGAGCCTGCCGGAGCGCGTGGCGCGGGTGGCCGGCGGCCTGACCACGCTGCTCGGCGTCGTCACGCTCGACGACGGCCCGGCCGGGCTCGATGCGGCGCTTCCCGTGCATCCGCTGCGCACCCTGCCGGCTCAGGCCAGGCAGGCCGTGCCGCTCGACCGCTTTCCCTTCAATCATCCGCTGTTCGTGGTGTTCTCCTCCGGCACGACGGGCGAGCCGAAATGCATCGTGCACGGCGCCGGCGGCACCCTGCTCGAGCATGTCAAGGAACACCGGCTGCACGGCGATCTCGGCCCGGGCGACCGGCTGTTCTTCCAGACCTCCTGCGCCTGGATGATGTGGAACTGGCAGCTCTCGGCGCTCGCCTCCGGCGTCGAGATCGTGCTGTACGACGGCCCGATCGAGAGTGCGCGCACCTTGTGGGAGATCGTCGAGCGGGAACGGGTGACGGTGTTCGGCACCAGCCCGGCCTATCTGAAGTTCTGCGAGGATGCCGGGCTCGAGCCGCAGCGCGAGTTCGATCTCGCCGATCTCCGGGCAATCCAGTCGACGGGATCGGTGCTCTTTGACCGGCAGTACGACTGGGTGCGCGATCACGTCGGTCCGATGCCGTTACAGTCGATCTCGGGCGGCACCGACATCCTCGGCTGCTTCGTGCTCGGCAATCCCGATCTTCCCGTGCATCCCGGCGAGAGCCAGTGCCGGAGCCTAGGGCTGGATGTGCGGGCGGCGCCATTGCGGGATGGTGCACTGGCGGCGGCCGAGCTCTCGCACGGCGAGTTCGGTTGCGGCGGGATCGGCGAGCTGATCTGCGCCAATCCGTTTCCCTCGCGGCCGCTCGGCCTGTTCGGCGACCCCGACGGCTCGCGCTTTCACGCCGCCTATTTCGCCGCCAATCCCGGGGTGTGGACGCATGGCGACCTGATCGAATTCACCCCGCGTGGGGGCGCCCGGCTGCACGGCCGGTCCGACGGCGTGCTGAACGTGCGCGGCATCCGCATCGGCCCGGCGGAAATCTATGCCGTGCTGCAGGAATTCTCCGAAATCGCCGAGGCGATGGCGGTGGAGCAGCGCCTTGGCGGGCAGTCCGGTGAGAGCCGGATGGTGCTGCTGCTCGTGCTCCGTCCAGGAGCTGTACTGGATGGCGCGCTGGTCGGCCGGGTCCGGCGCGAGCTCGCCCGGCGCGCCTCGACGGCGCACGTGCCGGATGCGATCGTCGCGGTCGCCGCCCTTCCCGTCACCCATACCGGCAAGCGGTCCGAGGCGGCGGCGAGCGACGCCGTGAACGGCCGGCCGGTGCGCAACCCCGGCGGGCTGCGCAACCCGGAATGCCTGGAGGCGCTGCGCTGCCATCCCGCCTTGCGGGCAAGGCCGGCGCTGCCGACCGAGTGCAGCGCGGCGGAGCTGGAAACTCTGCTGCAGGAGCTGTGGGAACGGCTCTTCGGCTTCGCGCCCATCGAGCCGCAGGACGACTTCTTCGAGCTCGGCGGACATTCCCTGCTCGCCGCAAGGATGTTCACGGAAATCAAGCGTGCCACCGGCCGCGAACTGCCATTGTCGACGCTGCTGCACGCGCCGACGCTCGAGCAGCTCGCTTTGGTGATCCGCGACCGCTCCTGGTCGCCGTCGTCACGGCTGATCCGGCTGCGGGCAGGCGAGGGCGGGCCGCCGCTCTTCATGGTGCACAGCGCCGCCGGCACGGTCATGCAGCTTCGCCCGTTGGCCCGCGCCCTGGCCTGCGACCGGCCGGTCTATGGCATCCAGCCGCACGGCCTCGATCCGGACCAGGAGCCGCACCGCCGCATCGAGGACATGGCGGCCGACTATCTCGCCATCATGCGGGCCGTCCAGCCGCATGGGCCTTATGCCATCGCCGGCTTCTCCTTCGGCGGGCTGGTGGCGTTCGAGATGGCGCAGCGCCTGGCCCGCGACGGCGAGACCGTGCAGCCGCTGGCGCTGATCGACACCGCCTTCCACCCCCGCTACATGCCGCGGCCGGAGTGGCTGCGCGTGCAGGCTGCCCGCGCCGTGCACCAGCTCCGTAGTGTGCGGGCGCTGCCGCGCGGCGGGCGGCGGGCCTATCTCGCCGGCCGCGTGGCGATCGCCGCCGAGCGTGCGCGGGTTCGGCTGGGGCTGGCTCCCGATCGCGCCGCCGACGCTCGGCACCCCGTCGAGTTTCCGGCGCCGCTCCGGCGCGTCCGTGACGCCATCGTCGCCGCCAATGCTGCCTACCGCCCGCGCCCCTATCCCGGCCCGGTGACGTATCTGCGCGCGCAGACCCGCGACAAGCTGCTGTTCGACCCGCTCAGCCGGTGGCATCGCCTTGCCGGGGCCGGGCTGCAGGTGCATCCCGTGCCGGGGGACCATGACGGCATGATCGTTCCGCCGAACGTGACGGCGCTCGGGGCGGTGCTTGCGGCAGTGCTGCAAAACGCGGAAAGGGCGGTTTAGCACGCCGCACCGGGCATGAGCAGACCGACCGCCGCATACGGCGTCACGGCGACGATCGGCGTCTATGGCAGCGCCTCGACATGGGTGTTCAACGTGGTCCGCGAACTGGCGATCGCGCAGCACGGCGCCGACAAGGTGCACGCCATCTTCTCCGACACCCTGCAGAAAGTGCTCGAGGACCCCCAGGCCCGTGACCGCCACCTCGTCTGGAAGCTGCACCGGCCCGATAAAGGCTGGCCGCTCTTCGCCGCCCTGACCCGCGCCCGCGTGATCCTGACCGTCCGCGACCCGCGTGACGCGATGCTGTCGATGATGCAGCGCTTCGGCAGCGAAATGGACGCTGCATGCGCCGCCGTGCTGCAGGCCTTGCGAGGCATCGCCGAGAACAGCGCTTCGCCGCATTTCGGCCTGCGCTATGAGAGCCGCTTCTTCGATCGACCGGAAACGGTTCGTGATCTTGCGCACTATCTCGGACTGTCGGTCGCCGAAGCGGAGCAGAGACGCATCTTCGAGACCTACAGGACCGAGCGCGTGCGGCAATTCGGCCTGGCCATCGACACGCTGCCGCCCGAGCGCGTCAAGCCGGTCGGCGACGTCAGCCGCTACGACGTGGTGACCCAGATCCACCACGCCCATATCGGCGACCAGCGCATCGGCAAGTGGCGGGATCAGTTCGACGCCGAGCAGCGCAGGATCGTCAACGCACGGTTCGCGCCCTACCTGCGGGCCTTCGGCTATGAAAGCGAGTAGAGCGACATCCCGGCCTGCTGCGCCTCAGCCCGTCATCCCGCTTCCAGCGCCTGCGCCAGATCGGCGATGATGTCGTCGATGTGCTCGATGCCGACCGACAGGCGCACATAGCCGGGCGATACGCCGGTCGCCATCTGGTCGGCTTCGTTCAGCTGCGAGTGCGTGGTGCTGGCGGGGTGGATGGCCAGGCTGCGCGCATCCCCGATGTTGGCGACGTGATAGAAAAGCTGCAGCGCGTTGATGAAGCGCCGCCCCGCTTCGGTCCCGCCCTTCAGCTCGAACCCGAGCAGCCCGCCCTGGCCGTTCGGCAAGTATTTCCGCGTCCACTCGGCGGCGCGGCCCTCGAAAAACGCCGGGTGGATCACCCGTGACACCTCCGGCCGCTTGGCCAGATACTGCGCCACTGCCAGCGCGTTGCGGCAGTGCTCGCGCATACGCAGCGCCAGGGTCTCGATGCCCTGCAGGATCAGGAACGCATTGAACGGACTGATCGCCGGGCCGAGATCGCGCAGCAAGGTCACCCGCGCCTTCAGGATATAGGCGATCGGTCCCAGCGGCTTGGCGGCCTCTGCCCAGACCGCGCCGTGATAGCTGGGATCAGGGGTGTTCATTGCGGGCTGCTGCTGCGCATGCGCCGACCAGTCGAAATTGCCGCCGTCGACGATCAGCCCGCCGATCGAGTTGCCGTGCCCGCCCAGCCATTTCGTGGCCGAATGCATCACCACCGCCGCCCCGTGATCGAACGGACGCACCAGCAGCGGCGCCGCCGTGTTGTCCATGATCAGCGGAATGCCCTGCGCGCGCCCGATCGCCGCCACCTCGGCGATCGGAAAAACCCGCAGCTTCGGGTTGGGCAGGGTCTCCGCGTAATAGGCCCGCGTGCGCCCGTCGGTTGCCCGCCCGAACGCCTCCGGGTCCTCCGGATCGACAAAGCGCACCTCGATGCCCTGATCCTTCAGCGTGTTGGAAAACAGGTTCCAGGTGCCGCCGTAGAGGTCCGTGGAGCTGACGATGTTGTCGCCGGCACGGGCCAGATTCTGCACCGACAGCGCCGAGGCCGCCTGGCCCGAAGCCAGCGCCAACGCCGCGACGCCGCCCTCCAGCGCCGCCACGCGCTTTTCCAGCGCGTCCGAAGTCGGGTTCATGATGCGGGTGTAGATGTTCCCCAGCTCTTTCAGCCCGAACAGGTTCGCCGCGTTCTCGGCGCTGTCGAACTGGTAGGCCGTGGTCTGATAGATCGGCACCGCGACCGCATGGGTCGCCGGGTCGCGCCGCCAGCCGCCATGCAGGGCGATGGTCTCGAGATGCTGTGATGGCATGTGGCTCTCCTCAAGGAAGGCCAGGGCTCTGCCCTGGACCCGCTGGGGGCAGCGGCCCCCAGACCCCATTACGTTAGGGCACTGTTTCGCCGATTTTGATGCGTTCTACAATTCTTGTGGTGGACTGGCCGGCCACCAGCTCGCAGAGGAAGACCCGGCCGCCGGCTTGCTGCACCACATCCCCGCCCACCACCTCTTCCAGGCGGTAGTCGGCGCCTTTCACCAGCACATCGGGCAGCAGGCGGCGGATCAGCGCCAGCGGCGTCTCCTCGTCGAAGGTCACGATGCAATCGACGTACTTGATCGCCGCCATGACGACGCAGCGCTGCTCAAGGCTGTTGATCGGCCGGCTCGGCCCCTTCAGCCTCGCCACGCTGGCATCGGTGTTCAGCGCCACCACCAGCCGGTCGCAGGTGCCGCGCGCCGCCGCCAGCAAGGCGATGTGCCCGGCGTGCAGGATGTCGAAGCAGCCATTGGTGAAGCCGACGGTCAGCCCCTGCTGCTTCCAGCGCTCGACCAGCGCGCTCGCCTCGGCAGGGCTGCGGATCACCAGCCGATCGCGCGGCGTGCTGTCCTGGTAGTCGTCGAGCTCGTGCAGCAGCTCCGCCGGCTCGACCGTCGCAGTGCCGATCTTGCTCACCACCACGCCGGCCGCGGCATTCGAGATGCGCATCGATTGCGGCAGCGAAAGTCCGCTGGCATGGGCCAGCGCCATGGTCGCGATCACCGTGTCGCCGGCGCCCGACACGTCGAACACCTCGCGCGCGCGGGCCGGGACGCTGTGCACCTCGCCGTTCGCTTCGACAAGCGTCATGCCCTTCTCGGAGCGGGTCGCCAGGATGGCCGCACTTTCGGCCTGGGCCATGACGCGCCGGCACGCCGCGACGATCTCCTCCTCGGTGCCAACCGGCAGGTGCGCCGCCGCCGCGAGCTCCTTGAGATTGGGCGTGATGCAGGTGGCGCCGCGATAGCGCGAGAAGTCGCTGCTCTTCGGATCGACGAAGACCGGAATGCCGCGGCCGCGGGCCCCGGCCACCGCCTGCGCGATCACCGCCTCGCCGAGCACGCCCTTGCCGTAATCCGACAGGATCACCGCATCCGCCATGCCGATCGCGCGCTCGATCTCCAACAGCAGCGCCTCCGCCTCCGGCTCCTGCATCGGCAGCCGGCTCTCCTCGTCGGTGCGCACCACCTGCTGCTGCGAGGCGAGGAACCGGGTCTTGCAGATCGTCGGACGCAGCCGGCTCTCGACGAAGCCCGGGGTGATGCCGGGGATGTTCGCCACCTGGCGGCGCAGCGTGGCGCCGGCATCATCGATCCCGACCAGCCCGACCAGCATCGCCTCGCCGCCGAGCGAGGCGATGTTGTGGGCGACATTGCCGACGCCGCCCAGCATCGTCCGCACGTCGCGGATGCGCAGCACCGGCACCGGCGCCTCGGGCGAGATGCGCTCGACGTCGCCATAGATGAAACGGTCCAGCATGACGTCGCCGACGCACAGGATCCGGACACCGGCGAAATTCATCACTCCGCCGCCTGCAGCCGCGTCAGCATGTCGGCGGGGACGTGCTGCTCCTCGCCGGCATCGGCCGGCGCCGGCAGCGCCGCCTGCCCGGGGAGCAGGAAGCGCAGGATCGCCTGCTTCACCGTGTCCGGCGCGATCGAGCGCATGCAGACATGCGCATTGCTGCAATCCGTGATGTGCGTGAGGTGGCAGGGCGAGCAGGGCACCTGCGCCTTGATCGCCGTCACCTTCGGGCCGAGTGGCCCCCAGGTGGCGATCGGGTCGATGCCGGAATAGAGCGCCACCGTCGGCACGTTCAGCATCGCCGCCGCGTGGGTCGGGCCGGAATCGTTGCCGAGGAACAGGTCGGAGTGCTTGATGACTGCGATCGCCTTCTCGATCGGGATCTGCCCGACCAGGTTGATCAGCCTGGCATCGCGCAGCTTGCGCATGATCTGCGCGCTATCGCGCTTCTGCGCCGGCCCGCCGATCAGCACCACCGTCGCGTCCAGCTCGCGCAGCAGCCAGCGGCAGATCGTCACGAAGTTCTCGAGCGACCAGTTCTTGATCTCGCGCCCCGAGGAGGTGTTGACCACCACCACCGGCCCCGTCCAGCGGGCCCGCATCGCCGTCACGCTCGCCTCGTGCTCGGCGACGACGCGCTCGATGAGGTTGCAGCTGTCATGCAGCGGATCGAGATAGGCGATCACCGAGGCCACTAGCCGCAGCATCAGGTGGCGCTGGTGCGGCAGGATGCCGGCGCGGTCCGGCGGCTCGAGCGGCGGCGGCGGCAGCACGATCGCCATGTCGCTCGGCATCAGGCGCGAATAGTAGCCGGCCTTGCAGCGCGCCGAGACGTGGCGCAGCAGCACCCTGGCGTCCTCGTCCACCCGCATGTCGATCGCCAGGTCGAACATCGGCAGGCCGAGCTCCTCGAGTTCCCGCGGATCGCGCCCGCGCCGCTGCGCATCGGCGTTGCCGGGGAAGAACTCGAAAGGGATGACGGCGTCGAACAGGCCGGTCTTCTCCGCCAGTCCGGCGTTCCACTTGCCGCAGAGCAGGCTGATCCGGGCATCGGGAAAATTGCGCCGCAGCAAGGCGAGCGCCGGCATGGCGAGCAGAAAGTCGCCGATATGGTCCACCTTGAGGACCAGGATGGACCGCATCTCCTGCTGCACGCCGAACAGCCGGTTGGCCGGGCCCGACCAGGTGCGCAGCTCGGCGGTGGGCAGCTCGGTCGGCGGCGGCCGGCCCATCGCCAGCAGAACCACGGGCCGCAGCCAGTAGGCCCAGAGCTTGTCGCGCCTGGAGCCCTTCGGGAACACCGCCGAGCGGAGCACCTTGGCACCGGTGTGCAGATAGCCGTGGCCTCGCACGGCGCGGGCAAGCCGGTGGAAGTTTGCCTCGATCGAACCCATGCCCTGTCTTAGTCCAGCTCCCGCCTGCCTGCCGGGCCATCGTGCCAGGCTCGATGCGGGGCGCTCCCGCCCCGGGTAGGCGCCACGCAAGAACACCGCGGGCGCGCCCTTGTCAAAGCGCCGCAAGACGACCCGCCGATTTTCGGTGCGATGCCGGGGCGTAGTAAAGCCTGGCCCCTCGGCTCGGCAACCGATATTCGCCGGGCCGGCGACAGCCCTGCCCTGCGACGGCGGCGGGGGTTGCGGCGCGGCGGCGCCGATGCCAATGGACGGCAGGCCCGACCGCCCCTGCGGCGCGCCCAGGCCGCATTCCGACGAGATGAGCTATGCCCAAGCCGCTCAGGATCGCCTTTATCGGCAACTGCCAGGTGCAGACCTACGACGTCCTGACCCGGCGGATGCTGCCCCACAGCGACGTCATCTCCCTCGACTTTTCCGAGCAGGCGTCGCGCGACGAGGCGCTGCGCCGGAACTTCTCCACCGGCCTGGACGGATGCGACCATATCTTCTTGCATACCAACGGGTTCAGCTACACCGGAGAGGCGTTTCTGGAGCCGCTCTATCCCGACAGGCTGGTCAAGATCGCCAATTTCTATTTCCGGGGCCTTCACCCCGACAGCTGCTACGTCGGCGATTTCGAGCACCGCTTCACCGAGCCGACCGCGGTGAACAGCCTGCTCGTGCTCGAGGCCTTCACCCGTGGCCTGTCGGAGCAGGAGGCGCTCGAGGCCTTCGCCCCCGCCAGCTACCAGCGCCTCGGCCTGTTCGACGCCTGGCGGTCGAGCATGGAAGAAATGCGCCGCCGCGACGCGCAGGTGGACCTGGCCGGCGCCGAGATCATGGAGGCCTGCTCGCGGCGCTATCCCAGCTTCTGGACCATGAACCACCCGTCGATCCCGTTCCTCAAGGAGTATCTCGGCCGGGTGTTCGACCTGCTCGGCATACGATGGCAGGATTTCGACACGGCGGGCATGATCGACCCGATGTGCGTGCACGACACCGTGCCGATCGCCGACGAAATCGCCGAGCATTTTCGGCTGCCCTACCGCACCACCCAGCGCTGGAAGATCAACTCGCTCAATCAGCGCTTCGTCGACCGTCGGGAGTTCGTCGGGCGTTTCTACGCCGCCTATGCCGCGGCGCCGCCGGAGCGGCTGAAGGTCCACTCGCCTACCGATCTGGTGGAACGCCTGGGCGACAGCCCCGAATTCCGCCATCTCGTGGCGGAGGAGCGCCGGTGAGCCGGCCGCCGATCGACGGAATCGGCTTCGATTCGGAGCGGCTCGACGGCTTTCTCAGGGAGAGGCTCGGGGCGGCGGGGAGGATGCACCTGGAACGCATCGCCGGGGGCCAGTCGAATCCCACCTTTTTCGTGGAGTACGACAACCGGCGGCTCGTGCTGCGCAAGAAGCCGGCGGGCGATACCCTGCCATCCGCGCACGCCGTCGACCGGGAATACCGCGTCCTGGCGGCACTCGCCGAGACCGGCGTGCCGGTGCCGGCGGTGCTGCTGTTCCACGCCGACCCGGAGGTGATCGGCACGCCCTTTTACGTCATGGAGCGTGTCGAGGGACGGGTGTTCCACACGGCGTCCATGGAGGGCGCGCGGCCGGCGGAGCGGGGGCCGATGTATTTCGCCGCGGCCGAGACCCTGGCACGGCTGCACGACGTGGACTGGCAGGCGGTCGGGCTGGAAGGCTTCGGCCGCCCCGGCAACTACTTCGCCCGCCAGATCGCCCGCTGGACCCGACAATGGGAGGCGGCGCGCTTCCGCGACATCCCCGACCTCGCCCGGCTGGCCGATTGGCTGCCCCAGCACGTCCCGCCTGACGACGAGACGACGATCGTGCATGGCGACTACCGCATCGGCAATCTGATGTTCCACCCGACCGAGCCGCGCGTGGTTGCGGTGCTGGACTGGGAGCTCTCCACCCTCGGCCATCCGCTGGCGGATCTCGCCTTCAGCGCGCTGGCCTGGCGCAGCACGCCGGAGGAGTACGGCGGCATTGCCGGGCTCGATCGGCAGGCGCTCGGCATTCCCGACGAAGCGGACTATTTGGCGCAGTATCACCGTCATCGGCGAACCGGCAGCGGGCGCCCGGTCGACGTGTTTCACATGGTATTCGCGATGTTCCGCTTTGCCGTGATCTTCGAGGGGATCGCGGCGCGGGCACGGGCCGGCACGGCGGCAGGCCGGGACGCGGCGGATGTCGGCGAACTCTCGCTGGCGTTCGCCCGCCATGGTGCCGCGCTGATCGGATGAAAGCCGGGAAGAGCTAGCTGCCGAACAGGGCGGCGAATGTCTCGAGCGCCTTGTCGCCCTGGGAAGCAGCCTGCAAATGGCCCAGGATCTCCGCCGAGATTTTCTGGAAGTTGCTCTTCAGTCCGGCGTTGCACGCGCCTACGCCGGGTAATCCCAACAGGCGGGCTTTTTCGGCTGCCGCACGCTTCGCGCAGAAATGCATGCGCCGGTCACTGGTAAGCTCCACGTTACGGTGCTGCTCAACGAAGGATTCTGCGTCGCTTGGTTCGATGAGGGTGACCCCCAGATGCGTGGTCGGCTGATCTCCGGTATTCCTCGCCTTCTTCCAAAGGAACTCCTCGGCCGACCGTGCATAATAGTGGCTGATCCACGCCACATCGGCTCGCGGCGACAGAGACATGTTCTGATCCCTGTTCTGGCCTGGCGCACAATGCAGATCGCCGGCTGAATCCAGGAACGTGATCGGCGGGAAGCCAGGCGGCGGGACCGGGAAGTGACACCAGGAGTGGCGGAACCGATTCGTCCGGAATAGAGATTTGACTGCGATGTGAGGCTTGAGTTCGCGGCGGGTCATCCGCTCCCAGATCGGTTCGTCTCTCCAGCGAGACTCGGCATTGGAGCCGAACATCAGCCATGACAGCGCGATGGCATCGACGTGATCGGCTTCCTGCCAGTTCACGTAATCCTGGAGCGAGCCGAAGCGCTTCGTGTCAAAGCCGAAGAACTCGTCGATGTCGATGCAGAGAGTCCAGCGGTAATCGAGAATCTCGGGCATGATGCTCAGCGCGTGGCCATATCCCTTGAGTTGCGGACGGACCCCGGCGTCGACATGATTGTCGATCCAGGTGATCTCGCCGTGCTCTGCCAATAGCGCCAGCAGGTCATCGGATCCGTCATCGTTGTTGTTGCTGTAGATGAAAAAGTGCTCGACCCCGATCGAGCGGTGATAGGCGATCCAGTCGAGCAGATAGATGCCCTCGTTGCGGGCGGCCGCCATGATGCACATCATCTTCCGGGGCATCACCTCGGCACGCGCCGCCGCGGCGACGGCATGGCCGAATGTCACGCTTTGCGAGGCGAGCGTGGGAAGCGAGAGATGATCAAATTCCCTGGGCAGCACGTAGGCTCGGGGCCTCGCGGCATCACGATTCTGCGTCCATTCCGCGAGAGCAGGCACCGCGGTCTGAGCCCACACGTCCCGTGGCAGGAGTCTGGCCAGGCGGTCTATCGCTATGGCGGAGGAGAGGATGCGGGCTCCCAGCCAGCGCAGTTCATCGTCCGGCAGAAGCCGCCCGAGCGCTTCGACGGCGGCGA
>JAFAYM010000133.1 GCA_019240395.1 Acidisphaera sp. | reverse complement strand
AGCGGCTCGAGGAGATCGACCGCGGCCGGGTCCGGAGCGAATTCGAGCGCCGGTTCTCGGCCCGCCGAATGGCCGAGGATTATCTCGCGGTCTATCGCCGCCTGGTGAAAGACCAGCGCTCCAAGCTGCGGGTTGTCGGCGAGTAGTCTTGCTTAAGTAAGGGGGTCTGGGGCCCGCAGCCCCAGCGGGTCGAGGGCAGAGCCCTCGCCTGGCTTTTCTCAGGCGGGCGAGGCCGTGACGCTGATCTACCTGGTAGCCGGCGAGCACAGCGGCGACGTGCTCGGCGCCCGCCTGATGGCGGCGCTCAGATTGCGCCGTTCGGACCTGGAGTTCTGCGGGGTCGGTGGCCCCCGCATGGCGGCTCTGGGGCTGACCCCGCTGTTCCCGATGTCCGAGCTGGCTGTGATGGGGCTGTTGGAGGTGCTGCCGCGGCTGCGGCGGCTGCGACGGCTGCTGGCCGATGCCGCGGCGGACATTGCGGCGCGCCGGCCGGATCTGGTGGTGACGATCGACAGTCCGGGGTTCGCGCTGCGGCTGTTGCGGCGGATCACCCCGCTCGGCGTCAAGCGCGTGCACTACGTCGCCCCCCAGGTATGGGCGTGGCGGGAGCGGCGGGTCCGAAGCTTTCCGGGATTGTGGGAGCGGCTGCTTTGCCTGCTGCCGTTCGAGCCGGCGTTTTTCGCCGGGCATGGCCTGCCCGCCCGTTTCGTCGGTCATCCCGTGCTGGAATCCGGCGCCGGGTGCGGCGACGCGGCGCGCTTTCGGGTGGTTCATGGCTTATCGGCGGATGCTCCGGTCGTGGTGCTGATGCCGGGCAGCCGGCGGACCGAGGTGGGAAGGCTGCTGCCTGTCTATGGCGCGGCGTTGGGACTGCTGCGGCGACGCATCCCCGGACTGGTCGCGGTGGTGCCGGCCGCGGCGGCGGTTGCCGATCGGGTGCGAGCGGCCGCGGCGAGCTGGGCGGTCCGGCCGGTGATCGTGACGGAACTGGCGGACAAGCACGATGCCTATGCCGCCGCCGGAGCGGCGCTGACCAAATCGGGCACCTCGACGTTGGAATTGGCGCTGGCCGGCGTGCCGATGGCGGTGACCTATCGGGTCAATCCCCTGACCGCGGCGATCGCCCGACGGCTCATCCGGGTGCCGCACGTCGCCATGGTCAATCTGCTGGCGGAGCGGCTGGTCGTGCCGGAGCTGTTGCAGGACGAATGCACGCCCGAGCGCCTGGCCTCGACACTGGAGACGCTGCTCACCGACGCCGTAGCGGCGGAGGCGCAGCGCGCGGCCTTTGCCGGCGTGCTCGCGCGATTGCGCCCGCCGAGTGGCGAACTGCCATCAGAAGCGGCCGCGCTCGCCGTCTTGGAGATGCTGGAGTAGGCCTGAGGCCTCCGCGACGGCCCGCGAGGCAGCCATGCTCTCGGCCACGGCGAGAGCGGCTGCCAGTGCCCGCCGGCCGGCGGCCGCATCGACCAGCACCGGCGCGCCGTCGAGGATGGCGGCGATGAAGGCGGCGTGCTCGGCCGCCAGCGCGTCGTGGTCGCGCCAGGCGGTCTCCTCCATGCGGTAGCCCTGCCCGCCCGGGATCGGCAGGCCGCGGTCGCGGCCGATCGTCATCAGCTTGCGGTCGACGAAGTTGACCGACATGTAGCCGGCCTGCGCGAACAGCCGCATCTTGCGTTCGGTCTTCAGCGAAATGCGGCTCGCCGTGATGGTGGCGACGCAGCCGTTGGCGAAGCGCACGCGGGCATTGGCGATGTCTTCGTGCGGGCTGGCGATCGGCGCGCCGACGGCATCGACATGGGCGATCGGGCTGTCCACCAGGGCGAGCACGAGGTCCAGGTCGTGGATCATCAGATCGAGGATGACCGAGACGTCGGTGCCGCGCGGCTTGAACGGGGCGATGCGGGTCGCCTCGATGTAGAGCGGCCTGCCCATGCGGGCGGCCACGGCGCCGTATTCGGCGGAGTAGCGCACGAGGTGGCCAACCTGCAGGACGCGGCCGCGTTGCGCCGCCAGCGCCGCCAGCGCGTCCGCCTGCGCCAGGGTGGCGGCCATCGGCTTTTCCACCAGCACGTGGCGTCCGGCGAGCAGCGCCGCCTCGGCGAGGGCGTGATGGGCTTCGGCGGGCGCGGCGATGACCACGGCGTCGCAGGCGGCGAGCAGCGCCTCGAGTTCGAGCGGCCGGGTTCCGGCCTCGCGCGCCACGGCCTGGGCGCGGCCGGCGTCGGCGTCATGCACGCCGGCCAGCACGGCGCGGCTCGACTTGGCCAGCTTGAGGGCGTGGAAGCGGCCGAAATGGCCGGTGCCGATCACTCCGACGCGCAGCGTCTCGCCCATGGCGGGAAGAGGTAGCAGCCCCGGCCGGGCCGGGCCAGCGCGGCGGCCGGGTTGCCAAGCCGGGGGCGCGTCGCCATTCTCCGCGGCCGTCCGGCCTGCCGCCCTGGTCACTGGCCGCGCTGCTGGAGCTTTGTCCGCCCGCCATGCTCTATTTCAGCCGTCTGAAGGCCGCGCTGATCCTCGGCGTCTGCGTCCTGGGCGCGCTCTTCTGCCTGCCCAACCTTGCGGCGAGCCCGGCGGGCTGGCTGCCCTGGCGGCAGGTGCATCTCGGCCTGGATCTGCGCGGCGGCAGCTACCTGCTGATGCAGGTCGACATGGACGC
>JAFAYM010000287.1 GCA_019240395.1 Acidisphaera sp. | reverse complement strand
CACAACTTGAACTCACGTTGCTCCGCGGCGCATTCAAGTGCTTTAGCTTCAATCAGTAGAACTGCCGGGTTGTCCTGACTAGGCGGTGACAAGGTTGTATATCCCCCAAATAAACCACCAGTAGCAAATGCAAAAGTGACCAACTCGTTGTATATTGCCTGTCCACTCTCCGATGGTTTCTCATTAAATCCGCCGACCAGCACGTAACGATGCTCACCTTTTGCCAGGCTGGATATGGGCGTTAAGATGGTGTACCCACGTCTATTATCTGGTTCAGGTTTGATGTTTAGAATGCTTACAACGCACTCAGACAGAAATCCGTTACCAGTATTCTTAATGCGGACATAAACCTCATACCTAGCGTTTCCGGCAGGAAGTCCAGAGCGGCGCAGGCATGGCTCTGCTTGTTCAAACTCAATACTCAGGGCATGGTGCATATCATTCGGACGATTTACTCTATCGTCCGCCTCAATCGTCAAACGCTGTATTTCTGCATCCTTATCCCGCACTAAAGCATTGCTACGTTTAACAGCGTAGATAGGCGCATAGGCCAAGCGACAGAGGAAAATGACCGTCCACATGACGCCTACACAGAGAAGCGCCACTAGAAGCAGGCCTAACACGCCATCGGGCACACTCACATCCCTCAGGGCTCCAATCCAGACTAAGCAAAAAAGAACAGCCGCTCCGCCGAGCGTGCCCCAGGCATTTGCCGCAGACAGCGATCCGCGCCAAGCGTAAGCGATCCAGCGGCCGATAATGGATAGAGATTCAAGCACGCCGACAGCATGCCTCTATCCCCCATCAATTCACCACCCCATCAACCACGCGGGACGGGGGACGTGGCGCCTGGGTATGTAGTAGATGCCGCGCTTTCCGCTTGTGGCCGCTGCTACATAATACCGAGGAACAGGTCGGCGGCGGAGAGCAGATCGGCGATGTCTTCGCGCCAGCCGACGCAGTGGAAGCGGCCGTCAGCCTCGGCCTCGGCGATCTCGGCACCGAGATAGGCGGCCATCGCCGGGTCCATGGCGCCCACCCAGAGCAGGTGCACGTGCCGTCCGCGCCTTCGCGCCGCCCGCCAGGTCTGCAGGAACAGGTCGAACCCCTTGCGCAGATCGCCGTAGCCCATGCCGATCGCCAGGGTGTCTCCGGGCCCCACGCCGAACTGCCGCCGCAGCCGCGCCCGTCCCTCGGCCGAAAAGGCGAGCGCCTTGTAGCTGCCCTGGGGCAGCACCCGCGCCTTGGCGGGGTCCATCGGGACCAGCTCGGCGAAGCGGTCGCGCACCGTTTCCGCGGCGAACACCACCTGCTCGGCCGCCGCCGCACCCGCCCGCGCCGCGTCGAGCAGCCCCCGCTCGCCGATCAGCCGCGGCAGCTCGTGCACCAGCAGCGTGCTCCGCATGCCGAGCCGCGCCAGCCGCTCGCCGGCCTGCGCCGCCGCACAGGTGTTGACGATGGCGGCGCGAAAGCCGTCGGCATGAAATCCGGCGAGCCGCCGGTCGAGCTCGGCCTCGTTCTCGGCGATGCGGACCGGCGCCACCTCGGCATACTGCGCCTCCATCGCCCCGCCGCCGAGCAGCAGGAAGGCGATCCGCACGCCGTGTGCGCGGCGCAACTGCCGCCCGAGGTTCAGCAGCAGATGCTGCGCCCCGGCGGGAAAGGCGTCATGGCCGACCAGCAGCACCGAGCCTTGCGCGGCGGCGAGCAGCCCGGTCACCGCCCGGGCGGTGGCGTTGAGATAGGCGGCCCCGAAATGCTGGTCGGGCTCCAGATAGGCGCCCTCCGCCCACTCGTTCCAGGCGTTGACGCAGACCAGCGCCTCACCGAAGAACGGCCGGGCACGGGCCTGCTGCACCAGCCGCTCGAGCCAGGCCTGGTACCTGGCCGGACTGGCGCCGTGCACCACCAGCCCGGCACCCTGCCGGCGGGCGTCGTTGTCCCAGCCCGGGATCACCGTCTTGATCAGCGGATAGGCCGGCGCGGCGGCGTCGAGCGCGCGGCCGGCGATCTCCTCGTAGTCATAGACCTGGGCCGAGAACTCCGGGTCCAACAGCTGCAGCCCGTCGTTGCGGGTCGCCAGGCCGCCGACCAGCTTGTGCGGCGGGAACTCGATGGCGCCGTCCATGCCGAAGTCGCGCGGATCATGATCGTCGAAACTCTGCGACATGACGAAGATCGGGTCCTCGCCATGCGCCGCGCGGAACCGCTCGCGCCACCGCGCGACCGCCGCCGCGCCGTCCGGGATCAGTCGCGGACGATACACCATCAGCACCGGCCGGCCGCCGAGACGGATGTAGCGGGGATCGGCGAAGTGACGGGCGAACGTGGCCAGCAGCTCCGGCTCGTCCCCAGCGCGGTAGTCCTGCGAGATCAGCACCTCCTGCTCCGAGCCGTCCCACCGGCGCGTCCAGTTCTCGTTCGCCCACATCAGGCAGAACGGGAAGTCGAGCGAGGCATCGGCCAGCAGCGCTTCCAGCGGTCGTTCCAGCAGGCGGCGGCCGTTGAACCAGTAGAAGTAGA
>JAFAYM010000071.1 GCA_019240395.1 Acidisphaera sp. | reverse complement strand
GTTCATCAATTTCAGCTTCGCCCCGACCGGGAACTACGTCCTCGCGTCGCATCCCGGCTTCATGTTCAACTTCAACCAGTGCCGCCCCGACAGCCGCGGCGCGCTGACGCTGCGCAGTCCCGATCCCGAGGACAAGCCGGTGATCCGCGCCAACTATCTCGAGCACCCGACCGACCGGCGGGTGATGGTGGAGGCGGCGAAGCTCGCCTGCCGGCTCGGCCGCACGACCCCCTTTGCCGACCTGGTCGAGGAGCGGCAGACGCCGCCGCCGGAGCTGGAGGACGAGGACGGCCTGCTCGACTACATCCGCCGCACCGGCAGCACGGTCTATCATCCCTGCGGCACTTGCCGGATGGGAGCGGACGATCGCGCCGTCGTCGACCCCGAGCTGCGGGTGCGCGGCGTGCGCGGACTGCGCGTCGCCGACGCCTCGGTGATGCCGCTGGTTCCGTCGTCCAACATCCAGCCCGCGGTGATGATGATCGCCGAGCGCGCCGGCGACTTCATCCGCGCGACCTCCCACATGTAATGGGGTCTGGGGTCCGCTGACCCCAGCGGGTCCCATGCTCAGCGTTTGGGGGCAGAGCCCTGGCCTTCCTTGCTTCCTTATTGCTATGCTGGGGCAACGTTCGGGAGGGCTGGAGTTGAAGGGCAAAGCCTACATCGCCGGTGCCTACGAGCACCCCACGCGCAAGGCGCCGGACAAATCGGTGGCGCAGCTGCATGCCGAAGTCGCCCGTGGTGCGCTTGAGGATGCCGGTCTCACCAAGGACGACGTGGACGCCTACTACTGTGCCGGCGATGCACCGGGTGCGCTGGGTCCGCTGTCGATGGTGGAGTATCTGAACCTGCGCTGCCGCCACGTCGATTCGACCGATGTCGGCGGCTCCTCCTACCTCCTGCATGTCGGCCACGCCGTGGAGGCGATCGCTGCCGGCCGCGCCAAGGTGGCGCTGATCACCTTGGCCGGGCGGCCGCGCAGCGAGGGGCAGGCCACCGGCACGGCGCCGCGTGCCGGCGACATGCGCCAGCCGGATCTGCAGTTCGAGTATCCCTACGGCCCGACCGTCGTGAACATGTACGCGAATTGCGCCATGCGGCACATGCACCAGTTCGGCACCACCGCCGAGCAGCTGGCGTGGATCAAGGTCGCGGCGTCGACCCACGCGCAATACAACGAGCGCGCGATGCTGCGCGACGTCGTGACTGTCGAAGAGGTCGTGAACTCGCCGATGGTGTCCGACCCGCTGCACCGGCTGGATTGCTGCGTCATCAGCGACGGCGGCGGCGCGTTGGTGGTGGTGGCGCCGGAGATCATGGCGAGCCTGAAGCGCCCGAAGGTGAAGGTGATCGGCGTCGGCGAGGCGGTGAAAGGGCAGATGGCGGGGCAGGTGGACCTGACCTATTCCGGCGCCGCCTGGTCCGGCCCGCGCGCCTTCGAGATGGCCGGGGTCAAGCCGTCCGACATCAAATACGCCTCGATCTATGACAGCTTCACCATCACCGTGTTGATGCAGATCGAGGATCTCGGCTTCTGCGAAAAGGGCGAGGGCGGCAAATTCGTCGCCGACGGCAACCTGATATCAGGGCAGGGCAGGCTGCCGTTCAACACCGACGGCGGCGGTCTCTGCAACAACCATCCCGCCAATCGCGGCGGCATCACCAAGGTCATCGAGGCGGTGCGCCAGGCGCGCGGAGAGGCGCATCCGAAGGTGCAGGTGCCCGACCCCAGCCTGGTGCTGGCGCACGGCACTGGCGGCTCGCTCGGACTGCGGCACGGCAGCGCCACCGTCATCCTGGAACGGGAATAAAGACATGGCCAGCATGAGCCAGGACCGCACGCTGCCGCCGCCGGAGAGCAACCCGGAGACCAAGGCCTACTGGGACGCAGCGGCCGAAGGGCGGCTGATCCTGCGAAAGTGCACGGGCTGCGGGAAGGTGCATTTCTATCCGCGTGCGCTGTGCCCCTTCTGTTACGGCGACACCGAATGGGTCGACGCCAGCGGGCGCGGCACGATCTACTCCTACAGTGTCATGCGCCGCGCCCCGGTGCCCTACGCGATCGGCTATGTCACGCTCGAGGAAGGCGTGTCGATGCTCACCAATTTCGTCGATTGTGACCTGGATGCGCTGAAGATCGGCCAGGACGTGCGTGTCGTGTTCAAGCCTACCGAAGGGGGACCGCCGCTGCCTATGTTTACGCCCGCAAGGGCATAGCGTAGACGCTTGGAAGACGAAGCCACTAGGAACTCCCAAGTAACAGCATCACCTCCGGCTGCGCTGATCCAGGCAATGGCCGACCTTTGGCGCCTGAAGCCACCAGGACCCGTGAATCTGTACTCCGCACCGGCGTTCGTCCATCTGCGGGAGACCTGCCAAGCCCTCTATGGCACATCTTCAAAGAGTGGCTTGAACGTTGCGCTTGGTAACGCCTTGCGGGCGTGGGGCCTTCCCTGCGGTCTCCGGAAATCTGATGCACACCTTTCAATACCGTCCGGAATCGCGGCGGTGCGTTTGGACGCGGCCTTCCAAGCCGAGCGACACAAGCGGACCCACCTCTGCCCGCTCGACCTCGCGGACAGTCTTCCCGATCTTTGGTTCGGTCCAAACAATATCAGGAAATTCTCCGCAACTGAACTCGATGACATCGTTGATCCCGTGCAGCTAACCAGATTCAATCCAAACTGGAAATTCGATTCGCAGGCATTTGCTAAGTTTAGCTGGCTTGTGGTGCGGGAGGAGGTGGCATTCAACTGCGAACCGGGTGCAAGGGCTCTGCCGATCTTCTATACGGATTTCAGCGCCGACCTAGGTCGCATAGATCCGTACCAAGCGCACTTCCCGAGCGATGTTGAAGCCGCCCTCGTCGCGGTGTTGCTCGTTCCCTGGGAAGACTGGGTGGAAATGGCTGAAGTGGACTGGCGCGCGTTCAGAATTCCCTGGTCCTATACAATCGACGACGACGTCTTTACCCGCCCCGTGCACCCGCCATCTCCCGATACACTGTCCTGGGAATCGCAGATCTACACCGACGATGAGGGGGAGGATGTGGAGGTGGATTCACCCGTCGTGCTGCCCCTCGACATTGCTGTTTCCGACCCCTCGATGTGGCTTAATGAACAGACCTGGAACGATCTTTGCTCTGCACAAAAATCGCCGTTGTTCCAGGCTCCTATCTCACACTTTTTCATAAGAGCGTTTGCTACGGATGGTGTCGATTCGTTTTTGGCGCACATCATGGTCCTCGAGGCTGCTCTCGGCCTGCACGATGATCACAGCAGCTCGAAACGTCGAACGTTGCCCGGACGAGGTAACCCCGGCGCAACCTTTCGCGTGGCAACCCGCCTTTCGGCATTGCTGGGCACGAAGGCAGCTGGGGAGAACTTTCACAGGCTATTCGACCTGCGCAGCTCATATCTGCACGGACGTCAGGTGGATCCGATTTCCACCGAGGACCGCATTCTCGCTCGGCGCTTAGCAAGACAGACGATCAAGGCACTGTGTAAACTGGCTTTGGCGGAACCGATGTTGCAAAGCCGAGACGACTACCTTGAAGATCTTTTAGACGCTGGCCTCTCCCTGCGCTGAACCATGCGAGCTTTGAAGAACGGGTCAGACACGCGTTCTCGGAGGTCAGGATCCTGAACTCGCGGCCGGCAAGCTGTTCGTCTCTCTTGTTGTTTTCGAGCGCGTGGAAGAGATTTGGGCGATAAGGTGTCAAAGGGAACCAAGGCCAGGGCTCTGCCCTGGACCCGCTGGGGCCCGTCGGCCCCAGACCCCATGACCAAGGGAGAAGAGAATGGCGTGGACCGTTGCGGCCAAGCTCAGCGATCTCTCTGAGGATTCCGCCTTCGCCGTCGAGTTGGGAAAGACTTCGGTCGCGCTCTACCTCGTCGAGGGCGAGGTCTACGCCACCTCCAACATCTGCACGCACGAATTCGCCCTGCTCTCCGACGGCTTCGTCGAGGACGGCTTCGTCGAATGCCCGCTGCACCAGGCGCGCTTCGACATCATCAGCGGTCGCGCCCTCTGCGCACCGGCCAACGAGCCGATCGCCACCTATCCCGCAAAAGTCGAGAACGGCGTCGTTCTGGTCGACATTCAGTAGGTCGCACGCCCGCCCGAAACATCGAACACCGCGCCGGTCGAGAACGCGCACTCCCGGCTGGCCAGGAAGCAGATCATCGACGCGATCTCCTCGACCGTGCCGAACCGGCCCATCGGGATCTTCGACAGCATGTATTCGATCTGCGCCTGCGTCATCTGATCGAAGATCGCCGTGCGCACCGCCGCCGGAGCCACGCAGTTCACCCGGATCTCGGTGCCCGCCAGCTCCTTGCCCAGCGACTTTGTCAGGCCGATCACCGCCGCCTTCGACGCGCTGTAGGCCGAGGCGTTCGGATTGCCCTCCTTGCCGGCGATCGAGGCGATGTTGACGATCCGCCCGTAGCCGCTCTGCATCATGTGCGGCACCACCGCACGGTTGCAGAAGAAAACACCGTGCACGTTGACGTCGAAAACCCGCTTCCAGTCCTCGACGGTGTATTCCCAGACCGGCATGTTGGGCCCGGTGATGCCGGCGCTGGCGACCAGGATATCGAGCCGGCCGAGCGCCGCCCGGGTCGCCACCGCCGCTTTCGCCACCGCCGGCGCATCGGCGAGATCGAGCACCTGCACATCCGCCTCGCCCAGCCCGGCGCGCGCCGCGCCCAGCGCCGCTTCGTCGCGATCCCACAGGCTCAGCCGCGCGCCCTCTTCGGCCAGGCGCCGCGCCACCGCCAGGCCGATCCCGGCCGCCCCGCCGGTGACGATCGCCGTCTGGCCCTCGAAACGCTTCGGCATGACGCACCCTCCACTAAACCCGGCGGACGACGTAGCTCTCCTCCAGCGCGCCGATGATGCTCGCGGCGTGCGCGGCATCGCGCGCCTCCACGATCACCTCCAGCTCGGCCGCTTGAACGCTGGGTGCGGCGAACAGCCGGTGATGCGACACGTCGATGATGTTGCCGCCGCGATTGCCGATGCGGCCGGCGATGTCCGCCAGCACGCCCGGCCGGTCCGGAATGTCGAGATGCAGTCGCAGCAGACGGCCATCGCGCAGCAGGTTGCGCAGCAGCACATTGGCGAGGATGCGCGCATCGATGTTGCCGCCACAGATGGGAATGCCGACGCGCCGCCCGGCGAAGCGCTCCGGAAAGGCCAGCAGCGCCGCGACCCCGGTGGCGCCCGCCCCCTCGGCGACCACTTTACCGCCTTCGACCAGCAGGGCGATGGCTTCCTCCACCGCTCGCTCCGGCACCACCACGGTGTCCGCGACATGGGCGCGGATCGCCGCCAGCGGCGCCTCGCCGATATCGGCCACCGCAATACCCTCGGCGATGGTCGGGCCGCCGACCTCGACCGGCTGTCCGGCCAAGCGCTGCGCCAGCGAGGCGTAGGCGGCGACTTCCACGCCAACGATCGAAATGCTCGGCTTCAGCGCCGCGGCCGCAACCGCGCAGCCCGCCAGCATGCCGCCGCCGCCCACCGGGATCAGCAGTACATCCAGGTCGGGACGGTCCGCCAGCAGCTCGAGCGCCAGCGTGCCCTGGCCGGCCATGATCCCGGGATCGTCATAGGGATGGACGAACACCAGCCCCTCGGCGGCTGCGAGCCCGCGGGCGTGGGATGCGGCCTCGGCCAGGGTCTCGCCCTGCATCACCACCCGCGCGCCCCAGGAAGCGGTGCGCGTCACCTTGGTGGCCGGCGTGAACAGCGGCATGACGATCGTGGCGGCGATGCCGAGCAGGCTGGCGTGGCGCGCCACCGCCTGCGCGTGATTGCCGGCCGACATGGCAATCACCCCGGCCGCCCGTTCCGCCGGCGTCAGCAGCGCCAGGCGATTGGCCGCGCCACGCTCCTTGAAGCTGCCGGTAACCTGCAGGTTCTCGAGCTTCAGCACCACCTCGGCGCCGGTGGCGCGCGACACGCTGTCACTGACGATTGCCGGAGTGCGCAGCACGCGCCCGGCAATGCGCGAAGCGGCCGCCTCGACATCCGCCAGGCCGATCACGCCCAGCGTCAACCGAACTTGACGCTGAGGATCTCGTAGGTCCGATCGCCACCCGGCGCGGGCACCGAGACGCTGTCCCCCGGCTTCTTGCCGATCAGCGCCTTGGCCAGCGGCGAGGAGATCGACAGCCGGCCGAGCTTGATGTCGGCTTCGTGAACCCCGACGATCTGGTAGCTCGCCTGCTTCTCCGTCTCTTCGTCGAGCAGCTCCACCACCGCGCCGAACTTCACCGTGTCGCCGGAGAGCGAGGCCGGATCGATCACCTCGGCGGAGGCGACGATCTCTTCCAGCTCGGCGATCCGCCCCTCGATGAAGGATTGCCGTTCACGCGCGGCGTGGTATTCCGCGTTCTCGCTGAGATCGCCGTGGCTGCGCGCTTCCGCAATGGCGCGGATGACCGCCGGCCGCTCCTCGCTGCGGAGCTGTCGCAGTTCGTTCTCCAGCCGGTGCAGGCCAGGGCCGGTCATCGGAAACTTCAGCACAGGCCAGGTCCTCGAAGGGTGGCAGGGGTCCATGGACGCAGCCGCCGCGGCCGGCTTGCCGCGACGGGTGTCAGAACGATCCGCGAAAGTAGGACTGGAGCGGCGCGACTTCAAGCGTTCCCGCTTTCAGCGCGGCGATGGCGTGCACCGCCGCCCGGGCGCCGGCCGCCGTGGTGTAGTGCGGCACCCCGTGGGTCAGCGCGCTGCGCCTGATGTCGAAGCTGTCGGTCACGGATTGCGCGCCGGAGGCGGTGTTGATCACCAGCTGCACCTCGCCCGAGCGGATGGCATCGACGCAATGCGGCCGCCCCTCCAGCACCTTGTTGACCACCTTCACGGCCAATCCCGAGTCGCGGATGCGGGCCGCCGTGCCCCGGGTGGCCAGCAGGGAGAAGCCGAGATCGGCGAGGCGCCGGGCCATCGGCACCAGCGCGTTCTTGTCGCTGTCCTTGACCGAAAGGAACGCCGTTCCGGCAACCGGCAGCATCACCCCGGCGCCGAGCTGCGCCTTGGCGAAGGCACGTTCGAAGCTGGCATCGAGCCCCATCACCTCGCCGGTCGATTTCATCTCCGGCCCCAATATGGCATCGATGTTGGGCAGGCGGGCGAACGGGAACACCGCCTCCTTCACCGCGACATGCGGCGCGATCGCCTGGTCGTCGAGACGGAATTTCTCCAGTTTTTCTCCCGCCATCACCAGCGCGCCGAGCTTGGCCACGGGCACGCCGGTGGCCTTGGCGACGAACGGCACCGTGCGCGACGCCCGCGGGTTGACCTCCAGCACGTAGATGCTGTCGCCCTTTATGGCGTATTGCACGTTCATCAGACCGACGACGCCGAGCGCCTTGGCCAGCGACTCGGTCTGCGCCTTGAGCTCGGTCACCGTCGCCGGCGCCAGCGTGTAGGGCGGCAGCGAGCAGGCGCTGTCGCCGGAATGGATCCCGGCCTCCTCGATATGCTCCATCACCCCCGCGACATAGACGCGCTCACCGTCGGCGATGCAGTCGACGTCGACCTCGATGGCGTCGTTGAGATAGCGGTCGATCAGCACAGGACCTTTGCGGAACGAGGCGTCGCCGGAGACGCGCACCGCCTCGCGCATGTAGCGCTGCAGGCTGGCGCGCTCGTGCACGATCTCCATGGCGCGCCCGCCGAGCACGTAGCTCGGGCGGATCACCACGGGATAGCCGATGCGATCGGCGACGGCCTCGGCCTCGGCCTCGGAACGCGCAATGCCGTTGTCCGGCTGCAGCAGCGAGAGGCGCTGCAGCAGCTGCTGGAAGCGCTCGCGGTCCTCAGCGATGTCGATCGCATCGGCCGAGGTGCCGAGGATCGGAATGCCGGCGCGAGCCAGCGCCTGCGACAGCTTCAGCGGCGTCTGTCCGCCGTACTGCACGATGCAGCCGAGCACTGTTCCGCGGCTCTGCTCGCGCCGCACCAGCGCGATCACGTCCTCCGCGGTCAGCGGCTCGAAATACAGGCGGTCGGACGTGTCGTAGTCCGTGCTGACCGTCTCCGGGTTGCAGTTGACCATGATGGTCTCGAACCCCGCGGCTTTCAGAGCGTAGGCGGCGTGCACGCAGCAATAGTCGAACTCGATTCCCTGGCCGATGCGGTTCGGCCCGCCGCCGAGTATGATGACCTTCTCCCGGTCCGTGGGTTCGGCCTCGCAGACCGGCTTGCCGTAGCTCCCTTCATAGGTCGAGTACATATAGGGGGTGGCGGAGGCGAACTCGCCGGCACAGGTGTCGATGCGCTTGTAGACGGGCTGTACGTCCAGCCGCGTCCGCAGCGCCGCGACCTCGGTCTCCCTGCAGCCGGCGAGCGTGGCCAGGCGGGCATCGGAAAAACCGGCGGCCTTCAGCCGGCGAAGCGCTGGCGCCTCCTTCGGCAGGCCGTGTGCCTGCACCTGCCGCTCGGCCGCGACCAGGCCTTCCAGCTCGCGGAGGAACCAGGGATCGAACTTGCAGGCGTCGTGCACCGCCTCGACGCTCAGGCCGCTGCGTAGTGCCTGCGCCGCCATCAGCAGCCGGTCCGGCCGCGGCGCCGAGAGGGCAGCGCGGAAGGCATCCGGCCCCTCGCCGGGCGGCTCGACCGGATCGAGACCGGAAAATCCGGTTTCCATGCTGCGCAACCCCTTCTGCAGGGCTTCGGAAAAGCTGCGGCCGATCGACATCGCCTCGCCCACCGATTTCATGCTGGTGGTCAGCAGCGCCGGCGTGCCCGGGAACTTCTCGAAGGTGAAACGCGGGATCTTCACCACGACATAGTCGATCGTCGGCTCGAAGCTCGCCGGCGTCACGCGTGTGATGTCGTTGGCGAGCTCGTCGAGCGTGTAGCCGACTGCCAGCTTGGCGGCGACCTTGGCGATGGGAAAGCCGGTGGCCTTCGACGCGAGCGCGGAGGAGCGCGAGACCCGCGGGTTCATCTCGATCACCACCATGCGCCCGTCCGCCGGATTGACCGCGAATTGCACGTTCGACCCGCCGGTATCCACACCGATCTTGCGCAGGCAGGCGATCGAGGCGTTGCGCATCCGCTGGTATTCGCGGTCGGTCAGCGTCAGCGCCGGCGCGACCGTGACGGAATCGCCGGTGTGCACGCCCATCGGATCGACGTTCTCGATGCTGCAGACGATGATGCAATTGTCCGCGCTGTCGCGGACCACCTCCATCTCGAATTCCTTCCAGCCGAGCACGCTCTCTTCGATCAGCACTTCGGTGGTGGGCGAGGCGGCCAGCCCGCCGGTGACGATCTGCTCGAATTCCTCCCGGTTATAGGCGATGCCGCCGCCGGTGCCGCCGAGCGTGAAGCTCGGCCGGATCACCGCCGGCAGGCCGATTTCGGCCAGCGCCTCGCGTGCGTCGGCCAGGGAGTGGGCGATGGCGCTGCGCGGGCTCTCGATGCCGATTTCCGACATGGCATCGCGGAACTTCAGGCGGTCCTCGGCGCGGTCGATCACCTCGGCCCGGGCGCCGATCAGTTCCACGCCGTGCCGATCGAGCGCGCCGTTCGCGTGCAGCTTCATCGCCGTGTTCAGCGCGGTCTGTCCCCCCATCGTCGGCAGCAGCGCATCCGGCTTCTCGCGGGCGATGATCTTCTCGACGATCTCCGGCGTGATCGGCTCGATATAGGTGGCATCCGCCAGGCCCGGGTCGGTCATGATCGTGGCGGGGTTGGAGTTCACCAGGATCACCCGGTACCCCTCAGCCCGCAGCGCCTTGCAGGCCTGCGCGCCGGAATAGTCGAACTCGCAGGCCTGTCCGATGACGATCGGCCCGGCGCCGATGATGAGGATGGATTTCAGGTCGGTGCGCTTGGGCATACGTCGCTCAGGGTCTGGTACGACGCGATCGCCACGTCGGCATGATGCGTTTCAGGAACTCATCGAACAGGGGCACGGTGAAAGCTGTGTCGCCGTGGGCCGGACTGTATATCATCCCCTTTCCGATCAATCCGCTCCGCAATGGCCCGGCGCTTTGGACCGTCATGTTGAGTTCGTCGGCGATATCCCCCGACCGATGGGGTCCGGAGCCGAGTTCCGCCATGGCTCGGAGATAATCCTTTTCTCGAGGCGTAAGCCGATCGAAGCGGACTCGGAAAAAACTCTCATCGAGGCGCCGCAAGGCAGTTGCCGTCGCGACCTGGACATCCCGCAGCCGGATGAGCGGTCCGGGCGCCTCGTTCCAAGCATGGTAGGCCCATTCCTGCAGGAAATATGGATAACCTCGCGTGGTGCGCACGATTTCCAGCAAAGCCTGACGTTCAAACCTCGCCCCTTCCTGCTCCGCCGGTCCGGAAACCGCTCGGACAGCATCCTCCTCACCCAGAGCATTGAGTTGCGGAAAGTCGAACAGGCGCTCGGCATACGATTTGGATCGACCGGTCAGGCCGACGACCTGCGGCAGGCCGGCGCCAACCATGACCACCGGAGCCGCCTCCTGAACCGCGCGATGGATGCTCATGATGAGCGCGCTCATGTCGGGTTCAGAGAGATACTGAATTTCGTCAACCAGCAGTGCGACCGCGCTGTCCCGGGCTGCGGCCGCTTTGCCGACCGCCAAAATCAGTTCCGGCAGATCGGCTTCGAGATCTCCGCTATCGGCCGAACCTTTCTCAGGGTCGATGTCCAGCGAGAGTTCGGCGTCCCCATACCGCAACTTCAGGCCGGACATGAAACTCTTCAGGATGCGAAGCGAGCGCTTCACCTGCTCGTTCAGCGCACCAAGGCGATCGAACTCCAGAAGCAGACGGCGCAGGTGCGGCACCAGCAGCTCTGCAAGACGTTTCTGCTCGTGGGCTTCAACGAACGAAGTACGATACGAACCCTCTTCAGCCATCTTCCGAACGCGGTTGAGCAGCACCGTCTTGCCTACGCCACGCAGTCCGACGGCAATGAAACTCTTCGGTGTTCGCCCGATGCGGACGCGTTCCAGCGTTATTCGAGCCTGCTCTAAAAGGTCGGTTCGGCCGGTCAGCTCGGGCGGCTGCGCGCCAGCTCCTGGGACGTAAGGGTTGCGGACAGGGTTCATTTAGGTGAAACTTATCGAAGTATACGAGGGAGTCAATATACTTCAGTAACTTCGTCTTCTGTGTCCCTCGACCCCGCCATCGCTTTGACGAACCGCTCGAACAGATAGTGGCTGTCGCTCGGACCCGGGCTCGCCTCGGGATGGTACTGCACGCTGAATACCGGACGATCGTCGCAGGCGATCCCCTCGTTGCTGCCGTCGAACAGGCTCGTGTGGGTGATCCGCACGCCCTCCGGCAGCGATTTGTCGTCCACCGCGAAGCCGTGGTTCTGGCTGGTGATCTCCACCCGCCCGGTGGCGAGATCCTTGACCGGCTGGTTGGCGCCGTGGTGCCCGCGCTCGAGCTTGTAGGTGCGCGCCCCAAGGGCGAGCGCCAGCAGCTGGTGGCCCAGGCAGATGCCGAACAGCGGCACGCCGGCGCCCAGCACGCCCTGGATCGCCGGCACCGCATACTCCGCCGTCGCCGCCGGGTCGCCGGGGCCGTTGGACAGGAACACCCCGTCCGGCTGATGGCGCAGAATGTCCTCGGCGCTCGCCGTCGCCGGCACCACCGTCACTCGGCAGCCGGCGGCCGCGAGGCAGCGCAGGATGTTGCGCTTGGCGCCGTAATCGACGGCGACGACGTGATGGCGCGGCGCGGTCTGGCGGGAAAACCCGTCCGGCCATGCCCACTCCATCTCGTCCCACTGATAGCTCTGGGTGCAGGAAACCTCCCGGGCGAGGTCCATGCCCTCCAGGCCGGGCCAGGCCTGCGCCTGCGCCTGCAGCGCCGGCAGATCGAACCGCCCGTCGGCGGGATGCGCCAGCACGCCGGTCGGCGGGCCGCCGTCGCGGATGCGCAGGGTCAGCGCCCTTGTGTCCACCCCGGCGATCCCGGCGATCCCCTGCGAGCGCAGCCAGCCATCGAGCGGCTGCGCTGCGCGCCAGTTCGACGGCGCCGTCAGGTCCTGCTTCACCACCATCCCGCGCGCCGCGACGTTGGTCGCCTCGAGATCCTGGCCGTTGGCGCCGACATTGCCGATATGCGGAAAGGTGAAGCAGATGATCTGCCCGGCGTAGGAGGGGTCGGTGAGCGTCTCCTGGTAGCCGGTCATGCCGGTGTTGAAGCAGAGTTCGCCGACCGGCGCCGGCGCGGCCGTTTGCGCACCGATGCCGCGCCCCCAGAACACCGCGCCATCCGCCAGCACCAGCGCCGCCGTGGCCTCCGCGGGGACTTCGCTCGGCGGCATGTCGGCCTCCGGGGCGCCCGGCAGATCCGAGAGCGGAAGGCCGGTGGCCGCCAGCAGCGCCGGCCAGTGCTTCGCTGGGATGGCGCGGGCCTGCCGCCATTTCCGGAGCGCTTCGGTGCCGACCCCGAGCCGGCGGGCGGCAGCGTCGGCGCCGCCGAGAAGCTCGATCAGATCGTCGACACTCGGGCTCATGGGGCTGTTCTATGGGAAATAAATTCCCGACACAATGCGTTGACCCGCTTTGAGAACTTCACTCCCGGAACCCGCTTCGTGAACTCTCCATATTATAGGGGGTATTTTTCTCCGGCATTTTGAGAGGGGATTCCGGCATGGGTCTTCGGGACAGCTTCAGGGACCAGCTCGGCGCGTCGATGAAGGCCGGCGACGCGCCGCGCACCTCGGCGCTTCGCATGATCCTGGCGCGGCTGAAGGACGCCGACATCGCCGCGCGGCCGAAAGGCGTCGCGGCGATTTCCGACGATGAGGTGCTCGGCGTGCTGCGCGGCATGGTCAAGTCGCGGCGCGAATCGGTGGCTCTCTACCGCCAGGGGAACCGCCCGGAACTGGTGGCCAAGGAGGAAGCCGAGATCGCCGTCATCGAAAGCTTCCTGCCCCAGGCGATGGACCAATCGGCCATGCGCGAGGCGATCGACCAGGCGATCGCCGCCGCCGGAGCGACCAGCCCCAAGGACATCGGCAAGGTGATGGCGGCTCTGAAAGCGGCGCATGGGGCGGCGCTCGACATGGGGCAGGTGGGGCCGCTGGTAAAATCCAGGCTGGCCGGCTGATGGCTCTGCCGCCCGGCTTCCTCGACGAGCTGCGCAGCCGCACGCCGTTGGCCGCTCTTGTCGGCCGGCGGGTGAAGCTCGTGCGCTCCGGGCGGCAGTGGAAAGGCTGCTGCCCGTTCCACGAGGAGAAATCGCCTTCCTTCTACGTCTACGACGACGGCTTCCACTGCTTCGGCTGCGGCGCCCACGGCGATGCCATCAGCTTCGTCATGCAGACCCAGGGCGCGAGCTTCATCGAGGCCGTGCAGCAGCTGGCTGCCGAGGCCGGGCTCGAGGTGCCGAAGCCCACCCCCGAAGCGGAAGCCGCGGAGCGCCGGCGCCTGGCGCTCGGCGAGGTGCTGGCGCGCGCCGCCGAGGCGTATCAGCGCCGCCTGTTCCTCCCGGAAGGCAAGCGGGCGCTCGCCTACCTGCGCGGCCGCGGATTGACCGAGGAAACCATCCGCCGCTTCGGGCTCGGCTGGTCCGGCGAGGGCCGCGGCATGCTGATCGCCGAGCTCGGCCGCGACGGCGTCACCGCCGAGGGCCTGGTCGAGGCCGGGCTGATGACCCGCTCCGAGGACGGCAGGCCGAGAGAATTCTTCTTCGGGCGGGTCATGTTCCCGATCCGCGATCGCCGCGGCGGGGTGGTCAGCTTCGGCGGCCGCGCGCTCGGGGATGCGCAGCCGAAATACCTCAACGGGCCGGAGACCGGGCTGTTTTCCAAGCGGCGCAGCCTCTACGGCCTCGACCTGGCGCGCGAGGCGGCCCAGCGCGGCGCGGCGGTCGTCGTTGTCGAGGGCTACATGGACGTGATCGCCCTCCACCAGGCCGGCTTCTCCGCGGCCGTGGCGCCGCTGGGCACGGCGCTCACCGAGGACCAGCTGGCGGCACTCTGGCGGTTGTCGCCGGCGCCGATCCTCTGCTTCGACGGCGATGCCGCCGGCGGGCGCGCCGCCGCCCGCGCCGCCGAGCTAGCCCTGCCGTTACTGTCGCCGGAGCGCACCTTGCGCGTCGCCGCGCTGCCGAACGGCGAGGACCCCGACACGCTGGTGCGCCGGCACGGCGCCGCCGGGTTCCAGGCGGTGCTGGACGCCGCCCGCCCGCTGTCCGATGCGCTCTTCGAGCTGCTGGGGGAGGGGACGGCCCCGGTCACGCCGGAGCAGCGCGCCGGCTTCCGCGCCCGGCTGGAGGCCGCCGCCGCGCGCATCGCCGACCGCGGGCTGGCGGGCGAATACCGGCGCGCCCTGCTCGACCGCTTCTTCGCCGCGCGCCGCCGAGGCAACCATCCGCTCGGCGTGGCGCATCAGTCATCTGCCCCGCGCCCGAAGCCGCGGCCTGTCGCCTCCGAAGATGAGCGCGCCCGCATCCTCGCGGCCATCCTGCTGCGCCACATCGATCTGCTGCGAGACGTCGATGAGGCCTTCGGCAGTCTCGAGCTGCCGCCCTGGCTGGATCGGCTGCGCGGCGCCATCCACGCCTATGCGGACCGGGCCGGTGCGCTTGACTCCCGGCAGCTCATGAACCACCTGACGGAAGCTGGCCTGGCGGCGGAAGCCGCGCGGGCGCTGGCGGTCGTCCCGGTGCCGCTGCCGGCGTGCGCCGCGCCCGAGGCCATGCCGGCGGAAGCCGAGGCAGGCTGGTGGCACATCTACGGGCTGATGTATCGCGGACGGCTGGAGGACGAAGTCGCAGCAGCGAGCCGCGACTTCGCCGAACGGGCCGATGCGGCGGCGCAGCGCCGTCTGATCGCGCTCTGCGCCGCGCGGGACGCCTTGCGGCGCGGCGAGCAGGGCGAGTTGGACGCATGACGCCCGCCGGCACCTTTCAAAACGGAGTTTGCTGAACCGATGGCAACCAAGCCGGCCGTGTCTTCCGACGCTGCGACCTCCGAGCAGGACGCCGAGACCACCTTGCTGGACACCCAGTCCGCGGCGGTCAAGCGCCTGATCGCCCGTGGCAAGGAACGCGGCTACATCACCTTCGACGAGCTCAACGCCGTCCTGCCCCCCGATCAGAACAGCTCCGAGCAGATCGAGGACGTGATGGCCCTGCTGAGCGAGATCGGCATCCAGGTCGTCGAGAGCGAGGAAAGCGAGGAGGCCGAACCGGCCGCGCCGAAGGCCGAAAAGGCCGAGGAAGGCGAGCCGGAGGAGCAGTCCGGCAACGTCGACGAGGAGAGCCTCGGCCGCAC
>JAFAYM010000070.1 GCA_019240395.1 Acidisphaera sp. | reverse complement strand
CGCGCCGCCAGTCGCGATCGCCCTGGATCGCCAGCACGTCGAGGTGCCGCTTGAGCAGCGCGATGAACGGCAGGAAGGCGTCGCGGCCGGGCTGACCCTTGAAGAGATTGTCCGGCAGCGTGTTGGAGGTCGCCACCACCACGACGGCACGCTCGAACAGCGCCTGGAACAGCCGGCCGAGGATCATCGCGTCGGCGATGTCGTTGACCTGAAACTCGTCAAAGCAGAGCAGCGCCGCTTCCTCGGCAATCGCGTCGGCCAGCGGGAGGATCGGGTCGTCACCCTGGGGATGGGCGCGCTTCCAGGCGTGGATGCGGGCGTGCGCCTCCTGCATGAACTGGTGGAAGTGGATGCGCCGCCGGCGCCGCACGTCAGCGGCGGCATAGAACAGATCCATCAGCATGGACTTGCCCCGGCCGACCTCGCCGACGAGGTAGAGGCCGTTGCGGTGCAGCTCGGGCGCCCCGTCCAGCGGCTTGGCCCGCAGGAACCGGGCGAGGAAACGGTGCTCGGGCTGGTGCGGATGCGGATCGTAGCCGCGCAGCTTGGTCCACAGCCCCTGCAGACGCTCCGCCGCCATCGCCTGCGCCGGGTCTGTCGCCAGCGCCCCGGACGCCAGCAGGGCCCGGTAGGCCGGCAGCGGTCCGCCGGCCACGGCGGAAGCAGCGAGACCGGTCGGTCCGGCTGTGGCGAGAGCGTCCATGCTGCGCTGCGCCATAGCCTGGGTCGGGGGAGAGATCAACGAACCGGGAGCATTGGTAACCGAGTCAGAGGCTTGCTCGTTCATCTTGCATTGAGATCTTCGAACGGGAGATCAACGATGAAGATCACGCTTCTGGCTTCCAGTGTGTTCCTGACCGCCGCCGCCCACGCTGCCGTCTTCCGCCCGCCGGCCGCTCCGCTGTGCGCTGCCCGCCCCGCCGCCACACGGGCCGCCTACCTCGTCGCTGACGATGGCAACCTGCGCTGCCCCCAATACCTGGCGACCACCACCATCGCCCGGGGGCGCCGCAACCTGCATACCTGAGCCTAGCCGCCAGGCAGGCGAGCACGCGTTACCCGTGCTAAGGCGGGGTCCGGCAAGGTCAAGGCGGAGAAAGCCGATGCTGGACTACGACGCCCTGCGTTCAACCCCGGTCAACCCCGACCCGTTCCCGCACATTGTGGTGCCCGGCTTCGTCCCGGCGGCCGCGCTCGAGCAGGTCGTCGGCGACCTGCCCGAGATGACGCGGGGCGGCTCGTTCCCCACCGCATCGCTGCGGCTGGGGGAACGGGCCCGGGCGCTGATGGAGGAGCTTGAGGGGTCCGAGTTCCGCGAGGCCGTCGCCGGCCGCTTCGGCCTCGACCTGCAGGATGCCCCGACCATGGTCACCCTGCGCGGCCAGTCCCGCGAGAAGGACGGGCGCATCCACTGCGATTCGATGGCCAAGCGGGTCACCGTGCTGCTCTACCTGAACCCGCGCACCCATGCCTGGACGCGCCAGGAAGGCTGCCTGCGCCTGCTGCGCGGGCCCGACGATCTCGAGGACTACGCCGTCGAGGTGCCGCCGGTGGAGGGAACCTTGCTGGTGTTTCCCAACGGCCCGAACACCTGGCACGGTCACCGGCAGTTCGTCGGGCGCCGCTATGTGGTGCAGCTCAATTACATGACGAACGACGACGCGGCCCGGGGTGAGCTGCGGCGGCACCGGGTTTCGGCGTTCGTCAAGCGGCTTACCGCCGCATAAAAAGGCCAGGGGCTCCGCCCCTGGACCCCGCTGGGGCCCGTCGGCCCCAGACCCCATGACTTAGGGACAAAGCCCCCTCGCCTTGCCTTACCTTTCCAGGCACATGGCGACACCCATGCCACCGCCGATGCACAGCGTGGCGAGCCCCTTCTTGGCATCGCGCTTCTGCATCTCGTGCAGCAGGGTCACCAGCACCCGCGCCCCCGAGGCACCGATCGGATGGCCGATCGCGATCGCCCCGCCATTGACGTTGACCCGCGCAGTGTCCCAGCCGAGGTCCTTGTTGACCGCGCAGGCCTGAGCGGCAAACGCCTCGTTGGCCTCGACGAGATCGAGGTCGTCGGGCTTCCAGCCGGCCCGGCTGAGGGCCTTGCGCGTGGCCGGGATCGGCCCGGTGCCCATCACCGCCGGATCGACGCCAGCGGTGGCGAAGGCGGCGATGCGCGCGAGCGGCGTCAGGCCACGCTTCCGCGCCTCTTCGGCCGACATCACCAGGAGGGCCGCGGCGCCGTCATTGATGCCGCTGGCGTTGCCGGCGGTCACCGTGCCGGACTTGTCGAAAGCCGGGCGGAGCTTGGCCATGGTCTCGACGCTGGCGTCGTGGCGGATGTACTCGTCGTCGGCCACCACCGTCTCTCCCTTGCGGGTCTTCACCGTCACCGGGGCGATCTCGTCCTTGAAGCGGCCGGATTTCTGCGCGGCGCTGGCCTTCTGCTGCGAGGCCGCGGCGAATTCGTCCTGCTGCTCGCGGGTGATCTGGTAGGCTTTGGCGACGTTCTCGGCGGTGGTGCCCATGTGGTAGCCATTGAAGGCGTCCCACAACCCGTCCTTGATCATGGTGTCGATCATGCCGAGGTCGCCCATCTTCATGCCGCTGCGCAGATAGGCCGCGTGCTGGGACTGGCTCATGCTCTCCTGGCCGCCGGCGAGCACGATGGCGCTCTCCCCGGTGCGGATCTGCTGGGCCGCCAGCGCCACCGCCCGCAGGCCCGAGCCGCAGACCTGGTTGATGCCGAAGGCCGTCTTGCCGTCCGGGATGCCGGCGGCGCGGGCAGCCTGGCGCGCCGGATTCTGCCCCTGGCCAGCGGTGAGCACCTGGCCGAGGATCACCTCATCGACGTCGCCGGGTTCCACGCCGGCGCGCTGCAGCGCCGCGCTGAGCGCCACCGTTCCCAGCACCTGTGCCGGGGTTGTGGCGAAGGCCCCGCTGAAGCTGCCCACCGGCGTGCGGACGGCAGACACGATGACGATTTCTTCCATTCTGGCGATCTCCCGTTGGCGCGTTCAGCCCGATGTGGTCGCAGCCGGTCCCGAGCGGAAGGGGAGTGCCCGACGCCGCTCCGGGAACGGGCGCCAGAGCGCCGTCTCCGCCCCGCGCCGGCCACCATGCCGATATGCCCGGCGGCCGGCTCATGCAAGTAGGTGCCGGGCAAACCAGCAGGCACCCCGCGGCCGGCCAGCCAGCCATACGGCTGCGGCAGCCGGTCAAGAACCGATATTTGGCGCCGGGCTATGACGTGCTACTCTGCGCTACCGGGAGTTCAGAGGAGCGTGATGTCCCACCCAGCTCGCCTCGAGGCAGAGCCTGCGGCGGCGGCCAGGCCGCCGGTCGTGGTCAAGAAATACGCCAACCGCCGGCTCTACAACACCGACAGCTCGAGCTACATCACCCTGGACAACCTCGCCGAGATGGTGCGGGCAGGACGCGATTTCGTCGTCTACGACGCCAAGAGCGGCGAGGATATCACCCGCGGCGTGCTGACCCAGATCATCGTCGAGGAAGAGAGCAAGGGAAAGGCGCTGCTGCCGACCGGGTTCCTGCGCCAGCTCATCGGCTTTTACGGCGACAGCATGCAAGCCTTGGTGCCCCGTTACCTCGAACAGGCGATGAGCACCTTCGCCCGCCAGCAGCAGCAGATGCGCCAGGCGATGCAGCAGACCATGGGCAGCCTGTTCCCATTCGGCATGGAAGAGGTGGGACGGCAGAACCTGGCCATGGTAGAACGGGCGATGACCCTCTTCGCCCCTTTTTACCGGCCGGCGGAACCTGCCGAAGGTAGCGAGACGGCGCCCACCGAGCCGGCGATCTTCGAGGAGATCGCCGGGCTGCGAGCAGAGATCGAGACGTTGCGGCGGCAGCTGGCGGCGGCCGAGCAGAAGGCCAGCGCCAACAGCGCCGGCGGCAACGGCCAGGCCGGGCCGGAGCAAACCGCTCGCGGCGGCGCCGCGTATCCCCCAAGCCTGAGCCCACCCAGATCGAGGGATCACAAAACTAAGCAAACGTAAAATACACTGTAACAGACCGCAGTCGTCCATTTTTTTTGACGTACTGACCGAGAACCCTGCTATAATACCGGTCGGCAGGTCCAGTCGGCGCGGCCGAGGAGGAGTTCCATGGTGTCCGATGTTATCGCCCAGCCGAACGGTTCCGTCTCCGCACGCCGGGGGGCGTCACCCGAGATCGACGATCTGGCCGAACCCGGCGAGGGTCGAAGCACCGCCCGGGCCAGCGCCGCCGACCGCCACGTCGGCACGCGCATCCGCGAGCGCCGGATCATGCTCGGCCTCTCGCAGCAGCAGCTGGCGCAGATGATCGGCGTGACCTACCAGCAGGCGCACAAATACGAGCGCGGGCTCAATCGCATCTCAGCCGGCCGCCTCTATGAGATCGCGCAGGTGCTGAACGTGCCGATCTCCTGGTTCTTCGAGGGATTGTCGGCCATGGCCACGCCATCGGAGATGAACCCGCGGCAGCGCATGTGCCTGGAACTGGCGCGCAACTTCGCCGCCATCGACAACGAGAAGCACCAGGAAGCGCTGAGCCAGATGGCGCGCGCTCTCGCCGCCCAGTCGGCGGCGGGACAGAGAGAGTAAAGCGAAAACCTAACGATTTCGGCCCGCGCGCCGGCTTGCTACGGCTGGAATGCGATCGAGCCGGATCGCAAGGTCACCGCTGCGGCGAAGTCCCGGGCAAGGCGCGCGGTTGCCGCCCATTCCTCTGAATCCACGGTTGGAGCGTGGCGCCCGCATGTTCCGAGCAGGGCGAAGAAATCGCTCTCGAAATCCTCGCCGATGACGCCGATGGCGCGCAAGGCTCCAACGAGCAGGCCCAGCGCCGCCTTCAGCGTGGTCACCTGATTCTGGCAGGCTTCGAGCTCCCGCCAGAGATCCCTGTCGTCCATTCGCATCCGCCCCCGCTGCACCGCTCCGGGCCTTACCGGCACGCCGGACGACGCACTGTGAGCCGCCTCACAGACACGGCTGCCTAGAGCGGCGGGCGCGACCTTGCGTTCACGCCCGCCCCTCTAACGCTTTGTTTTGGCGAGCAGCTTTGTGCGACCAGGTGAGTCCACCCGATCGCACGCTGCTCTAACCATCGATCAGTCCGCTCCGGTGCGGGCGATCTCGCGCAGGGCGTATTTCTGGATCTTCCCGGTCGAGGTCTTCGGCAGCGGGCCGAAGCTGACGTGGCGCGGACACTTGAAATGCGCGAGGTGCTCGCGGCACCAGGCGATCAGCGCGGTTTGCGTGAGCCGGCCGGCGGCATCCGGCCGGAGGGTGACGAAGGCGTGCGGCACCTCCCCCCATTTCTCGTCGGGGTGCGCCACCACGGCCGCCTCGATGACCTCGGGATGGCGATAGAGCACCTCTTCCACCTCGAGGGAGCTGATGTTCTCGCCGCCCGAGATGATGATGTCCTTCGAGCGATCCTTGATCTCGACATAACCGTCGGGGTGCAGCACCGCCAGGTCGCCGGTGTGGAACCAGCCGCCGGCGAAAGCCTCGCGCGTCGCCGCCGGGTTCTTCAGGTATCCCCGCATCACCGTGTTGCCGCGCAGCATCAGCTCGCCGATGGTCGTGCCGTCCGCCGGCACCGGGTGCATCGTCGCGGGATCGAGCACGCCGGCTTCCTGCAGCATCTGGTGGGCGACGCCCTGGCGCGCCATGAAGGCGGCACGGCGCTCGAGCGGCATCGCCTCGACGCCGGGCTGCCAGGCGTTGACCATGGACGGGCCGTAGGTCTCGGTCAGCCCGTAGAGATGGTGGACGTCGAAGCCGAGCTGTTCCATGCGCGCGATCACCGTGCTCGGCGGCGCCGCACCGCCGGTCATCAGCTGAACAGGCCGGGCGAGCGGTGCCGCCTCCGGTGCGTGGATCAACATCGTCAGCACCACCGGCGCGCCGCACATGTGGGTGACGCCGTGCTCGGCGATCATCGGGTAGATCAGGGCCGGATCGACCCGGCGCAGGCAGACATGGGTGCCGCCGGCCAGCGTCACCGCCCAGGTGTAGGTCCAGCCGTTGCAATGGAACATCGGCAGCGTCCAGAGATAGACGCTGCGGGCCGAAAGCTGGAACTCGAGCGCACCGGCGCAGGCGTTGAGGTAGGCGCCGCGGTGGTGGGTCACCACGCCTTTCGGGTTGCCGGTGGTGCCGGAGGTGTAGCCGACCGCGATCGCCTGCCATTCGTCCTCCGGCAGGCGCACCGGGTGCTCGGGGTCGCCGCCGGCGAGGAACGCCTCGTACTCCACCTCGCCGAGGCGCTCGGCGCCGGCGCCGAGCGGGTCGTCGATGTCGATCACCAGGGGTGGTTTCCCGAGGCTCGACAGGGCCGGGCCGACCACGGCTGAGAGTTCGCGATCGGCGATCAGGACCTTGGCTTCGGCATGGCGCAGGATGAAGGCGATGGCCGCGGGATCGAGGCGGGTGTTGATCGGACACAGCACACCGCCGGTCATCGGCACGGCGTAGTGCGCTTCCAGCAGGGCGGGCACGTTCGGGGCGATGACCGCCACGGTGTCGCCCAGCCCGATGCCGGCTCCGGCGAGCGCCGAGGCCAGGCGGCGGCAGCGCGACAGCATCTCGGCGTAGCGGATGCGGCGCTCGCCATGCACGATGGCGGTGCGCTCGCCATACACATGGGCGCTGCGCAGCAGGAACGAGATCGGCGAGAGCGGCACGTAGTTGGCGGAGTTGCGATCGAGATCGTGCTCGAACATCGACGCCACGGCGTTTCCTTTCCCAGCAAGAAGGCGAGGGGCTCTGCCCCCACACGCTGAATATGGGACCCCGTTGGGGCCGCGGGCCCCAAACCCCTTTACTTAACTAAGTGGGGTTTGGGGTCCCCTCACCCCAGCGGGTCTCATGCTTCAGGGTCTGGGGCAGAGCCCTGGCCTTCAAACAGCACCGCCGCCGCCCGCAGCTCCGGCAGCCGCGCCGCGAACGGCGGCGCCGGGTGGGCAGCCAGCCGGTGCCAACGTCGCAGGGTTATGCCGCGATTGGCCCGCAGTAGCAGGCTGACAATCCAGCCGCGCCCCGGCAGGCGGGCGAAGCTTTCCTTCCCGTCGATGTCGTAGGGATGGCAATAGGTCCAGTCCGCCTGCTCTCCGAGCTGCGCCTGCAGCCGGCGATACCGCCACGGCGGCAGGTAGCGCAGATACATCCCGCCCCGAAACGGCACCGCCCAGCGCCCGATCGTGCCGACGGGGCAGGGAATTTCCAGCAGCCCGTTCGGCCAGAGAAAGGGGCGGCGCGGCGCGCCGGGATAGCCTCCGACGAGTGCGGGTCCCGGCACGACGCTCGAGGAATAGGCAAAACCGGCGTGGCCGAGCACGTCGATGGCCCAGCACGTCGGCGGCGTGACGGAGAAGGCGGGGGCGCGGAAGCCGAGCACCGCGGCTCCCGACAAATCCTCGAGCCGGGCCTTGGCCGCGGCAATCCCCGCCGCGAAACCAGCCGGGGTCTCGCACTCAAGGGTGACATGCCGGTAGCTGTGCGAGCCGATTTCGTGGCGGCGGGCGGCGATCTCACGCACCAGGGACGGGGAGCGCCGGGCGAGTTCGCCGTCGATGAAGAAGGTGCCGGCGACCCCGTGCGCTTCGAGGAAATCGAGCAGGCGCCGCGTCATCCCCTCATAGCGCGGACTGCACCCGCCCGCTGGCCCGTCCTCTGGCCGGTGGTCTTCCACGTCCACGGTGAAGGTGGTGCGGCCGGCGCGGTTCTCCGCCGGCTGCAGCGGCAGCTGCCGGGTCATCGCCGCGCCACTCCAGGCTCTCCGGAAAAGTTGCGATCTGGTCCCTGGGCTGATAGTTTCAAAGCGACCCCGCGGGTGGCCAAGCGTTTGAATAGCCGAAAAATGTTCGACGCCTCCCGGATCACCACCCGACACTCCTGATGCATCCTAGAGACCTGCGGGCGCACGATCCGATGACGGCGGGAGCAGCATGATCCGACCCGAGAGCGCCACCGCGCATGAGACGACCGAGCGGGAATTGGCACGCCTGATCGTCGACACCCTCAACCTGGAAGACCGGCCGGAGGACATCCGGCCCGAGGCGCCGCTGTTCGGCGAGGGGCTCGGGCTCGACTCCATCGACGCGCTGGAACTCTCGCTGGCCATTTCCAAGGCCTACGGCTTCGAGCTGAAGTCCGATGAGGCCAGCCGGCGGGTCTTCGCCAGCCTGCGCAGCCTGGCCGCCCATATCGACACGCACCGCCGGAAATAGCCGTGCCCGGCGCCGGGCCCGCCGCGCACGCCGCCTGCTTCCCTCTGGTCGGGCGAGCGGCCGGCGACATCCTGTTCCGCGGCCCCGAGGGGGCTTTCACCGCCAAGGATTTCCTGCTGGCCGTCCATCGGCTGGCGGCGGCGCTGCCCCAGTCCGGGCATTACCTCAATCTCTGCCAGGACCGGCGGCATTTTGCCGTCGCCTTTGCCGCCACGGTGCTGCGCGGGCAGGTGAGCCTGCTGACCAGCGATCGCTCTGAGGCACGGCTGCGCCGGCTCGCCGAGCGCTTTCCCGGCTGCTGCGCCGTCACCGAGGAGGCGGCGGACCTGCCGCTGCCGCAGCACCGCTTCGCCCTGCACTCTGCATCGCCGGCGCCGGGGGGCATGGACAACCCGATGATCCCGGCCGGGCAGCCGGCCGCCCTGGTGTTCACCTCGGGCAGTACCGGCGAGCCGGTGGCGCACGGAAAAAGCTGGGGGGCGCTCGCCACCCGCAGCGCGGCGGCGGCGGAGCGCTTCGGCCTCGCGCCGGCGGCGCCCGCGAGCATCGTCGGGATGGTGCCGCCGCAGCACATGTACGGCTTCGAGACGACGATCCTGCTGCCGCTGCATGCGCCGGTCTCGGTCTGGTGCGGCCCGGCCTTCTACAAGGCCGACGTGGAGCAGGCGCTCGCCGCCGTGCCGGGGCCGCGCGTGCTGGTCACCACGCCGCTGCAACTGCGCGCCCTGCTGGCCGCCGGCATCCGCATATCGTCGGAGGGCATCGCGCCGGTGGAGCGGGTGATCTCGGCCACCGCGCCGCTCTATCGCGACCTGGCGGGCGATGTCGAGCGGGCCTGGGGCACATCGGTCTGCGAGATCTACGGCGCGACCGAAGTCGGGTCGATCGCCAGCCGTCGCACCGTCGCCGAGGAGGACTGGCAGGTCTATCCGTCGGTCCGCCTGGAGCCGTGCCTCGATGGGGTGCAGGTGCTCGCACCCTACGCCGAGCCGACCGGGCTGAACGACGAAGTGGCGTTCGCCGGCACCGACCGGTTCAGCCTGCTCGGCCGCAAGACGGACATCGTCAAGCTCGCGGGCAAGCGGGCCTCGCTGGCCGGGCTGAACCGGATACTGAACGAAATCGACGGGGTGCAGGACGGGCTTTTCGTGGCTCCGGACGATCTGGAGGAGCGGCCGACGGCGCGGCTGCTCGCCTATGTCGTCGCCCCCGAGCGCAGCAGCGAGGACATACTCGCGGCGCTGCGCGGGCGGATCGACCCGGTGTTCCTGCCGCGGCGCGTGGTGCGCGTCGACGGGCTGCCGCGCAACGAACTCGGAAAGCTGCCGCGCCAGGTCCTGGCAACGCTGCACGACGCCGCCGGCCGCGACTGACGCCCGTGGCGGAAGGTTTTCGCATCGCGCCCGACGACCCCTGCCTGGACGGCCATTTCCCGGGACGGCCCCTGGTGCCGGGGGTCGTGCTGCTGGATGCCGTCCTGTCCCGCATCGGGCCGGCCGGCGACCTGATGGTGGAGAGCGTGAAGTTCCTCAGGCCGGTGCTGCCGGGGCAGGAGGTGGCGATCACGCTGAGCGGCACCGGTCGGGTGGCGGTCTCGGCTGCCGTCGATGGCACGCCGGTGCTGACCGGCTTCGTCCGGACCGGCGCCGGGACGACGGGGGCCGGGAGGACGGGCGCCGGGAGGACGGGGGCCGACGGATGACTGCCGCGCCGCTGGTGACCGGCGACTGGTCGGGGCAGCGTGAGCGCGGCAGCCTTTGGCTGGTGCGGACGATGATCTGGCTGAGCCGGCGGCTCGGCTGGCATTTCGGCCACGCCCTGCTGTTCCCGATAACCCTCTACTTCTTCCTCTGGTCGCGCGGCGCCCGCGGCATCTCCCGGCGCTATCTCACCCGCGCCTTGGGACGGCAGGCGCGCGCCGCCGACGTGTTCCGGCACTTTTTCGTCTTTTCCTCGGTGATCCTGGACCGCATCTTCCTGCTGACGGGGTCCGTGCGGCCCTATCGCGTCCGCCTGTTCGGGCTCGCGCACCTGCAGAGCTGCATCGCCCGCGGCGGCGGCTGCGTGCTGCTGGGCTCGCATCTCGGCAGCTTCGAGATCCTGCGGGTGGTGGCGGCGCGGGACTGCCCGGTGCCGTTCAAGGCGCTGATGTATCGCGGCCATACCGCGGCGCTGACCGGGCTTATCGAGCGGCTGAACCCGGCTTTGTGCAACGATCTCATCGAGATCGGCAGCCCCGACGCGATGCTGGCTGTGCGCGACTGCGTGGCGCGCGGCGAGATCGTCGGCATCCTCGCCGACCGGGCGCCGGACAGCCACAAACAGCTGACCGTCCGGTTCTTCGACGGGGATGCGGCGTTTCCGACCGGGCCGATCATCGTCGCGGCCACGCTCGGCGCGCCGGTGGTGCTGTTTTTCGCGGTGCGGGTCGGGCGGCGGCGCTACGACGTGCATTTCGAGCCGTTCGCCGAGGCGGTGATCCTCGGACGGCAGACCAGGCAGGAGGATCTGCGCCGTCATGTCGCACGCTTCGCCGCCCGGCTCGAGGCGCAGTGCCGCGCGCATCCCTACAACTGGTTCAACTTCTACGACTTCTGGGGGTCTGCCCGCCCCGAGCTGGCGATGCCGGATCGGCACTGCAGCGGCGCTGCTCGGCCTGTTCTGCGCGCAGCCGGTCCGGGCCCAGCCGCTCTCCCTCGAAGCGCTGATGGGCAGCCTGGCCGCGGTGCCGTCGAGCCGGGCCTCGTTCCATGAGGAAAAGACCATCGCGGCGCTGACCCGCCCGGTGCAGGACAGCGGCACGCTCGACTATGTCCGCCCCGCGCATCTGGAGAAGCACACGCTGACGCCCGTCGAGGAGGACCTGGTCGTCGACGGCGAGCGGCTGACCATCACCCGGCCGGCGGCGCATAGCGTGCAGACGCTGAACCTCGAGGAACAGCCGGAAATCCGCGCCCTCGTCGATACCATCCGCGGCACCTTGGCCGGCGATCTCGGCCTGCTGCGGCGCCTCTACCAGGTGACGCTCGCCGGCAGCCAGGCGGCCTGGCGCCTCACCCTGGTGCCGACAGACGGGCGGCTGCAGCGGTTCCTGCGCGTCGTGTGGATCGACGGCGCCGGCGCTTCGCTGCGCGCGATCGACACCGTGCAGGTCAACGGCGACCGGACCCGCATGACCATCGATCCGTCGTGAGCGTGAGCCTTGCCTCGGCCCGACGCCGCACCGCGCCGATCTTGCTCGCCCTGCTCCTCTCGGCGGGCCTCGCGGCGGCGGTGTTCAGCCGGCTCGATTTCCGCACCGACATGGCGGATTTCCTGCCGCAGGGCCGCAGCGAGGCGACGCGGTTCATGCTGCGCGAGATCCGCACCGGCGAGGCGGCGAGGCTGATCCTGATCGGCATCGAAGGCGCCGCCCCGGACCGGCTCGCCGAGGCCAGCCGAACCATGGCAGCCGCGCTCAGCCGTTCGGGCCGGTTCGCCTTTGTCGAAGACGGCGGCGGGGATGACGAGGGCGCCGAACAATTCCTTTTCCGCCATCGCTACCTGCTCTCGCCGGCGACCACGCCGGAGGCATTCACCACGGCGTCGCTCCGCCACGACCTGGAAGGATTGCTGGAGGCGCTGGCCTCCTCGGCCGCACCGCTGGCGGCGCGCTACGGCGTGGAAGACCCGCCGGGGGCGTTCCTGGCGGCGGTGCGCGGCTGGATCGGCGTCAGCCCGGTGCAGACGCGCGACGGGGTGTGGTTCGCGGCGGACCGGCCGCGCGCGCTGATCCTCGCCAAGACCGACGCGGCCGGGGTGGATCTGGACGCGCAGCGCCAGGTGCGCGCGGCGATCGACCGGGCCTGGGAGGCGGCGCGGCCGGAGGGCGGGCGGCTGCTGCTGGCGGGGCCGGCGATCTTCACCCTGCAGGCGTCGCAGGCGATCAGCGGCGACGTCCGGCTGATCGCCATCGTGTCGACCCTGCTGATCGTGCTGCTGCTGGTGTGGCGGTTCCGCTCGCCCTGGGTGATCGCGGCGATCGGGGTGCCGATCCTGCTCAGCGTCACCGCAGCGGCCTTGGCGGTGCAGTGCGTCTTCGGCTCCGTCCACGGGGTGACCCTGGGCTTCGGGCTGACCATGCTCGGGGTGTCGCTCGACTATCCCGTGCTGCTGATCGGCCACCGGCGACAGGGCGAGGCGATCCCCGGCACCATGCGACGCATCGGCCGGACGCTGGCGCTGACGGTCGTCGCGGCGGTGCTCGGCCTGACCGGCATGCTGTTCTCGAGTTTCCCCGGCCTGTCGCAGCTCGGGTTGTTTTCCGTGGTCGGACTGGCGGTCGCGGCACTGGCGACACGTTTCGCGCTGGCCCCGCTCATCGTCGCGGCGGACATCGCCCCGGTTTCGACGGCGGTACCGGATTGGCTGCTGCGGCTCGAGCGGCTGCGCTTGCGGCGCGGCTGGTTCCTGGCCCTGCCGGGGGCGGCCCTGCTGGTGCTGGCATGGACCGGCGGACCAATGTGGGAAACAAAGCTGGCGCGCCTGAGCCCGGTGCCGCGCGCGGCTCTGGCCCTGGATGCCGAGCTGCGGGCCGAGATCGGCGCTCCCGAGGTGGGTCGGCTGGCGGTGGTCAGCGGCGCCGATGCGCAGACGGTGCTGCAACGAGAGGAGGATCTCGCGCCGCTGCTCGATGGGCTGGTGCGGAAAGGGGTGCTGCTCGGTGCCGAAATGGCCAGCCGCACCCTGCCGAGTGCGCGCACCCAGCTGGCACGCATCGCCGCGCTGCCGGACGCCGAGGTGCTCGCCGCGCGCATGCAGGAAGCCGCCGCCGGCCTGCCGTTCCGCCCGGATGCGTTCCGCGGTTTCGCGGAGGCGGTGGCGGTCGAGCGCGCCATGCGCCCGCTCGGTCCCGCGGACATCACCGACCCGCGGCTGGCGGCGCGGCTGCAGCCGTTGCTGTTTGAGCGCGACGGCGCCTGGTACGGGCTGATCGCGCCCGCCGGCCTGCGCGACCCGGCGGTCTTCGCCGCGGCACTGCGGGGGCAGCCCGGAACGGCGGTGATCGACATGCAGGCGGAGACCGACGCGCTGGTCGCCGCCTATACCGGCCAGGCGCTGCGCTGGCTCGGCTTCGGCGTGCTGGCCGCCCTGGCGGCGCTGGCGGCGGGATTGCGCAGCCCCGGCCGGCTGGTGCGCGTGCTGGCGCCGATCGCCGGCGCGGTATGCCTCACTCTGGCGGTGCTGGCGCTGGCGCGGGTGCGGCTGTCGCTGTTCCACGTGGTGGCGCTGCAGCTGATGGTGGGGGTGGGGCTCGACTACGCGCTGTTCTTCGCCCGGCGCGGGCTCGATGAGGACGAGCGGGCGCGCACCTTCCGCACCTTGGCGACCTGTGCGGCGATGACCTTGCTGAGCTTCGGGCTCCTGGCGTTCTGCCGCACGCCGCTGCTGCGCGGCATCGGCCTGACGGTTGCCGTGGGCGTGATCGGGTCTATCTTCCTGGCCTTCCTGTTCGCGGGCCCACGCCCGGGCGAGGCGACCTGATGCGGCCCTTGGGGATCTCAGCCCATACCGTGGTGAGCGCCATGGGGCGGGGCAAGGCGGCGACCCTTGCCGCCCTGCGCTCCCGCCAGGGCGGTCTGCGGCCCTGCGACTTCGAGGACGTGGCGCCAGATGGAAAGATCGGGGGGTATATCGGCCGCGTCGAGGGACTGGAGGCGCATTCCCTGCCGGAGGCGCTTGCCGGGTATGACTGCCGAAACAACCGGCTCGCCGACATGGCGCTGCGGACCGACGGGTTCGCCGAGGCGGTGGCGGGCGCGGCGGAACGCCATGGGCCGGAACGGGTGGCGGTCATTCTCGGCACCAGCACCTCGGGCGTGCTGGCGAGCGAGGATGCCTACCGCCATCGCGACGGCGCCGGGGCGCTGCCGGCAGGGTTCGATTTCGAGCGCACGCACGACCTGTTCTCGCTGTCCCGCTTCGTCCGCGCCGCGCTCGGCCTGCGCGGGCCGGCCATGGTGGTCTCCACGGCCTGCGCTTCGAGTGCCAAGACCTTCATCGACGCCCACCAGCTGATCGCGGCCGGCGCCTGCGATGCCGCGGTGGTGGGGGGCGTGGACAGCCTCTGCCGGATGACGCTGTACGGCTTTTCCGCGCTCGACCTGATTTCCGCGACGCCGTGCCGGCCATGCGATGCGGCGCGGGACGGCATTTCGATCGGCGAGGCGGCCGGGTTCGCGCTGCTCGAGCGGGCGGAGAGCGAGATCGCGCTGCTCGGCTACGGGGCGACCAGCGACGGCTACCACATGTCGGCGCCGCACCCGCAGGGGGTTGGCGCGATCGGCGCGATGCGCGAGGCGCTGGCGCGCGCCGGCCTGCGGCCTGACGAGATCGACTACGTCAACCTGCACGGCACCGGCACGCGGGCCAACGACGCGGTGGAGGACCACGCGGTCGCCGACGTGTTCGGGCCGGGGGTGGCGTGCAGCTCGACGAAGGGATGGTCCGGGCACACTCTCGGCAGCGCAGGGATCGTGGAGGCGGTGATCGCCGCGCTCTGCATCCGCGAGGGCCTGCTGCCGGGCTGCCTCAACCTGACGGAAATCGACCCCGGCTTTTCCGCCGGGGTGCTCGCCGAGAACCGCGAGCAGGCGGTGCGGCGGGTGGTGAGCAATTCCTTCGGGTTCGGCGGCATCAATTGCAGCCTGGTGCTGGGCCGGCCCGGATGATGCGCGCCCCGTGATGCGCGGCGCATGATGCGGGCATACGTCACCGGGGTCGCCGTGTGGGGTCCCGGCCTGGCGGGATGGGAAGCGAGCCGGCCGATCCTGGCGGGCGAGGCGCCCTATGTGGCGACCGCCACGCCGCCGCCGCTGCCGTCCATCCTGTCGGCGACCGAGCGGCGGCGAACCGGCACGACGGTGCGCCTGGCGCTTGCCGCGGCGCAGGCGGCGACGGAGATGGCGGGGCTGGAGCCAGACGCGCTGCGCAGCGTGTTCGCCAGCGCGAATGGCGACGGCGCGGTGGTGCATGCCATCCTGGAGACGCTGGCGGGGACCGACCGCTCGGTCTCACCGACCCACTTCCACAATTCCGTGCACAATGCGGCGGCCGGCTACTGGACGATCGCCACCGGGTCGGGCGCGGCGGCGACCTGCCTGGGCTGCCACGATGCCACCTTCGCCGCCGCGCTGCTGAAGGCGATGGCGGAGGTGGCGTGCGAGGCGGCGCCGGTGCTGCTCTGCCTGTATGACGCGCCGCTGCCCGAGCCGCTGGACAGCAAGCGCCACACCGAGGCGGTCTTTGCCGCGGCCTTCGTGCTGGCGCCGGGACCGGACGGGTGCCTGGCGGTGCTGGAGGCGGAGTATGCGGCGGGGCCGGCCAGCGCGGAGCTGGCGGAGCCGCGCCTGCCGGCGTTGCGCGGGCTGTCGCGGGTCAACCCGGCGGCGCGGTCGCTGCGGCTGCTGGAGGCGATCGCGCGGCAGGTGCCGGATGCGTGCTGCGCCGGCCTGCTCGATGGGCGGGTGGATATGCGGATCGCGCCGTGCTCGACCGCAGCCGCATCCTGAGCCTGATCCCGCACCAGGGGCGGATGTGCCTGCTGGACCGCGTGGAGGAGTGGGGCGAGGCGGCCATCGTGTGCAGCGCGGTCTCGCATCTCGATCCGGCCAATCCGCTGCGGCGCGACGGGCGGCTGGGGATTGCCTGCGGCATCGAGTATGGGCTGCAGGCGGCGGCGGTGCATGGCGCGCTGTGCGATGGCGCGGCGCAGGCGCCCGGCTATCTGGCCAGCCTGCGGTCCGTGCGCTTTGCCGTCGAGCGGCTGGATGACCCCTGGATCGGCCGCCTGGCGGTGCACGCGGAGGCGCTGCTGCGCGAGCCGCGCGGGATGGTCACGCGCATCGCCTTGCGGGCGGCGGATGGGCGGGTGCTGCTCGAAGCCAAGGCCAGCATCGTGATCCAGCCCCTCCCGACCCCATGAGTGCACCACGATGGGGCTGGCTTCAGAACAGGGGCGGAGCCCCTGGCCTTCTGCCTCTGAGCGCCCGCCAGAGTCCGACCGGATACATCCCCCGCCGCAGCAGCCTGCCCGCCACCATGACGACGATCCGGGTGATGTCGGCGATCGGCCGGAAGTGGCTGGAGCGGCTGAGCGCCGCCCCGTAGATCGCCGGCACCGGCACCGAGACGGTGTGGAAGCCAAGCCTTCCCGCGGTGATGAGAACCTCGCTCTCCCAGGCGAAGCCGGTGGTGCGCGTCGGGCCGAGCCGCTGCGCCAGGGCGGCGGGATAGACGCGCAGGCCGGACTGGCTGTCCTCGATCGGCGAGCCGGCGGCCCAGGACACCCAGAAATCGGCGATGCGATTGGCGATGCGCCGGCCGCGCGGTGCGGCGTGACCGCCGGCACGACGCGAGCCGATGACGATGCGGTCGGCGGCGGCGCAGGCGAGCAGGCGGGGCAGGTCCTCCGGGCGGTGCTGACCGTCGCCGTCGAGCGTGATGAGGTATTCGGCGCCGTCGGCCGCGGCTTGCGCCAGTCCGCGAGCGAGGCTGGCGCCCTTGCCGGAGTTGCGGGCGTTGCGCAGCACCAGCGCTCCGGCTTGCGCGGCCGCCGGGCCGGTGTCGTCCGGCGAGCCGTCATCGACGACGATCACTTCGACAGGGCCGGTTTCGGCCGGGAGGACGGCCCGGCAGCTTCGGACGATGTCGGCGATCGTCGCCGCTTCCCGGTAGGCCGGGATGACGACGACGATGCGCGAGCCGTCGACGTTCGTTGTTCGGGCCGGCGCCAGTGCGGTATTCTCCATTCCCGCGATGAGCCTAGAGCAATTTCCGTGCTGATCAGGAGCGCCGAAATTGCTCGAGTTCTTTGTTTTGGCGAGCAACTTTATCCGATCGGGTGATTCCACCCGATCAGATGTTGCTCTAGCAGGAGGAGCATGCATTGTTGACTGAAACGGCCGCGGCCGAGCCCTGCGACGTCCTGGTGATCGGCGGCGGTCCGGCCGGCTCCACGGCGGCTGCCTTGCTGGCCGAGCGCGGACGCGACGTGGTGCTGCTGGAGAAATCCGTGCATCCGCGCTTTCACATCGGCGAGTCGCTGCTGCCGCGCAATCTCGAGGTGCTCGAGCGGCTCGGCATGAAGGAGGAAGTGGCGGCGCTCGGCGTGCTGAAGCCGGGGGCGGAGTTCGTGTCCGACGCGCATGGCACGACGGTCGGGTTCAATTTCGCAACCGGCATCGACCGCGACTACACCTACGCCTACCAGGTGCGGCGGGCGGATTTCGACGCGGCGCTGTTCAACAATGCGCGGCGCCGGGGCGCGCGTGCTGAAGAGAGCATCCGGGTCACCGACGTCGCCTTCGGCCCGAAGGGAACGCGCGCGCAGGTAACGGCACAGGGCGCGGACGGGGTGGCGCGCTGCTATGCGCCGCGCTTCGTGCTCGACGCATCGGGGCGCGACACCTTCCTGGGGGGCAGGCTGGGCCGCAAGCGGAGCGACAAGCAGAACAACACCGCCGCGGTGTTCGGCCATTTCCGCAACGCCGAGTGCCGGACCGGCGAGCGCGAAGGCTTCATCACCGTGCATTTCGTCGAGCACGGCTGGTTCTGGATGATCCCGCTGCCGGATGGGGTGATGAGCGTCGGCTTCGTCGGCACGCCGCAGGCGTTCAAGGCGCGGCGCGGCAGCATGCAGGAGTTCTTCCTCGAGAAGATCGCCGAGAGCCCGTCGGTGCGTGCGCGGATGGAGTGCGCGGAGCTGGTGTCGGAGGTGACGGCGACCGGGAATTATTCGTATCGGTGCCGGTCGGCGATCGGCGATCAGTATCTGCTGATCGGTGACGCGTTCGCCTTCGTCGATCCGATCTTTTCGAGCGGCGTGCTGCTGGCGATGGTTTCCGCGGAGATGGGGGCGGCGGTGGCGGATGCGTGGCTGGACGATCCGCGCACCGGGTTGCGGCTGGCACGGCAGAGCGAGAAGCGGGTGCGACGGGCGATCGACACCCTGAGCTGGCTGATCTACCGGATCAACGACCCGGTGATGCGCGAGATGTTCATGTCGCCGCAGAACCGGTTCCGCATGCGCGAGGGCCTGGTGTCGCTGCTGGCCGGGAACATCCACGGGCAGAATTCGCTGCGGCTGCCGGTGCTGGCGTTCAAGGGGGCCTTCTATCTGCTGCGCATGGCGGTGCGCTTCGGCTATCGGCGGCCGCCCGAGTTCGCGGTGTAGATGGGTTTTGTCATGCCAGCCATATCGCCGAAGGGATGTACCCCATGCCGGCCTATCTGATTGCCAATGTCACCATCACCGACCCTGAGGGATTCAAGCATTACGGAGAGCAGGTGTCGGCGGTCATCGCGCAGTATGGCGGCCGCTATCTCGTGCGCGGTGGGGTGATCCACCCGATGGAAGGCGATCATGGTTTCGACCGCTTGGTCGTCGTCGAGTTCCCCTCGATGGAGGCGGCGAAGCGCTTCTACGACAGCCCGGAATACGCGCCCCTGCTCAAGCTCCGGATCGAGACCACCCGGTCCCGGCTTGCATTCGCCGAGGGCTACGCGCCGGGGTGAGAGCGCGAGCGATGGCGAGAGAGCGCACTATCACAAGCTATTCAAGCCGAGACCTTGAAAAGCGGCGGGCCCGCGGCGAGAGCCGAACCGACCTCGCGCGGGTTCGCGCCAAGACGGAGGCCGAGCGCCGGCGCGACATCGCTGCCGATCCCGAATTTCGCGATGTTCCCGCGGACTGGTACGAGGCGGCGGAGGCCGTCATGCCCGTTCCCAAGCAGCTCCTGTCCCTCCGGCTCGATACCGATGTGGTGGACTGGTTCCGCCAGTAGGGATCGGGCTACCAGACGCGCATCAATGCCGTCCTGCGCGCCTTCGTGCGCCAGCAAAGCAAACGCAAGACCCGACGATCGGCATGAACAGCGGCCCGGGTCGGCAGGCGAGGCGCCCCGGCGGAGGCCGGAGCGCGTCCCTGTCCGTGAATGATGGAGCTCAGTGCGGGTAGGGCGGCAAGATGAACAGCGCCAGGTTGATCGCATTCGCCATCGCGGCGTAGCCGGCGTCGTTCGGGTGCAGGTGGTCGCCGCTGTCATAGGCCGGCAGGTAGCGCTGCGGGTTGGACGGGTCGCGCGTCGCCGCGTCGAAGTCGATCACCCCGTCATAGGCGCCGCTGGTGCGGATCCACGCGTTCACCGCTTCGCGCGTCGCCTCCCCCGCCGTCGTGTAATAGGCAGCTCCCTGGAACGGCGTCAGCGTGCAGCCGAAAATTCGCAGGCCGAGTTCATGGGCTCGGCCGATCAGCTGCTGGTAGGCCTGGATCAGCTGCTCGGATGTCGGCGCTGGGCCGGGAAAGAAGGCGGGAAAGCCGATGTCGTTGATGCCCTCCAGCACCGTCACGTAGCGCACGCCGGGGCGCGAAAGCACGTCGCGGTCGAAGCGGGACTGCACGTTCGGGCCGATCCCCTCGGCCAGGACGCGATTGCCGGAGATGCCCTCGTCGGCGACGGCGAGGTTGCGCAATCCCGAGGATTGCAGCCGCTGCGCCAGGAAGTCGGGCCAGCGGTGGTCGGCATCGACCGTCGAAGCATAGCCATCGGTGATGCTGTCGCCGAGCGTCACGATGGTCCCGCCCGGGGACAGCTCATAGACGTCGATCCCCGACAGCAGGTAGCGCGACGTGGTCGTCGTCGCGCCGGTCGTCACATCGGCCGCGGCGGTCTGGTCACCCGAGACGATGTAGGCGGTCTGCACGCCGAGCGAGTGCGGCGTCGTCGGCGCCGTCGCGTTGGAGACGTAGATGCTCACCGCCAGGCTCGACAGCGGCAGCACCGGGAAGATGATCGGGTCGCTGAGCGCGGGCGCGTTCGGTGCGAGCGTGAACGACTTCTCGCCGCCGAAGGTGAGGACCCGGTCGGTGCCGGGAACGATCGCCCCGCTGGCATGCCCGTTGGCTTGCGAGAGAGCGACATGCACCTCACCGACCGTGGTCTGCGCGTCGGTGTACTCGTTCGTCAGACGCAGCCGCAGCAGGATGCCGCCGGCGCTGACCCGGGCGACCTCGCGGATCGTCTGGTTGTTCAGGGTCAGCGGAGTCGCGGTCGGGATGATCGGGTCGATCGGCTGCTGCGGACTGGCGCCCCAGGCTTCCACCCAGTGCGAGGCATTCGCCGCATTGGACCCGGCCAGCAGTTCTTCCGCCCGGGCGACGGACCATGGCAGGGCCAGGATCGCCGCCCCGACCAGCGCCAGCCCGCAGCGACGGCGGAGATGGGCGAGCCCGCGCGGAGCCTCCTCGCAACCCGCACCGCCTTGCCGTGCGTCAGGCACGGCCGCCTCGTGTCGTGACATCCTGTCCTCCCGCTTTTTCTGCAGCGCCGTTATCCGCGCGTGGCGGAAAGTTACGGGATTGCAAGATGCGCGACAAGCAGGACCCCGCGACGGCGGCTCGCCCTGCCCGATCAAGCGCTCGCGATCTTCACCCCGTCTATTGCGGCAGCCCCAGGGTGCGCCCAGGATATCCGGCCGCATCGAAATAGCGGGTTTCCCCGACCGTCTGATACAGCAACTCGGTGACCAGCCCTGCGCCGTCCGGCGCGGAACGCAGCACGCCGGAACTCACCTGCGGCAAAGCCCCGTTCGGCATCGCCCCGGTCACCGCCCCAGTCATGGCCTCGGTCAGCACGCGCCCGACCAGCTTGCCCTTGTCGGGGATCTGCAGGTCCATGATCTGCGCCACCGTCTTGCCGATATCCGCATTGCTCGCCGGCGCCGGGTCGGCGAAGCCGCGCCGGAAACTCGGGCCGAGCGCGCCCATGATGTTGCGCGTATCGGCCCGCGAGAAGCTGCCGTGCATGCCCTGCCCCTGCTGCAGCACGGTATCCGCCACCTCGGCGCCGCATGTGGTGGCATCCGCACAGCCCAGCGCGAAACTGCGGAAATTCACCGCGATCGCCGGCATCGGCGTCACCGCCGAGCCGCGCAACGCCACATCGCTCAGGGTCAGCGTGCCGGGGATCGGCCCCAGGCTGTCGTCGACGAACAATCCGCTGACATAGTCCTGCGCGGCCAGCGCCTGCACCACCCGCGCCGCCAGCGCGCGATCGCCGTTCGGCAGATAGACCAGGTCCGAGCCGCCGTTCGAGGCCACCACTACGTCCGGATGCGCCGCATCCTGGCCGATCAGCCCGTCGCCGCGCGACGGGAAGTGGCCGGCCTCGAGCCTGGCGTTCCTGGCGTCGGGATCGTAGAGCGGCAGGCCGAGCGCGTGCGCGATGTCGATCGCCACGAACCCCGGCGGCAGGAAATGCGCCGGCACCCCGTCATAGCTCTGCCCGGCCGACCAGCTCGTCGCCGTCTCCTTGGTGATGGTGGAGAAGCCGTGGTCGGACAGCAGGATCACGTCGGTGTCCTGATCGAGGCCGAGCTGCTTCAGCGCCGCCAGTAGCTGGCCGAGATCGCTGTCGGCGTTGCGGATGGAGGCGAGCGAGGTCGGCCCGTTGATGCCGGGGATCAGCCGGTTGAGGCTGTCGCCCTGATTGTGCTGCGTGCCGTCAGGGTCGCGCGACCAGAACACCAGCGCGAACGGCCTGGCGCGTTCCTTGAACATCGGCAGCACGACCTTCGTGGTGAGGTCGGCAAACCAGTTATGCTGCTCGACATTGGCGCTCAGCGTGCCGGGCGTGCTCGCCGTTCCGGCCTTCGCATTGTCGCCGCGGGTCGGCGCCTGCAGGGCCAGCTCGGCGCCTTGCAGCCGCCCCTTCACCGCGTCGTTCAGCGGAATGCCGCCGGGGCGGCCGGTCATGTCGTCGGCCACGATGGTCGTCTGGCCGCTGCGCTCGGTGTGGTCGAAGATCAGGCTGGGGCCGAGCTTGCCTATGCTGGCCGTGGAATAGCCGGCCTCGCGCGCCGCCCGCAGGATCGTCTCCTCGTTCAGGTAGTCGCCGGCGAAATGCTCGTCGACGTCGCCGAGCACCGGGTCGCTCTCCAGGAACGGGGTCAGGCTGTCGCCGGCGCCGGGCACCGGGAAGCCGGTGTAGATGGTGTTGGAGAAGTCGCCGGAGTCGCCGAGCATATGGCCGGTCGCCATCGCCGAAGCATTCGCCGTGGTGAAGGTCGGGAACAGCGAGTGGGTGTTGGTGAACCGCACCCCGTCCTGCAGCAGCCGGGTCATCACCGGCGCGGTCTGCTCGTTCACCATGCCCGGGCGCAGGCCGTCCGCCACGAACAACACCAAATTGTGCGGCCGCGTGGCGGCTGCGGCGGGGAGGGCCAGGGCGGCGAACAGGAAGGAGGTGGGCAGGGCACGCATCCGGGCTTCTCCTGGGCTAGGATCGAGAAGTCGGCTTAGCCGCCCGCCGTGTTGCCGGCGTGTGAAGAAACCGTGACGCATAGGAGGCCGCCTTGCCAGACCAGCCGATCAGCCGCTTCGCCGCCCCTTCTCTCGCCTCCCTGCCGCCGGACCTGCAGGAGCGCATCATGGCGGTGCAGGAAAAATCCGGCTTCGTTCCCAACGTGTTCCTCACGCTGGCCCGCCGCCCGGACGAGTTCCGCGCCTTCTTCGCCTATCACGACGCGCTGATGGAGAAGCCCGGGGGGTTGAGCAAGGCGGAGCGGGAGATGATCGTGGTCGCCACGAGCAGCGCCAACCAGTGCCAGTACTGCGTCGTGGCGCACGGCGCGATCCTGCGCATCCGTGCCAAGAACCCGATGCTCTCCGAGCAGATCGCCGCCAACTACCGCAAGGCCGACATCACCCCCCGGCAGCGGGCAATGCTCGATTACGCCATGAAGGTGGCGCTGCAGGCCTACGCCCTCGATGAGGCGGACACCGCGGCGCTGCGCGACCACGGCTTCAGCGAGGACGACACCTGGGACATCGCCGCGATCTCGGCGTTCTTCTCGATGTCCAACCGTATCGCCAATGCCGTCAACCTGCGGCCGAACGACGAGTTTTATTCGATGGGAAGGGGGTGACCGGACACTCGGCCGAGGTCGATTGGGGCGCCGGCGGCGCTGAACCGCCTGACTTTGGGCGCATGCGCTCGACGACCGACTGGAGATAGGCACGCTGCCGGATCGGCAGGTCCGGCTCGGCTCCGGGCAAGCCAGCCGTCAACGCGTGCATGCGCCCGATCTCCTGGACGTGCCGCCTTGCGGTCAGGCGCTGCGTCACCCCGTCGCCGTGACGCCGATGCACGTTCAGCGGCTCCGCCACATAGGCGACGGTACCCGGGGCGCCGGTCAGCACCTCGACATAGAGCCGCCAGTCCCCGGCCAGCCGCCATTGCGTCAGCTCGTCGCCGCAGCGCGCGAAGGCGGCCAGCAGCGCCGAACGCCGCCACAGCACCGCGCTGGCATTGAGGATCAGGTTCCGCTCGGAGAGGAACCGCCGCACGAAGCCCGCCGCTTCGAACACATCGTCGCGCCCGAGCGCGCCGACCCCGGCGCTCTCGGCATAGTAGTCGCGGTAGTTCGGCCGCACCGGCCGGTCCTCGGCGTCCACGGCACGGCTGTCGGTGAACGCCAGCAGCGCGTCCGGCGCGCGCGCCAGCGCCTCGGCCAGGCGCTCCAGGAACGGCACGTCGCAGAAATCGTCGGCCTCGGCGATCCAGAGATAGTCGCCCTGCGCCAGCTCCGCCGCGCGCTGCCATTGCCGGAACACCGAGCCGGAATTGGCCTCGCTCTCGATGACCGTGATGTCGCGCCCCCAGGCCGCAGCCGTCTGGCGCGCCACCGCGACGCTGTCGTCGGTGGAAGCGTCGTCGAGCACGATCACCTCCAGCACCGGATAGGTCTGCCCGAAGATCGAGGCCAGCCGCGTCTGCATGTGCCGGGCGTAATTGTAGCTCGGCACCACGACGGAAACGCCGATCAGCCCGGGCTGTGCGAGCCGCAGCAGCGCCTCGGCATAGCGGTCGAAGGCGTAGTGCCGGCGCGCGATCGCCGCCAGCCGCTGTCGTGCCTTCGGCCGGGGCGGCTTGCCGGCCGCCACGGCGCGCGCCATCGCCTCGATGTCGGCGAGCTTCACCGCCTGGCCGGCACAATGCCGGCGCAGCAGCTCCGGGACGCCGCCACTGCCCTCGAAGGCGATCACCGGCGTGCCCACCGACAGCGCCTCCAGCACGACGGTGGGCAGCGGGTCCTCCCGCGAGGTCAGCAGGAACAGCGGTATTATGTAGCACCCGCCACCACGCGGCCGATTGAGGTGGCGCCCCGGCACTCTACCCTGCCGGCATGGAAAACGAGCACGTTCTCAACGGCCTGGTGCGCAAGCGGCAGGAGATCGCCGACGCGCTAGAGGCGGCGCAGGGCCGCGTCCGCCAGCTCGTGCAAGACATCGACGCGGTTGACGCCACGATCCGGATTTTCCAGCCGGAGATAGACCTCGACACCATCCCGCGCGTGCGGCCGATCCCGAGGCGCCACACGGCGTTTCGGGGCGAGAGTAGCCGGCTGATCCTGGACATGCTGCGCGAGGCTGGCGAGCCCTTGGCGACGCGGGACATCGTGCGCCGGGTCATGGAGGCGCGCGGGCTGAACACGGCCGACCGGACCATGGCCGAGACCATGCGCCAGCGGGTGTCATCGTCGCTCCGGGGGCTGCGGAACCGGCAGCGGGTGGTGTCCGGGCCGGGGCGCGGGGCGGGCGTGCGGTGGTGGCTGCCTTGACCGGAGCCTACACCCGTATCAACCTGTGATTGCTGCGGCGGGTAGCGGCCCTCTTCCCAGGTTAACGCCCGCGCTATTCCGGATCGCCGCACCGGGACGCAGCGCCCCCCCCGGCTGGGAGCCGCGCAAATGCCGTCCGTAGGCCGAGTTCTGGGCGTGGCCGGGCGGGGCGCCGTTGCCGTGCCGGTGGTAGCGCTGGGCGTGGTTGCGTGGGCCGTGGCGGCCGTTGTGGCCGGCGCCGTGGTGCTGGTGTGGCCGGGGCGGGTTTGGTCGCCGGACTGGCGGCTAGAAAGAGCCAACAGATCGCGCACTCGTTACTGACTCAAAAAAGATTCTAGTCTCGCCACATTAGGGCCGACTCGGAGGGCGATTGTATGGTGAGGCGGTCAGTGGTGAAACCGCCTGCCACCATTACGGATGACAAATGATGGCAGGCGGCCAACGGTGGCCGTAGCTCAGCGGTAGAGCGGGGGCCTAGTAATCTCCATGTCGCCGGTTCGATTCCGGTCGGTCACCCACCACTGAACAGCCGGCACAAGAAAAATATACGCGTTTCCGTTCGAGTCTGAAAGCCTAGCTCGCCGCCCGCTGCCAATACCCGCAAAAATCCACGCTCGGCCGGCACGCCGCTGCCAGCGCCATAACGCCGCGCACCTGCTCGCCGTTGGCAACCCGGCGGTGATCCTCACGCCAGCCGGCTTCCTGGGCATAGCGGATCAGATAGGCGCCGGCCAGGTGATGGTGGTGACCGATCTCGGCGCGGCGCATCCGGGAGAAGAACCCTTCGGCTTCGTTCGTGCAGGCGCCGGCCAAGCTGTAGGCTTCCTGATGGTTGATCCGCACCATCTGGAACCGGGCGTGCAGGTCATTCCAGGACACCGCCTCATCGGCCTGTAGCGTGGTGCCAGGGGCAACGCGGGACCGGATGAAGGCCAGGGCAGCGCCTTCGGTCGGAAACACTGCTGGCAGCGTCTTGCCGCCCCGCTCGCGCACCACCACGACGCACTTGCGCTTGCCGGTCTGATTGCGGAGCAGCCGCCGATCGCGGCGGTTCTCCCGGAGGTTCGCGGGCTTCACATAGCCGCCGAAGTAGCCGCCATCCAACTCGGCCACCCGGCCGGCGCCGCCCAGCACCTTGCCCTTCATTTCCGATGCCATCGCCTCGCGCATCTTGTGGGCGAGCACGAACGCCGTCTTGTATTGGCAGCCCAGGTCACGCGAGAGCGCCAGGGCGGACTTGCCCTTGACCTCATTGCAGAAGATCGCGACGGCCGCGAGGTAGGTGCGCAGCGGCAGCTTGTGGAAGGCGAACAGGGTCCCGGACGTGATCGAAAAGTCCTTCCGGCACGCCTTGCAGCGGAACCGCAGAGCGCCATTCGGCCGACGGCACTCATAGACCGTCGGGCACTCGCAGCTCGGGCAGACCGGCTTGCCGGCCGTGGCAGCCCAGCGGACGCGGCGGAACGCCGTCTCGGCCTCCAGGTCGGTCATCCGCAGCACGGCCGCCAGGCTAAGGCTGCGGGCTTTGGCGGAGAGGAGGAAGTGCTGCGACATCTGTCAAATCCGCTAGGAACCTAGCGAACGTGACAGGTCAGGCTGGCATTGTCAACAGCAATCTATCGTATATGATAGCCTCCGGTCGATTTTGACAGGGAGGCCGATCATGGGGCTTGCGGGGTCAGAGAAAGAGCTGGCCGGGAAGGCGGCCCGGTTCCTCAAGGCGGAGCTGAAACGGGCCGGGGTGACCTACGCCGAGCTGGCGAAACGGCTTGAGGGGCACGGGCTACAAGAGACCGAGGCGTCTATCACCAGCAAGCTGGCGCGGGGGACGTTCGCGGCTACTTTCCTGCTGGGGGCGCTGGCGGCTCTGGAATTGGAGGGGGTGC
>JAFAYM010000234.1 GCA_019240395.1 Acidisphaera sp. | reverse complement strand
GGCGTTGGCCAGTGCCACGTTGCCGCGCCGCCAGGCCCCGATCAGGCCGGGCACGCCGATCATGCTTTCCCCGCGGAATATCGTGGGGTCGAGGAAGTCGTCGTTGATGCGCCGGTAGATCGTGTGCACCGGCCGGCGGCCGCCGGTTGTGCGCATGCTGACGCGGTCGTTCTCGACGGTCAGGTCGGCGCCCTCGACAAGCGGCACGCCCATTTCGCGAGCCAGGAAGACGTGCTCGAAATAGGCCGAGTTGTAGATGCCTGGGGAGAGCAGCACGACCTGCGGATCGGCAACGCCCTCGGGCGCGATCTCGCTCAGTGCCGCGCGCAGCCGCCGGCCGTAATCGTCCACGGGGCGGATGCGCATCCCCGCCATCAGGTCGGGAAAAGCGCGCAGCATGAGGTGCCGGTTCTCGATGACATAGGAGACGCCGGAGGGAGTGCGGGCGTTGTCCTCCAGCACGCGGAACTCGCCCTGTTCGTCGCGCACGATGTCGATGCCGCAAATATGCACGTAGGTGCCGAAACGGACGGGAAAGCCCTCCATCTCGGGGCGGTAGTTGGGATTGCCGAAGATCAGATCCCCCGGCACCACGCCGTCCGCGACGATATGGCGGTCGTGGTAGATGTCGTGCAGGAAGGCGTTCAGCGCCGCCACCCGCTGCCTCACGCCGCTTTCCAGGGTCCGCCATTCGCCGGCGGTGATGATGCGCGGGATGCAGTCGAACGGCAGGATGCGGTCGATCGTGGTGGCCTCGGAATAGACGGTGAAGGTGATGCCGAGGTTGAACAGGTCGCTCTCGGCGGCCAGGGCGCGGGCGCGCAGCCCCTCCAGCCCGATCGCCGCGAGGCGCTCGCGCACCAGCGCCGGGGCGCCGCCATCCCCGGCCCGCACGGCGGTGAGCTCACAGAAGAACGGGTCGGCCTGGTAGGCGGCGAAAGGGTCGGCGATGACGGTCATGGCGTTCTCGGCGTCACGGGCCTCTCGGTGGCGGTTTGCGTGCGGATGCTAGCAGACCCACGCCAAACGCAACCCCAGGAGATAGTGGCGCCCCTGACTCGGCTGGGCTAGAAAGCGGGCTCGCAGGAGCGAGGCTCGCCCGAGGCGCTCGCGACATCGTCGCAACACCCCGGGCGCAACCTGCGGCGCGACCTAGATTGCTGTTGCGCCACGGGTAGATAGACGGCTTAGCTTCGGCGGCGGATGAACTTGCCCCGGCCCGCTGCCGGTGGCCGACCGATCCCTGGCCCGGAGTCTTGCATGCGCAGCCTGTTTTCTGGACTGATCGTCGCGGGAATGCTGACCACCCAGGTGGCGGCGGCGCAGCAATGCGCCCGGCCGAACGAGAGATCGGCCTTCGACATCGTCGGGCTGAAGAGCCAGCTGATGGTGACCGCCCTCTCCTGCGATGCCCAGGCGCGCTACAATGCCTTCGTGGCCCGGTTCCGCTCCGACCTGGTCGCCCAGGAGAGAGCCCTGAACGGCTATTTCGGCCGCTCTTTCGGACGACGGGCGCAGCAGGAGCATGACGATTACGTGACGTCGCTGGCGAATGTGCAGTCCGAGGCGGGCACCAAGCTCGGCTCGACGTTCTGCGACAAGAGCGTCGGGCTGTTCGACCAGGTGATGGCGCTGCAGTCGAGCAGCGACCTGTCGAGCTTTGCTTCCGGCAAGCAGATCGTCCAGCCGATCACGCTGATCACCTGCACCGGGCCGGTGCGCCCCACCCGCACCGCCGCCGCCGAGACCACCACCCACCATCACCACTGATCGGCCGACGGCTCGCCGGCAGCTCGGCTAGCCCGGGATCTCTGGAGCCGGCTCCGAGCGCCTGCACCGTCCGTTTCCGGCCAGGAAGTCCCGCCCGCTTGGCGTGAGTTCGACCAGCAGGTCACGACCGGTCCGCCGCTGCAGCACGAAGCCGTGGTCCACGGCGTCCTCCCAGACCGGCAGCCGCGGACATGAGGTGCGCCAAGCCTGCATGACCTCGGCGTAGGGTCTCGGCCCGGCCGAGATCCACTCCAGCAGGTCGAGCACCAGAGGGGAGAGCGTGTCCGACATCGCCGGAGCGTAGCACGGCTGGCCGGATGAACGGAGGGGCCCGTACGCGAAACGGGCCGCCCTAGGGCGGCCCGCTCGATGACCGGCCTGCCGTTGTGGCAGGCCGGGTCGTCGTTGCGGCTTAGCGGATGATGATTTCCACGCGCCGGTTCTGCGGCTCGCGGACACCCTGCGCCGTCGGCACCAGCGGATGCGTCTCGCCGAAGCCCTGGATGTTGATCGACTGGCGGGGAACGCCGTCGCGGACCAACTCGGCGGCGACCGACTGGGCGCGGCGCACCGACAGGCGCTGGTTGTATTGCGGCGTGCCCGAAAGGTCGGTGTAGCCGTTCACCTCGATACGCGTGTACTGCACCCGGGTCGAGGCCTGCGCCGCCTCGCCGATGATCTGGCGGGCGCGGTCGGTCAGGTCGGCGCGATCCCAGTCGAAGAACACCAGGTAGGTGCGCGTCGGCGCCGGCTGCGGCGGCTGCGTCACGACGGGCGCCGGCGGCGGCGGCGGCGGAGCCACCCCGAACGCGTAGCGGACGCCGAGCAGCACGCTGTGATTGAAGTCGTCGTTCACATCATAGTTGCCGCGCGCCTGATGCCCCGGCGTGACCACGGCGGAATGGTAGCTCGCCGTATTGAGCAGACCCATGAAGCGGTACTCGGCCGTGAAGGACAGGCCGGGGATCGGCGGAACCGGGAAGGACGCGCCGATGATCGCCTGATACGCGGGGTTGCCGAAGGTGTCGTTGGTCGAGAAGGCGAACGGGAAGTTCGTGCCATTGGCGTGGACGTTCTGGAAATGCGTCCACATGTAGCCGGCACCCAGGCCAACGTAGGGGTAGAACATCGGCATCCCGATGTCGAAGTCGTACAGCACGTTGCCCATCGCGCCGTAGTTTTCCTGGCTGCCGCCCGCATTGGTCGGGAAGCGCGTGCCCTCGATGTGGCGGAACCGGTTCCAGCGATAGTCGCCCTCGAGCTCGAAGCGCAGGCCGTTGCCGAGCCCGTAGCCGACGCTGCCGACGCCGGCAAAGCCGGCATTGCTCTGGTCCTTCGTCTTGCCGATGCCCAGAGCAGGCGAGCGTTGGGCGTGCTCGGTCTGCAGGATGTTAACGCCGGCGCCAGCGCCGATATACAGGCCGTTGACCGGCTGGGCCTTCACGGCCACCGGCAGCGCCAGGACCGTCGCCGCCAGAAGCGCACTACGGAGCCTCATTGATCTGTCTCCTAACCTTGTGTTCACGCCTGCGGCGTCGGAATCGCTCGGTGGTTCAATACCGCGCGGAAGCCCGGAAGTTATCATCGCACGTTGAGTACGCCACGCCATCTGGACATTTTGCATCACCCCTGTGGCGACCCGGCAACAGGCGGTGCCGCACGCCAGCAACAGGGTCGCCCGGCGCGGTAGGGAACCTAGGGCAAGCCGCCTCGGCGCGGAAGCGCACAGCTGCGTGTTGCGACCGCTGCGTGTGGCGGAAGAGAGCAGGAGTCGAACCTGCAAGAAGCCGCGTGGCAGCCCCTACCGGCTTTGAAGGCCGGCCGACCCACCGGGGCCGCATCCCTTCCGGAGCGAGTCTAGCGCGAGGCCCCGCTCAGGCAATCGCCGCGCTCAGCTGATCGAGCAGGCTCGCCTCGTCCGCAGCTTCCAGGCAGCGGCAATCCAGCCAGAGCAACCCCTGCCCGATGCGCCCGATGACCGGCCGCGGCAGCCCCCGCAGCCACGCCGCCGCCTGCTCCAGCCCGGGGCCGCCCAGGGTCACCGCCCAGGAGGGCAGCAGGTCCACGGGCAGAGCGCCCGAGCCGATCTGGCTGCGGCACGGCGCAATCGCGGCATCACGCGATGGCAGGCACGCCTCGATCGCCGGCAGCAACCGGGCGGCGGCGGCGCGGATCTCGTCGGCCGGCCGGGTCAGCAGGCGCAAGGCGGGAAGCCGCTCGGCCACCCGGTCCGGAACGAGGGTGAGGCGCAGCACCGTCTCCAGCGCCGCCAGCCGCCCCTTGTCCAGCCGCAGCGCGCGCTTCAGCGGGTTGGCGTCGAGCTGCGCGATCAGCTCCGCCCGGCCGACGATCAGCCCGGCTTGCGGTCCGCCCAGCAGCTTGTCGCCGGAGAAGCAGACGAGGTCCGCCCCCTCCGCCAGGCTCTCCTGCGGCATGCGCTCATGCGGCAGACCCCATCGCGCCAGGTCGACCAGGCTGCCGCTGCCGAGATCCTCGATGCATGGCAGCCCAGCTCCGTGCGCAATCGCCGCGAGTTCGCCCATCGGCACCGCGGCCGTGAAGCCGGAGATCGCAAAGTTGGCTCGGTGCACCCGCATCAGCAGCGCCGTCCCCGGGCCGAGTGCCGCGCGGTAGTCGCCGGGGTGGGTGCGGTTGGTGGTGCCGATTTCGACCAGCCGGGCGCCGGCGCGGGCCATGATGTCGGGCATGCGGAACGAGCCGCCGATCTCGATCAGCTCGCCGCGCGACACCGGCACGTCGCGCCCCGGGGCCAGCGTGTTGAGGATCAGCAGCACCGCCGCCGCATTGTTGTTGACGACGGTCGCCGCGGCGGCGCCGGTCAGGCGTTGCAGCAGGCCGCGCACGTGGCTCTCCCGCTCGCCGCGGCGGCCGGTGGTCAGGTCGAACTCGAGGGTGGTCGGCTGGCGCAGTGCCGCGGCGGCGGCCTCGGCGGCTTCCGGCGGCAGCGGCGCGCGGCCAAGATTGGTGTGCAGGACGGTCCCGGTGAGGTTGAACACGGGGCGTTGCGACGGCGCGAACAGGCGCGCCAGCGTGTCGGCCGCCGCATCGACGATCGCTGCCGGCGGGGCGTTGAACGCGCGCTCCCCGCGCCTTCGTGCAAGCTCTTCGCGCAGCGCCGCCACTGTCGCCGAGCGGCCGAAGCGCGCCAGCAGCAAATCGGCCTCCGGCCGGCGCAGCAGGGCGTCGAGCGACGGCAGCGGACTCGTCATGCCACGATCTTCGCCTCGAACGGCGGCAGCAGGTCGGGGGCCTCGAACTCGATGACCCACAGATCGGGGTCGAAACGGAGCTGCCGGTCCACGTAGCCGTCGGCCGCCGGCTGATCCACCGGCGTCGGGCCGGTGGCGCGCAGCCACGCCGCACTGCCGTCGCCCGCACGCACCTGCGACAGCACGGCGAGCCCCTCGCGCCCGCGCAGCACCACCAGCACGCCGCCGGCATCGGCGTCACCCCGGCGCAGCACCGCACCCGGGCGCCCGGCGCCGTCGCCGGCGCGCAGCACCGATTGCACCCATAGCCTTGCCTTGAGACGCGGCTCGGTCATCATGCCCCCGCACTGCACGTCCAGAGAGGCCAGAGAGGCTGAGGATGCCCCCCGCGATACGGCTCGCCTGCCTGCTCCTCCTGCTCGCCTTCGCCGCTCCCGCCGCCTCCCGCGCCGCCGACAGCGTGGTCTTCGGCCTCGACTGGCAGGCGGAAGCGGAATACGGCGGCTACTATCAGGCGATCGCCACCGGCATCTACGCCCGCTACAAGCTCGAGGTCACCATCCGCCAGGGTGGGCCGCAGGTGAACCAGGCGCAGCTCCTGCTCGCCGGGCGGCTGGACTTCGACCTCGCTTCGAACAGCTTCCTGGCGCTGAACTTCGTGCAGCAGAAGCTGCCCTTCGTTGCCGTCGGCGCAATGTTCCAGAAGGATCCGGCGGTGCTGATCGCCCATCCCGGGCAGGGCAACGACAGCTTTGCGGCACTCCGCGGCAAGCCGATCATGATCGGCGCCGACAGCCGCACCGGCTGGTGGAATTTCCTGCGCGCGCGCTTCGGCTACAGCGACAGCCAGATCCGCCCGTACACCTTCAACCTGCAACCCTTCCTGGCGGACAGGAGTGCCATCCAGCAGGGCTATCTCGGCTCCGAGCCTTTCTCGATAAAACAGGCGACCGGGCAGATGCCCGTGGTGCTGCTGCTCGCCGACGCCGGGTATTCCAGCTATGCCAGCCTGATCACCACGAGCAACAAGCTGATCGCCGAGAACCCGGACCTGGTGCAGCGCTTCGTCAACGCCTCCATCGAGGGGTGGTACTCCTACCTCTACGGAGACCCGGGCCCGGCCGACAAGCTGATCCTCGAGGCCAACCCGGAGATGACCCAGGCGCTGCTCGACTACGGCCGCGGCGCGCTCAAGCAGTACGGCATCGTCGATTCCGGCGAGGCCCTGCAATACGGCATCGGCACGATGAGCCAGGATCGGTGGTTAAATTTCGCTCGCACCATGGTCGAGCAGGGGCTCTACCCCAGGGACCTCGATGTCGACCGGGCCTACACCCTGCGATTCGTCAATCAGGGCGTCGGCACGGCGGCGCGGCCGCGCTGAACCCGGCTGCGTGCTGGACATCGAGCGCGTCGGCCGCCGCTTTCCGAACGGCACGGAGGCGCTGCGCGACCTCAGCCTGCATCTCGCGTCCGGCGACTTCATGGCGCTGCTCGGGCCATCGGGCTGCGGCAAGTCGACCCTGCTGCGGCTGATCGCCGGGCTCGACCGGCCGGATGCCGGCCGGCTGGCCTGGGAAGACGGGCCGCCCGGACCGGGGCGGATCGGCTTCGTGTTCCAGGACGCCACCCTGCTCCCCTGGGCGACGGCGGCGGAGAATGTCGGCCTGCCGTTGCGCCTGCGGCGAACCGAGCCGGGAGAGGCGGTCAGCGCGGCACTCGCCCGGGTGGGGCTGGCGGAGTTCGCGCAGGCGCGGCCGCACGCGCTCTCCGGCGGCATGCGGATGCGTGTGTCGATCGCCCGCGCGCTGGTGTCGCGGCCGAGCCTGTTGCTGATGGACGAGCCGTTCGCCGCCCTGGATGAGTTCACGCGGCACGGGCTGCAGGACGATCTCCTGTCGCTGTGGCGCGAGGCGCGCTGCACCGTGGTGTTCGTCACGCACTCGATATACGAGGCGGCGTTTCTCGCCCGCCACATCGTGGTGATGACGCCGCGGCCCGGCCGGGTGGCGACGCAGATCGCCTCGTCCGGCTTCGCGACCCGGCTCGATCCGGCTTATGCGGCGCTGGTCGCGGAGGTAACGGAAGCGATAAGAAGGCCAGGGGCGCTGCCCCCAAACCCTGAAGCATGGGACCCCGTTGGGGCCCGTCGGCCCCAAACCCCATGACTCAAGTAAGGGGGTCTGGGGCCCGCGGCCCCAGCGGGTCGAGGGCAGAGCCCTCGCCTTTCTTCCTTCGCTTCGCCCCTGCCGTCTTCGCCGTTCTGGTCCTGGTGTTTTGGGAAGCAACGGTGCGCCTGTGGGAGGTGCCGAGCTACCTGGTCCCCGGCCCGGTCGCCATCGGCCGCGCCTTCCTGCAGGATCCCGCCGGGCTGCTCGCA
>JAFAYM010000202.1 GCA_019240395.1 Acidisphaera sp. | reverse complement strand
GAGGAGAGTTCGGACGGGCTGCTGCTCGACAATGTGGCGGTCGCCCCGGCGGCGCAGGGCAGGGGGATCGGCCACGCGCTGATCCGCTTCACCGAGGCGGAGGCGGCCCGCCGCGGCCACCGCGCCATTCGCCTCTACACCCACGTGCTGATGACGGAAAACATCGCGCTCTACACCCGTGCGGGCTTCGTCGAGACCGGCCGGGTGAGCGAGAAGGGCTACGACCGCGTGTACATGGCCAAGACGCTCGGCGAGTGAGTCTCAGCGTCGTTTCCCGGTGCAGCCGAGCGACTCGGCAGCGAAGCTCCGGTCTTCAGAGTGCGTTTCTTCGCACCATGCCACAAATGCAAAGGCGTCCTGGCGCAAATGCCTGGTGATGCGAATGTCGCAACCGACCTGCACGTCACCGTGCAGGGCGAGGGCCGTCCTGTCCTTCTCATCCACGGTTTCGGCGCCAACAGCTTTACGTGGTCGAAGATCGCCCCGGGACTTGCCGCCGAGAATACCGTCATCACGGTGGACGCGAAAGGCTCCGGTCGTTCACCCAAGCCCGCAGACGACTTCTACGGCCTGCATGACCAGGCAGCAGCGATCCTTGCCATCATCGAGGCACGCGACCTTCGCGAACTCACTATTGTCGGTCACTCGATGGGCGGCGGCATCTCGCTGCTTCTGGGGCTCGAGCTGCACCGTAACCATCCGGGCCGCTTGCGCCAGCTCGCGCTGATCGACTGTATTGCCTATCGGCAGCTCCTGCCGGATTTCATACTGGCCCTGCGGGCTCCGGTTCTCCGCACGCTTCTGACTGAGGGGTTGCCTCCGGAATGGCTGGTTCGCTATGTGCTTTCGCGCGCCTATCGCAACCCCGGTAAGATCGAAAACGCCTTCGTCGAGGCGTACGCTGCTCCGTTGCGTGATCCCGCTGCCCGCCGCGCGCTTTTGGCCACCGCGCGCGCCATCATACCCGCCGACATCGATCTGCTTGCCGCCCGATACCCCGAGATCCGGGTTCCCACGCTGATCTTATGGGGGGATGCCGACCGCATTGTCCCGCTCTCAATCTGCCAGCATCTGGTAGAGGCGATCCGCGGCGCGCGACTGGTCGTGATCGAGAAGTGCGGCCACATCCCGCAGGAGGAACAGCCGGACAAGACGCTCACGCTGTTGCAGGGATTCCTTCGGGAGTGATGGGAAGGCCGTCGGCCTCAGCTTTCGCCGAAGCTCGCTAATGCGCCTCGGCCCAGCTTCGGCCCGTGCCGGTTTCGACCAGCAGCGGCACTGCCAGCTCCACGGCAGCCTGCATAACATCGCGTGCCACGCGGGCGGTCTCGGCAGCCTGGTCTTCCGGCGCCTCGAACAGCAATTCGTCGTGCACCTGCAGCAGCAGGCGCGCAGAGAGGCCTGCGGCACTCAGCGCAGAGGGCAGGCGCACCATGGCGCGCTTGATCACGTCGGCGGCGCCGCCTTGCAGGGGCGCGTTGATCGCCTGGCGTTCGGCATAGGCGCGGCGTGCCGGGTTGCGTTCGGCGATCCCCGGGATCCAGCAGCGACGGCCGAACGGTGTCGTCACGAAGCCGGCGATGCGCGCCTCCTCCTTGGTCCGCTCCATGTAGGCGCGGATGCCGGGATAGCGCGCGAAATACGCCTCGATGTAGCTGCGCGCCTCGCCCGCGGGGATGCCGAGCTGGCGGCCGAGGCCGAAGGCGCTGATGCCGTAGATGATGCCGAAATTGATTGCCTTGGCGCGCCGGCGCGTCAGCGGGTCCATGCCCTCCATCGGCAGGCCGAACACTTCGCTCGCGGTGCGTGCGTGGATGTCCTCGCCGCGCAGGAAACTCTCGCGCAGCGCCGGGATCTCGGCGACATGGGCGAGCAGGCGCAGCTCGATCTGCGAGTAATCCGCGCTGACCAGCAGGTGCCCATCCTCGGCGACGAAGGCGCGGCGGATGCGCCCGCCCTCCTCGGTGCGGATCGGGATGTTCTGCAGATTCGGATCGTTCGACGACAGCCGCCCGGTGCTCGCCACGGCCATGGCGAAGCTCGTGTGCACGCGCCCGGTCTCGGCGTTGATCTCCTCGACAAGCGCGTCGGCATAGGTGGTCTTCAGCTTGGCGATCTGCCGCCAGTCCATCACCCGCGCCGGCAGTGCGTGGCCCTCATCGGCCAGCGCCTGCAGCACATTCACGTCGGTGCCCCAGGCACCCGTCTTCATCCGCCGGCCGCCGGGCAGGCGCAGTTCGTCGAACAGCACCTCGCCGAGCTGCTTGGGACTGCCGAGGTTGAACTCGTGTCCCGCCAGCCCGTAGATCTCCTGCTCGAGCCGCGCCATGCGCGCGCCGAAATCGACGGACATGCGGCGCAGCTCGGCCTCGTCCACCTTGATGCCGGCGCGCTCCATGCGCATCAGCACGGGCACCATGCGCCGCTCGATCTGCTCGTAGAGCGCCAGCGAGAGGTTGATGCGCAGCCGCGGGCGCAACGCCTGCCACAGCCGCAAGGCGATGTCGGCGTGCTCGCCCGCATAGGCGGCGACCCGCTCGGGAGCCACCTGCGCCACCGCAACCCGCGCCCGCCCGCCGCCGGTCACCGCGTCGAGGTCGATCGGGGTGTGGCCGAGATGCAGGCGCGCCAGCTCCGCGACATCATGATCGTGCGCGCCGGCCTCCTGCGCGTAGGAGATCAGCATGACGCAGTCGGTCGGGGCCACCGGCGCGTCGCTCTCCCGCGCCAGCGCGAGCAGCGCGAACTTGGCGTCCTGGAACACCTTGAGGACCGAGCGGTCGCCGAGCACCGGCGCCAGCACCGCGATCGCCGCTTGCGGTGTGAGCTGTGCGGGCTCGGGTCGCGTCTGGTCAGGTAGCATATCGCCGGGGATCGCCGCATGGCGCAGCGGCACGTAGCAGGCCCGGCCCGGCGCGGTCGCGAGCCCCAGCCCGACCAGCCGGCCGCGCGTGCCTTTCGGCGCATCCGTCACCGGCGCGAGCGCGACCAGCCCGGCCTGCGTGGCCTCGGCGATCCAGGATTGCAGCGCGGCGATTTCGCTGACCACGGGATAGGGCCCGTAGGCGGCGCTCGTCGGCGCCTCCGGTTCGGCCGCCGGCGGCGCGTCGGGCGGGGCCGGGCTCGCATCGCCGCCCTCCGGCGCCTCCAGGCCGAGGCGCAGCAGCGTGCTGCGAAATCCCATGCGGCTCAGCCAGTCGCCGAGCCGCGCCCGCTCGGGATCTCGCGCCACCAGCGCCTCGATCGGCAGCGGCAGCGGTGCATCCTCGCGCAGGATCACCAGCCGGCGGGAGATGCGCGCCGCCTCGGCATGGGTGATCAGCGCATCCCGGCGCTTCGACGGCTTCATGGCGGGTGCCGCGCCGAGCACCGCTTCCAGATCGCCGTGCTCGGTCAGCAGCTGGGCGGCGTTCTTCGGCCCGATCCCCGGCACCCCCGGCACGTTGTCCACGGTGTCGCCGATCAGCGCCATGGCATCGACCAGCCGCTCCGGCGGCACGCCGAATTTCTCCTCGACCTCGGCGCGGCCGATCGGCTTCTGCTTGATCGGGTCCAGCATGCCGACGCCGGGCCGGATCAGCTGCATCAGGTCCTTGTCCGACGAGATGATCGTCACCCGCCCGCCGGCCTCGACCGCGGCACGGCTGTAGGAGGCGATCAGGTCGTCTGCCTCCCAGCCCTCCAGCTCGATGGAGGCGACGCCGAACGCGGCCGTGGCGTCGCGCACCAGGGCGAATTGCGGGCGCAGCTCATCCGGCGGATCGGACCGGTTGGCCTTGTATAAATCGTAGAGCTCGTTGCGGAAGGTCAGCTTGCCGGCATCGAAGATGCAGGCGATGTGCGTGCCGGCGCGCTCGCGCAGCAGCTTGGCCAGCATGTTGGTGAAGCCGAACACCGCGTTCACCGGCGTGCCGTCCGGCCCGGTCATCGGCGGCAGGGCGTGGAAGGCGCGAAAGATGAAGCCCGAGCCGTCGATCAGGAGCAGATGCGGCGCCGTGGTGGCGGGACTGGCGGCGTGTGGCCGCTCAGTGACCGTGTCCGTGACCCGCTCCCTCTCGCAGCACATACATCCGCGAGCAGTACGGACACATCGTCTGCTGATGGACGATGCGCAGCCAGACCCGGGGATGGCCGAGCGGGCCGTCGCCGCCGTCACACGCGACGACGCGGGAGTCCGTTTCGATCGTCTCCGTGGGAGCCGCTGCGCCGGGCGGTGCGACGGGTCGCGGGTTGACAAGCCTGTCCGACATCCGGGTCCTTTGCATTCGCGCTGCGGCGGCGAACCCCCTTCCCTGCGGGCGGGGTGTTAGGGAATGATACCGGCGCGCCCCGCTCTTTCCAACCTCCAGGGCAGGCCGGATGCCATGCGGCGACGTGCCTTCATGACCCTTGCGGCGGCAACGCTCACCGCCGCCTGCGTCGGCCCGATGCCGCCGCTCCTGCGCATGGGACCGGCGGGCCCGACCGACGGCAGCTTCGTCATGCGCGACGGCGCGCGGCTGCCCTATCGCATCTGGCAGCCGGACCAGGAGCCGTGGGCGGTGGTGCTGGCGCTGCACGGCTTCAACGACAGCCGCGACGCCTGGGAACTGCCGGCGCCGAGCTTCACCCGGGCCGGGGTGGCCATCGTCGCCCCGGATCAGCGCGGCTTTGGCCACGCTCCAGACCGCGGGCGCTGGGCGGGCACCCAGGCCCTGGTCGACGACGCCGCCGAGATGGCGGGAATGCTGCGTCGGCGCTACCCGTCGGCACGCCTCTATCTCATGGGCGAGAGCATGGGCGGCGCTGTCCTGATGCGCCTTGCCACCCAGCCCGAGGCGCCGCCGGTGGACGGCTACGTGCTGCTGGCGCCGGCCGTCTGGGGCCGGGCGGAGATGAACGTGCTGCTCCGCAGCCTGCTCTGGGTCGCCTCCAACGTGGCTCCGGGACTGTCGCTCTCAGGCGGCCCGGTGCGCGTGGTCGCCAGCAGCAACCGCGCCGCGCTGATCCGCCTGTCGACCGACCCGTTGACCCTGCACAGCACCCGGGTGGACACGCTGAAGGGCCTGGTCGACCTGATGGACGCGGCGCTGGCCGCGGCGCCGCACTTCCGCGCACCCTCGCTGTTTCTCTATGGCGGCAAGGACGAACTGGTGCCGGGCCGCGCCACGGCAGCCACCTGGCGCGGCCTCGAGGAGGCCGCCGCATCCGGCACCCGTATCGCCTACTATCCCGCCGGCTATCACCTGCTGCTGCGCGATCTCGATCGAGCGGCGCCGATCGGCGACGTGATCGCCTGGATGCACACACCGGGCCAGCCGCTGCCCTCGGGGGCGGACCGTGCGGCAGCGGAGTGGCTGGCGCGGCAAAGATAAGGGCAGGGTCAATGGACCCCGTTAACCCCGCGCCACCTTCGCTCAGCTGTATTCGCGAACGATCCCCGGCCGCTGCGGCAGGGTGTAGATGTTGCTCTCCTGCGGCACCTGATGGCTGTTGCGCAGCGCCTCGATCGCCAGGCGCAGGGCGTCGCGCTTCTCCGTCAGCTCGGCCGGCGTGGCTTTCAGGTAGGTCTTCAGCACGGCGATCGCGGCATCCGTCTCCAGCGTCTCGCAGGCGACGTCGTAGCGTGGCTCACCCTCGGCCTGGTGCTCGCCTTCCGGCCACTCGCCCCGGGCGAACATGGAGTGGGCGATCCCCTCGGCGTCATCCTCGTCCCGCGCCTGGATGTACACCGCGGGGGAGGTCAGATAGACGGGGGTGGTGCGGGTGACTCGATAGATGTTGCCCATTTGCCTTGGTTCCTCTGCGCCGCAGCACACGCCTTTCCGCGTGCGATCCGGCCGGACCCGCCCAGGTTTTTCGAGCGAACGATGAGGCGCCAGCGCAGGTTGCGCCCACGACCCTGGTGCTTACCTTAAGAATGTCTTAACCAGAGATCAAGACCAATTTTTAGATTTGGTTAAGCTCTCGCGCCGCCGCAACAAACCGGTGGATGAGGGCGGGATCCTTCTTCCCCGGCGCACTCTCGACGCCCGATGAAACATCGACCGCCGGCGCACCCGTGAGGTGCACCGCCTCCGCCACGTTGCCGGGGTGGAGGCCACCGGCCAGGACCCAGGGGACCGGCGCTTGCCAGTGGCGCAGCACCGTCCAGTCGAAGGGCTGGGCATTTCCGCCGGGCCGTTCCGCGGTCGGCGGGGCCTTGCCGTCGAGCAGCAGGCCGTCGACGCCCTCGGCGCTTACCGGGAGGTCTCCCGCCTTGGCAATTCCGACGGCACGCCACACCGGCACTCCGAAGTGGCGGCGCAACGCCGCGGCCCGCTCCGCATCCACATAGAGCTGCAGCACGTCCAGGCGCACCGCCGCGAGCGTCGCCGCGATCTCCTCGTCGGACGGCGCAACGAACAGGCCGACGCGCTTCGCCCCGCCCTCGGACCGCGCATCCGGGGCCCGTGCCGACAAGGTGGCCGCTTGCGCCGGGGTGAGGAAACGCGGCGAGCGCGGGAAGAACACCAGGCCGAGCCAATCGGCACCCGCCGCCACCGCCGCATCGAGGGCGGCGGGGTCATTGATCCCGCAGATCTTCACGCCAACCACCGAGCGATTCCCTTCAGGGGGGCGGCGGCAGCGACGGCGCTGCGGTCTGCGCCAGCCGCGCCTTTAGGGTCTCGACCTGCGCCCCGAGCGCTCGCACCTGCGCCTCCGCCCGGTGCGCCCGTCGCCGCTGGCCGAGAGCCGTCACCCAGGTGAACAGTGCGCCGACCAGGAACGCCAACCCCATGCCCGCCAGCACCGCGACGGCGAGCGGCAGCTGCACGGCGAGATCGGTCGGCCAGAAGCCGATCCGCACCGGCTCGGTGTTCGACAGCGCGAACAGCACCAGGATGACCAGCAGCGGGATAGCGATCAGGGCGCGCATCGAGCTGGGTTGCGCTCAGATCCGGGCGCGCTCACCGGCGCCGCGGCCCGGCTTGCTGCGATTGACCCGCTCGCGGAGCTCCTTTCCCGCCTTGAAGAACGGCACCGCCTTCTCCTCCACCGGCACTGCCTGTCCGGTGCGCGGGTTGCGGCCGGTGCGCGCGTCGCGCCGCTTGACGGTGAAGGCGCCGAAGCCGCGCAGCTCTACCCGCTCCCCGCGCGACAGCGCCGCGGTGATCTCGTCGAAGATGGTGCCGACAATGAGTTCGATGTCACGGCCGAGCAGATGCGGATTATCGGCGGCAAGCTCGGCGATCAGCTCCGATTTTGTCATCCCCCCCGCTTCGGCCTCCCCGCCTGCTGCCGGCCGGCGCGGCTGCCTATTCCCCCATCTGCCGTGAAGGCTGCCAGAGAGCCCACGCCCCGTCAAGCGTAAGCCCTTGTGTTGCAACGCTTTTCAGAAAGGCGGAAAGACCCGTCCCGAGAGTCGCCCCGAAGGTGCGCTGGGCCCAGCTCCGCGCGTGGAGGTCACGGATCGGCAGCTCCGTGGAAATGCCGTGCGCCTGCGCCAGCCAGCGCCGCGCCTCCGGTTCGCCGCCGATCTCGTCGACCAGGCCGAGCTGCATCGCCTGGCGTCCCGTGTAGGCTCGCCCGTCCGCCAGGTCCCGCACCTTGGCCGGGTCCATGTGCCGGCCGGCCGCCACCATGCCGACGAACTGGTCGAACATGTCCATCACCAGCGCCTGCAGATAGCCGCGCCCCTGGGGCGAAAGCGGCTTGATGAAACTGGGCTGATCCTTCAGCGGGCCGGAGACGATGGCATCGGCGGTGACCCCGAGTTTGCCGAGCAGGCCGGACGCCTCGCCGGTCTCCAGCAGCACGCCGATCGAGCCGGTGAGCGTGGCATTGCGGGCGAAGATGCGCGCCGCCGGCAGGGCGACCATGTAGCCGGCGGAGGCCGCCGTGCCGCCCATCACCGCGACCACCGGCTTGCGCTCCGCCACCCGGGCGATCGCGTCGTGCAGGCTCTCGCCGCCCGCCACCGACCCGCCCGGACTGTCGATATAGACGACCAACGCCGGGACGCTGGCGTCCGTCGCCAGCGCCGAGACCGCCTGCACCAGTCGGCGGTCTTCGGTGATGATGCCGGTGACGCTCAGCCGCATCAGGTGCCGCGACGACAGCTCCGGCACCAGGCTGCCGCCGATCGCCAGCAGGCACGCCGCGCAGACCGCCAGCACGGCGATCACCCGCCAGACGGTCAGCCGGCGCTTCAGGCGCCGCCGATCCGCCAGCAGGTCGGGTTCGAGGCTCAAGCGTCGCCCGGAGCGCTGAGTGCTTTAGTTTTCGGTCTGCGCCTGCTGGTTGCGGCGACGGATCGCCGCCCCGAGGATGTCGCCGAGCGAGGCGCCGCTGTCGGAGGACCCGTATTCGACCATCGCCTGCTTCTCCTCCTCGATCTCCTTGCCCTTGATGGTGAGCGAGAGCTTGCGCGAGGAGCGATCGATGGCGGTGATGCGGGCGTCGACCTTCTCGCCGACGGCGAAGCGATCAGGCCGCTGGTCCCCCTTGTCGCGCGCCAGCTCGGCGCGACGGATGAAGCCGGAGAGCACCTCGTCCACCTTCACCTCGATGCCGTTGGACTGGATGGCGGTCACCACGCAGGTGACGATGTCGCCCTTGTGCACGCGATCCAGCACATTGGCCGCCGGGTCGTCCTGCAGCTGCTTGATGCCGAGGCTGATCCGCTCCTTCTCGACATCCACGTCGAGCACCTTGGCGCGGACCACGTCCCCCTTGTTGTATTTCGCCATGGCGAGCTCGCCCGACTCGTCCCACGACAGGTCGGACATGTGCACCATGCCGTCGATATCGGCGGAGAGGCCGATGAACAGGCCGAACTCGGTGATGTTGCGGATCTCGCCCTCGACGGTGGAGCCGATCGGGTGCTGGTCGAGGAAGACCTCCCACGGGTTGCCCTGCACCTGCTTGAGGCCGAGCGAAATGCGCCGCTTGGAGCTGTCGACGTCGAGCACCATGACCTCGACCTCCTGGGACGTCGCGACGATCTTGCCGGGATGCACGTTCTTCTTGGTCCATGACATCTCGGAGACATGCACCAGTCCCTCGACGCCGGGCTCCAGCTCGACGAAGGCACCGTAATCGGTGATGTTGGTGACCCGGCCGGTATACTTGGCACCCGGCGGGTATTTCGCCGCCACACCCTCCCACGGATCGGCCTCGAGCTGCTTCATGCCGAGGCTGATGCGCTGGGTCTCGGGGTTGAAGCGGATCACCTGCACCTTGACCTGCTGGCCGATCTGCAGCGCCTCGGAGGGGTGGTTGATGCGCTTCCAGGCGATGTCGGTGACGTGCAGCAGGCCATCGACGCCGCCGAGATCGACGAAGGCGCCGTAATCGGTGATGTTCTTGACCACGCCGTCCAGGATCATGCCTTCCTTGAGGCCCTGGATCAGCTCGCTGCGCTGCTCGGCGCGTGTCTCTTCCAGCACGGCGCGGCGCGACACCACGATGTTGCCGCGGGCGCGGTCCATCTTGAGGATCTGGAAGGGCTGCGGCGTGCCCATCAGCGGGCCGACATCGCGCACCGGCCGGATATCGACCTGGCTGCCCGGCAGGAAGGCGACGGCGCCGCCGAGATCGACGGTGAAGCCGCCCTTCACCCGGCCGTAGATCGAGCCGTTGACCCGTTGCTGGCCTTCGAACGCCCGCTCCAGATTGGTCCAGGCTTCCTCGCGCCGCGCCTTCTCCCGCGACAGCACGATCGAGCCGTCGCGATCCTCGTAGCGCTCGACATAGAGCTCGATCATGTCGCCCGGCTTCACTTCGGGGCGGGTGCCCGGGGCGCCGAATTCCTTGAGGGCGACGCGGCCCTCGCTCTTCAATCCGACATCGACGACGGCATACTCGTCGGTGAGGCGCACGACCCGGCCGCTGACGACCGAGCCGTCGAAGCCGGAATCCCGCCCGAGCGTCTCATCCAGAAGGTCTGCAAAACTCTCGCCGGAGGCACCGGCGGCAGCAGGCGGGGCGGTAGTGATCGGCTCGAGGGCACGGGCGGAGGATGGCATGGGTATGGTGTTGTCCTTGGAGGCGGTCAGCGGGAATTGCCGAACCGCTGGTGTTTGCGCGTCTCGCACGGGAAACACGTCTTGCCCGCGCACATGGCGGGCCGGGGTTGCAGGGTAGCGCGGAGGTCGGGAAGGCGGAAACCGCTCCTGCGGACCAGCGCAAGCCGAGCCGTAGGTTGCGGCAGAGATACGCCGCGATCGCATGAAGTCAAGCGAAACTACGGCGCGCCGAGACGCCGGCGAACCGTCTCCAGGGCGACCGCGTACGCGGCATCGGCGTCCAGCGCCGTGGTGTCGATCGTCACGGCATCGGCCGCCGGTCGCAGCGGCGCCGCCGCCCGCGCCAGGTCGAGCGCATCACGGCGGCGCAGCTCCTCGGTCACCGCCGCAAGATCGGCCGCCAGACCGCCTGATTGCACTTCGCGCCAGCGGCGTCGCGCACGCTCCTCCACGCTGGCGGTGACGAACAGCTTCACGTGCGCCTGCGGAAAGATCACCGTCCCGATGTCGCGGCCGTCCAGCACGGCGCCCCGCGCCAGGGCGACCCCCCGCTGGAACTTAAGCAGTGCCGCGCGCACACCCGGCAGTGCGGCCACCTGGCTCGCCGCCCGGTCGGCCTCCGGCCCACGCAGATCGGCGCGCGCCAGATCGGCCGGCACCAGGGCCCGCGCCGCCTCCTCGGCCGCCACCGGATCGGATGGATCGCCCCCGGCGTCGAGCACAAGCCGGCCGACCGCGCGATAGAGCAGGCCGGTGTCGAGATAGGGCAGGCCGAGCTCGGCCGCGAGCCGGCGCGCCAGCGTGCCCTTGCCGGCCGCCGCCGGCCCATCGACGGCGATGATCAGCTGGCCGGTCACTCCCCGGAGAAATCCGCGCCGACGCCGGTCATCAGCGCGGCGAAACCGGGGAAGCTGGTGTCGATGAAGCTCACATCGTCCACCCGCACGGGCTCCGCGCAAGCCAGCCCGAGCACCAGCCCCGCCATCGCCAGCCGGTGGTCCATGTGCGTCGCCACCAGCCCGCCGCCCGGGGGCCGTCCGCCGGTGCCATGCACCACCAGGTCATCGCGCTCGATGGCCACGCCGACGCCGTTGGCGGCCAGCAGGGCGGCGGTGGCGGCGAGCCGGTCGCTTTCCTTGACCCGCAGCTCGTGCAGCCCGCGCATCCGCGTCGTGCCGCGGGCAGCGGCGGCGGCCACCGCCAGGATGGGATACTCGTCGATCATGCTCGGCACCCGCTCCGCCGGCACGTCCACGCCGCGCAGCGAACTCGCCCGGACCAGCAGGTCGGCCACCGGCTCGCCGCCCTCGACCCGCCGGTCTTCCACGCGCAATTCGGCGCCCATCTCGGCGAGCGTGGCGAACAACCCGGTGCGCAGCTCATTCATCCCGACAGTGTCGATGCGCAGTTCCGAGCCCTCGACCAGCAGGGCGGCGACGATCGGAAACGCCGCCGACGAAGGATCGCCGGGCACCTGCACGTCGGCGGCGCGCAGCTCCGGCTGGCCCATCAGCGTGATCACCCGGCCGGCCCCCGCCGGCTCCACCGTCACCTCCGCACCGAAATGACGGAGCAGGTTCTCGCTGTGGTCGCGCGTGGCGTGCGGCTCCTCCACCCGGGTCAGGCCCGGCGCGTTCAACCCGGCGAGCAGCACCGCCGATTTCACCTGCGCCGAGGCGACCGGCAGACGATAGGACAACGGGAGGGCATCCCGCGCACCCTCGATGGCCATCGGCAGGCGCCCGCCGGCGCGGGCGGTGAAGCGGGCACCGCAGGCGGCAAGCGGCTCGATCACCCGGCGCATCGGCCGCCGCCGCAGGCTGGCATCCCCGGTCATCACGGCAAACAAATCGTGGCTCGCCAGCACGCCGGCCAGCAGCCGCGCGGCGGTGCCGGAGTTGCCCATGTCGAGCACATCCTCCGGTTCGCACAGGCCGCCGATGCCGCGCCCGGCGACTCGCCAGTCTGCCGGGCCGCGCACCACCTCGGCACCGAGCGCACGCATGGCCGCGGCGGTGCGCAGCACGTCCTCGCCCTCCAGCAGGCCGGTGATGCGGGTCTCGCCGATGGCCAGGGCGCCGAACATCAGCGCGCGATGGCTGATCGACTTGTCGCCGGGCACGCGCAACCGGCCCTGGAGCCCGCCGCGTGGGCGGCGTGAGATGGTTTGCATGTCGGGTCCTGAAGAAAGCGAGGCGAGGGCTCTGCCCAACTCTTGAAGGGGGAACCCGCTGGGGCCCGTCGGCCCCAGGCCCCATGACGTTACCACAGGGTTTGACACCGCGGCAGGCCGATGGCATGGGGCCGCCGATGGCGAAGCCTGAACTCGGCACCAAGCGTGTCTGCGTAGCCTGCGGCACCCGGTTCTACGACCTGACCAGGAGCCCGGCGATCTGCCCGAAATGCGGCACCGAGCAGCCGGCCGACCTGCTGCGGCCGCGCCGCGGCGGCGGCAACGTGGTCGACGAGAAGCGGCCGAAAAAGCCGGCGCCGGTCCCCGAAGACGCGGAGGTCGAGGTCGAGACCACCGAGGAGGCGGAAGAGGACGTGCTGGAAGACGCCTCCGAACTCGAGGACGACGCCGATACCCTCGGCGGGGACATCGAGGTCGAGCCCGAGAGCGACGAGACCGAGCGCTAACCCACCAGGGTCAGCAACACGTCCCACGGCAGCGCCGGCACCTCGCGCAGGCGCCAGTACCAGCGCGCGGCGAGGCTGCCGCTGGCCACGGGCGGCGGGCAGGGCCTCGCCGGAATGCCGGCGAGGCGCAGCAGCAGGACGCAGCGCGGCAGATGATAGCCGCTGGTCGCGACATGGACGGCGCCGCGCCACTCCCGGGCGCGCAGCAGCCGCGCACAGGCGCGCACCGACGAAAGCGTGTCGGTGCCGGTTTCCTCCAGCATGATCCGATCCTCCGGCACCCCCTGCTCGCGCAGCAGCGCAGCCATGACGCGCGCTTCGGACGGACCATGGCGGCCGATACCGCCGGTCGGCAGATAGAGCGGGGCTTGGCAGCGCGCGCCGAACGCCGCGGCCGCGGCCACCCGGCCGCGCAGCGTCGCGCTCGGCCGCCCCTCCGCCAGGACCGCCGCGCCGAAGATGATGATAGCCGGTCCCTCGCTCACGGGGGCGGCGAGAGCGCGGCCAGGCGATACAGGCCGACCTCCCGCTCCGTCCGATCCTCCAGCTCGAGCGAGGTCGCCACCACGATGCGGCCCCGCGACTCGAGGTCGCACAAGGGCAGGTAGGCGCGGCCGGGATCGGCGATCCACACTTCGGCGCTCTCCGCCATGCGCCGCAGCCACGGCAGGACGTGGCGGGTCATCGGCGCCTCGTAGCAGATGTCGCCGCACAGGATCAGGTCCCAGCGGCAGGCGCTCCCCACCAGATCCGCCGCCAGCGCGGTGACGGCAACGCCGTTCGAGGCGGCGTTGAGCCGAAGCGCCGCGACCGCCAGGGGATCGGTGTCAGCCGCCTCGACCGACACGGCGCCGGCCTGCGCGCAGGCGATGGCAGCGAGCCCGCACCCCGCGGCGAAATCCAGCACCGCCCTCCCGGCGACCAGCGCCGGGTTATCGAGCACATGGCGCGCCAGCGCCTGTCCGCCCGGCCAGGCGAACGCCCAGAACGGCGGCGCGAGGTCGCGCGCCTGCAGCCACGCCTCGCTCGCCTGCCAGATCGGCGTGATCTCGTCGGCAAGCTGCAGCACGATCTCCGGCACCAGCTCCGGGTGCCGCGGCCGCGTATGGGCGCGGATGAACGCCTCCGCCCCCGCCGCCACCTACAGCCGCCCGATCAGGATGGCGGCAGCGACGGCGAGTCCCACTTCGCGGTTCAGCTTGAACAGGACCAGGCAGCCGGCGGGATCGGCGATGTCGAGCCGCGCCACCTGCCAGGCGAGCAGGGCGGCCGGGAGCACCAGTGCGGCGTCGAACCATGGGGAAAGCCCTGCCCAGACGCCGGCCAGGGCGAGCAGCAGCACCGTAGCGCCGTAGCAGGCTGCGAGAAACGGCCTGGAATTCTCGCCGAACAGCCGTGCCGTCGACTTGACGCCGACCAGCGCGTCATCCTCCCGATCCTGGTGGGCGTAGATGGTGTCGTAGCCGAGAATCCAGACGATGGCGGCGGCATAGAGCGCCGCCGCACTCCGATCGAGGCTGCCCGCCGCCGCGGCATAGCCGAGCGGCGCGCCCCAGCCGAAGGTGAAGCCGAGCATCAGCTGTGGCCACCAGGTGACGCGCTTGGCCAGCGGATAGAGCGCCACCAGCCCGAGCGAGGCGACGCCGAGAAGCTGCGCCACTCGATCGAGCTGCAGCAGGATCAGCAGCGAGCTGCCGAGCAGGACCGCCAGGAACAGCGTCGCCTGCCCGAGGCCGATGGCGCCCGAGGCGAGCGGCCGGCCGGCGGTGCGCACGACGTGGCGGTCCATGTCCCGGTCCCACATGTCGTTGACCACGCACCCGGCGGCGCGCATCAGCACGCTGCCGACGGCGAACAGGGCGATCAGCCAGCCGGTGCGCGTCGCCGGGGCACGCGCCAGCAGGATGCTCCAGAGTCCGGGCAGGAACAGCAGCCAGGCGCCGATCGGCCGGTCGAGTCGGGCCAGCAGCACGAACGGGCGCCACCCCCGCGGCAGCCGGGCTACCCAGCCGCCCAGCTTGATGTCGGTATGGGCGTCGATGTCGGTATGCCCGCGCATGGCTGCTACTCTGCCCCGCGCCATGCTCTCGTCAATGAAGGCCTTCGATAGGCCGAAGCTGCGCCTGTTCGTCGAGGCGAGGCTGCACGCCGGCGCGGAGATCGCGGCGACCCCGGGTCAGGCGCATTACCTCGGCGCCGTCATGCGCGCCGCGCCGGGCTCCCTCCTCGGGTTGTTCAACGGGACGGACGGCGAGTGGCAGGCGCGGATCACTAGCCTGAGGCGCGACCGGGCCGTGCTCGCTGTCGAGCAACTCCTGAAGCCGCAGGCTGCCGAGCCCGATCTCTGGCTGGCCTTCGCCCTGCTGAAGCGACAGGCGACCGACCTGCTGGTGCAGAAGGCGACCGAACTCGGCGCCGCCGCCCTGCTGCCGGTGTTGACGGCGCGGACCCAGGCCGAGCGGGTCAACGAGGCTCGCCTGCGCGCCATCGCCATCGAGGCGGCCGAGCAGAGCGAGCGGCTCACCGTGCCCCGCATCGCCGCCCCGCAATCCCTGGCGGCGCTGCTCGACACTTGGCCCGCCGGCCGGACGCTGGTGGCCGCCATCGAGCGCGTACCCGTCCCCGACATACGGCCACGGCCGGCACCGACAGCGCTGCTGGTCGGCCCGGAAGGCGGTTTCACGGAGCCGGAGCTTGACGCCTTGCGATCGCATGCCTTTGTTCACCCGGTCACGCTCGGTCCGCGGGTCTTGCGGGCCGAGACCGCCGCGATCGCCGGGCTGGCACTTCTGCAAGCGCGGAATCCTCCGTCCTGATCCGTACCTGGAAGCAGATGTCCAATCCCGGCGACGCCGATGCCACCCCGATCACCGACACCCGTCAGCTCGCGGCGTTCATCGCCGCCGGCGGCAAGCCGCGGGAGGCCTTCCGGATCGGCACCGAGCACGAGAAATTCGGCTTTTCCCGCCGGGACCTGCGTCCGCCCCCGTACGAGCCCGGCGGCATTCGGGCGCTTCTGGAAGGGATCGGCGGCTTCGAGTGGCAGCCGATCCTGGATGACGGCCAGCCGATCGGGCTGAAGGGGGAGGGGCGGCATCGCGACGCCTCGGTATCGCTCGAGCCGGCCGGCCAGCTCGAGCTCTCCGGCGCCCCGCTGGAAACCCTGCACGACACCAGGCGGGAATTCGAGTCGCATTTCGCCGAGGTGCGCGAAGCCGCGGCGCCGCTCGGCCTCGGCTTCGTCCCGCTCGGCTTCCATCCGACGATGCCGCGAGAGGCGATGCCGTGGATGCCGAAAGGGCGCTACGCCATCATGCGCCGCTACATGCCGCTGAAGGGGTCGCGCGGGCTGGACATGATGCAGCGCACCTGCACCGTGCAGGTGAACCTCGACTACGCCTCGGAGGCCGACATGGTGCGCAAGCTGCGCACCTCGCTCGCCCTGCAGCCGCTGGCGACCGCCCTGTTCGCCAACTCGCCGTTCCTCGAAGGGCGCCCGAACGGCCTGCTCTCCGGCCGCGCCGCGGTCTGGCTCGACACCGACCCCGACCGCACCGGCATTCCCGGCGTGGTGTTCGAGGACGGCTTCGGCTTTGAACGCTATGTCGAGTGGCTGCTCGATGTGCCGATGTATTTCGTGCATCGCGGCGACTATGTCGATGTCGCGGGGGCCTCGTTCCGCGACTTCATGCGCGGGCGGTCGGACATCCTGGCCGGGGAGACGGCGACCCTCGGCGACTTCGCCGATCACATGACCACGGCATTCACCGATGTCCGGCTGAAACGGTTTCTGGAGATGCGTGGCGCCGATGCCGGCAGCCTGCCGATGATGCTGGCGCAATCCGCTCTCTGGGTCGGCCTGCTCTATGACGAGGCGGCGCTGGCGGCGGCGAGCGCGCTGGTCGCGGCGCATCCCTGGACCGATTTCGCCGCCCTGCGCCCGGTGGTGCCGCGACAGGGCCTGTCCGCCGCCTGGCAGCGCGGCACGCTGCGCGACCTGGCCCGCGACGTGCTGGCGATCGCCGCCGAGGGCTTGCGCGCCCGCGGCCGCCGCGACGCCTCCGGCGCCGACGAGAGCGTCTATCTGGCGCCGCTCCAGGAGATCGTCGCGGGCGGCCCGACCCAGGCAGAATACTGGATTGGCCGCTATCACGGCGCCTGGCGCGGCGATGCCAGCCGGATTTTTGCCGAAGCGGAAATCTGAGAAGCCATCCGCCCGTTGGAGAACCCGCCGCCAGCAGGCATGATCCCGGCGCGCTCAGTCGGAGACCGAATGCCGCAAGCGATCCGCCCTTCAGTGCCGGCCATGCGGACGGAAAGCACGGTCTTTGCCGTCCTGCTGTCGATCAGCTTCTGCCACTTGCTGAACGACATGGTGCAGTCGCTGATCCCCAGCCTGTATCCGATGTTCAAGGCCGATTTCGGCCTCGATTTCGCCCGGGTCGGCCTGATCACCTTGGCTTATCAGTCCACGGCCTCGGTGCTGCAGCCGCTGGTCGGGCTCTATACCGACCGCCGACCGATGCCCTATTCGCTGCCGATCGGTGTGGCCTTCACCCTGCTCGGGCTGCTGCTGCTGTCGGTGGCGCCGAGCTTTCCGGTGCTGCTGCTGGCCTCCGGGCTGGTGGGGATCGGCTCCTCGGTATTCCACCCGGAATCCACGCGCGTGGCGCGGATGGCCTCCGGCGGGCGGCTTGGCCTCGCCCAGTCGGTGTTCCAGGTCGGCGGCAATTTCGGCCAGTCTCTGGGTCCGCTGCTCGCGGCCTTCATCATCATTCCGCATGGCCAGCGCAGCATCGCCTGGTTCTCGGGGGCGAGCCTGCTCGGCATGGGACTGCTGACCGGGGTGGGGCGCTGGTACAGCCGCCAGCGCTCGATGCCCCAGCCGCACCGGCGGAGCGGCGAGTGGGAGGCCGCTGCGCGCCTGCCGCCGCGGACCGTGGCGCGGGCGCTGATCGTGCTCTTCTTTCTGGTATTCTCGAAGTATTTCTACCTGGCCAGCCTGACCAGCTATTACACCTTCTACCTGATCAGCAAGTTCCACCTGTCCGTGCAGAACGCGCAGCTGCATCTGTTCGTGTTCCTCGGCGCAGTGGCGACGGGAACGCTGATCGGCGGCCCGGTGGGCGACCGCATCGGCCGCAAATCCGTCATCTGGGTGTCGATCCTGGGCGTGCTTCCCTTCACCCTGGCGCTGCCCTACGCCGACCTGTTGTGGACCGGCGTGCTGACCTTCGTGATCGGACTGGTGATCGCCTCGGCATTTTCGGCGATCGTGGTCTATGCGCAGGAACTGGTGCCGGGGAAGGTGGGCACGATCGGCGGGCTCTTCTTCGGCCTGGCCTTCGGCATCGGCGGCATCAGCGCCGCCGCCCTCGGCGCGCTGGCCGATCTGACGAGCATCGAGTTTGTGTATCAGGTCTGCGCCTTCCTGCCGGCGATCGGCCTGCTCACCGGCCTCTTGCCCGACCTCGACCGCCCGCTCCGGCGTCTCGCGCCGGTGTAGGCACCTTCCGCGCCGCCGCGTTTGGCGCTATGGGAGTGGCACGGACCCGTAGCTCAGCTGGATAGAGCGTCGCCCTCCGAAGGCGAAGGTCGCACGTTCGAATCGTGTCGGGTCCGCCACTTTTTCAATGGGTTAGCGAGAGAGGTCGAAAAGCAAGCGGCGGCCTAGGTAGCGGGTAGGCAGCAATCTGCCGAGCCGGGCCGGACGATCCATCTAATTATAATGCCCCGCGTCCGCGTCCGCGTCCGCGCCCTCGATCTCGACCGGCTGCTGCATGGTGACCGCCTCGCCGCCCACGTGCGCGTTGGACGCCAAGTGGCCAGTCCGCAGCGTTCGTCGGCTGGTCCGGTCCCGCCGCCGCGCCAGTCAGGCGGCGGTTTTGGTCGGAGTGACGATTTCCCGCACGAGTGGCGAGCACGCCAGCGCCGCCTGGTCGGCCGAGCGCCGCACCTCGATGACACTGCGCCTGTCACCCGGCAGGAGCGAGGGAAGGCGGGCGACGAAGCTGTGCCGCCCACTGCCCAGCCCCGCTGCTTGCAGATCGGCGCGGTAACGGTTGGCCAGCACCTGTGTAACCAGCACGCCATCGACCAGAACGTCCAGGCAGACCGGCACTTCCGGCTGCAGCGTGTCCTGCGCCCAGCCGTTGACGCGATCGCCTTGCGCTAGGTCGATTTGCCCCCGCAAGGGACGGAGCGGCGCTTGTTGCCGGAGCAGGCCGGCACGTTCGGCGATCCGTTGCCGGATCGCTTCCAGCGCGTAGCCGTCTTCGAGCCGCGGCGCGCAATAGAGCGCGGGAACCCGCACTGCATCGGGATAGAGCACATGGAATTCGTGCGCGTTCTGGAACATGTCCCGGCTCTCATCGTCGATAAAAGTCTCGGATGCCGCCCCTTCGGCCCAGATCACGTCGTGCTCGGCGAGCTCGAGGTGGATGTAGTGAACCTCTTGCACTCTGTCGGCCTGCACCACCGACACCCCGTTGACCAGATCCATCGACGGAATCAGCATGCCATCCAGGAACATTGCATGTCGTGGCGAGACCCAAAGGTCCCGCCTGGGTACGCCGTCGCCCAACGCCCCAGCCTTAATGCAGACCGGCAGAATGTTCCGCTGACCGGCAATGAAGCGACCGGCATAGCTGCGCCGGCCGATCCAGCGGATCGGCTTCGCCTCCCCGGTCTGTGTCACAACCAGAGCGCCGATCTGCAGTCGTTCCACCGCAACCTCGCCCGAGGGCGTGAGGATCATCGTGCCTGGGCAGAAGCAGGGAGTGTCCGTCGTGATGTCGGTGCCGGGAGTGGTTCCGGCATCGGGGCTGAGCATGAAGCTGGCGGAGGTGTACGGCTCGCCTGAAAGCGTGAGCTGGGCCAGAATGTCGTTACTAGCATCCTCGATATCGAGCACGCCGCCCTGGTAAACCGGCTTGTCGCTCGAGTTGTACGGCAGATTCGTGAGATCGATCGTATCTGCTACGATGAAGCCGGTGATCGGTGCGGTGACGCTTGCAGGATTGGCTATCGTCAGAACCGAAGCGTCGTTGAAGGCGATCGTCTCCGCCGAGGAGACCGATCCGTCGAGGCCCACGGTGGCACCATTGGCAAGGCTGATCACGCCCGACTGGCTGAGACCGGCGCCAACAGCGCCGTCGATGGTCAGAGTGTCGCCAGATCCGGCGTGGATCGTGCCGTCATTCGTCACCGTTATGCCGGACACGATGGTCGTCGATCCAGCGAAATCCCAAGACGCGCCAGAATCGACCTGAATGCTGCCGAAGTTGACGAAGCTCGTGCCGAAGCCGGTGATCGTGCCGCTGCTGCTGCCGGCGGCCAGTTCGAGCGTGCTGACATCCGCACCACCCACGGCGTTACCGCCGTCGACGATCCCTCGGAACGAGGCCCCGGGATCCACGGTCAGCAGGTTCGTATAGTCGGCCAGGAATTTTACGGCGTCGACGACCTTGTTGGCATTGCCACCCGGACCCGCAGCGGCCGCGTTGATAGCGCCGGCATCCGTGACGGTACCACCACCGCCGAAGAACACGACCCCATACGAGTAACTGGTCGTGTTGTCGGCGCTCGTGAAGTAGCCGTTAGCCTGGATGACTGCACCCTGATTGTTGGTGACGTCACCACCGGCATTCAGGATCACTCCCGCGCCGTTGCTGGCGGTTATCGAACCGTCATTGGTGATTGTACCAGCGGCCCCATAAACGGCGACGCCGAAGCCCGCCGTCACGAGCCCGCCAGCCTGGTTGGTGACGCCTCCGCCGGCATTCAGCAGAATGCCGTCGCCGTACGTGTTCGTGGCACTGATCAGCCCGTAGTTCGTCACGATCCCGGTGGTGCCGGCGATGGTCACGCCGAATTCCACGCCGGAAATCGTTCCGGTCTTGTCGTTGGTGACCGAGCCGCCCGCCTTCAGGGCGACACCGTGCGAGAAAGTGTCTAACCCTTTAATTATGCCATCGTTGATGACCGTGCCCAGGCCGTTGTAGATCGCCACACCATAGGCATTGGTGCCGGCAGCGGAAATATATCCACCCTGATGGTTCGTCAGCGTGCCGCCGTCGTCAAGATAGACTCCGGCGCCGGCGATGCCGATTGCCCGGATGGTGCCGGAGTTGATCAGGGTCCCGGCGGGAGCTCCGTTCTTCTCGCCATCTCCGATTTTGACGCCGTCCAGGTACGCCGAAATCGACCCGGTATTGGTGATCGTGCCGCCAGAAAAGAGGTCCACGCCGACAATGCCCGCGCTCGGGTCGCTTGCAAGGGTGTGGGCGGCGATGATGCCGTCATTCGTAATCGTGCCGAGGCCACCGGTGATGGTGACACCGGTCAATCCCGAGATCGTGGCATGACTCGCGTTGGTGACAACGCCGCCTTCATTGAAGTAGATGCCAGCGCCGCCCGCGGCAGCGATGGTGCCGTCATTGTTGACGGTCCAAGCGTAACCGACTTGCGGTCCGTAAACTGCATTGCCGATCGGAGCGTCGATGTAGCCAGTGTTCGTGATGCTCAGCGGGTTGGTGTAACCGTTCGTCCCAAGCGTGACGCCGTGGTTGATCTTTGTAGAAATCGTGCTGGCCACCGGCAATTCCCCCACCAGTTTGGTTGCGACGGCCGATCGGAGCCATGCTCACGCAGTCGCGGGTCCGACAGAGCAGGCGCACCACTCGCTCGCCACTGCTCTTGGAACATTGCCAGACCGGTGGAGGCAAGAACTATCGATGCTAGAACACCACAAAAGGCGGTTTCGCGTGTGAGTTGAATAGAATTCCCAGTCTTCGAGAGCGCGCGAAACGTGCGTCGTTACGGTGCGTGCAAAAACTTCAAGATCAGGGCCGCGCTTCTCGGCCCAGAAGCCATAGAATCGAGGCTTAACCGCGGCTTGGTCACTCGCGCGTGAATGTGGTCACGTATGATATCAAGGCTATGGAAAGAAGGCCCGTGACGGTGATGCTGCCCTGGGCGGCGAGATCGGCGCGCACGTCGGCTCCGCCATCAATCAAACCCTCCCAGAGACCTTGCCGCCGGATTCGGCCGCTGGACCGGTCCGCGGATCGCGGCGGCGCTCGGCGATGTCGACGTGCAATATGTCTGGCGCTTCCTGCGGGCGATCCCGATTTCGCGGCCAAGGCGGCAATGCGATGGCCGCGAAACACCAGCCGTCGGTCGACAGCAGGCGCCCGAGCGCCTGTACAGGTCCCGGGGGACTGCAGTTCGCCACACCCACAACGCGTCGGTCGAGTTCTGGCCTCGCCCGCTCACGTCCGCCTTTCCCTCCGAATCACCCAGCCCAATTCGGCGCAGGGATACGAAGCGGTTGCACTCGGCGTCGGCAATCGCCCCCCGTGCAGTTCGGCGAGCAACATGCCGGACAGAATTGAAGCCGCATCGCTTGGTTTTTGGCGAGCACTCGAAGAGCCGCTCGGTGATTGACAGCGAAGGGTTTCTTCAATCTGCTCGCGCAAGGCACCGCGCGAAGCCGGCGGTGTCCGGAGAAGAGACACATCGCACTTGACGGGGGATCCGAGTGGACGGGCCGGCGACCGACGAGATCACCTCTTTCCTTTCTGAGATCGTGCGTATCCCCAGCATAAATCCGCCCGGCGATGAACGTGCGGTCGCCGAGGCGGTTGCGGCAAGGTTGCGCGGTGCCGGATTGGAGGTTGAGAGTTACGAATCGGAGCCCAGGCGAGCCAACGTGGTGGCACGGCTCAAAGGCTCGGGCGGTGGCCGGACGCTCATTTTGAACGGCCATACCGATGTCCAGCCGCCGGCACACGGCTGGACGCGCGATCCCTTCGGTGCGGTTGTCGAGAATGGGCGCATGTACGGCCGAGGCACGATCGACATGAAGGCCGGCATTGCCGCCATGGTCTTCACGGCGGTCGAGCTGGCACGAAACTCGTCTCGCCTGCGGGGGGATCTCTTGATCACGGCGGTTGCCGACGAGGTCGGCGGCGGCCACAAGGGTACCGGTTTCCTCCTGCGCGAGGGCTTGATCCAAGGCGACATGGCGGTGGTCTGCGAGCCGACGGGCGATCAGGTTTACGTCGCCCATCGCGGCACGACCTGGGTAGAGGTGGAGATCACAGGAAAATCCGCGCACAGCGGACGACCTTGGCTCGGAGTCAACGCCATCTCGAAAGCCTCGCGCATCATGCAGGCCATCGAAAATGAACTCGTCCCGCAGCTGCAGCATCGAACGCATCCGATGCTTCCCCCGCCCTCGATAAACATCGGCGGCATAGAAGGGGGCACGAAGTTCAATCTCGTGGCCGACCAATGCGTGTTGCGCCTCGATCGGCGCAGCCTCCCAGGCGAGACGGCGGAAACGTGCGTCAGCGAGATCCGC
>JAFAYM010000149.1 GCA_019240395.1 Acidisphaera sp. | reverse complement strand
GCCGCGGCGCGCAGCACGTCCTCCGGCCCGTCGGTGTCGGGAAAGCCCTGGCCCAGGTTGATCGAGCGGTGCTCGGCCGCGAGCGCGGACATGACGGTGAAGATCGTCGTGCCGGTGGCGGCGAGCAGCGTGTTCGGCGTCTTCACGTCCGGCGAGCTCCTGTTTCGGGAGGCGAAGTGTAGCTGCAAGCCCCGTGCTCGCGAAACAGGCACGCTGCTTAGAAGGAAGGCGAGGGCTCTGCCCCATCCGCTGAAGTATGGGACCCGCTGGGGCCCGTCGGCCCCAGACCCCATTTACTCCCTTCGCGGGGGTCGAGGGAGCAACGCCCCTCGCCTTCCCTCACATTGCCGGATGGCACGGCGCGTGCAAATCTTCGCCTGCGACCGGCCGAAGGCCGCGCCAACAGGAAGGGAAAACGTCCGGTTTTGCCGGGCGGAAACCGGCATGAAAAAGATCGAGGCGGTGATCAAGCCGTTCAAGCTGGACGAGGTGAAGGAGGCGCTGCACGAAGTCGGTCTGCAAGGCATAACCGTCGTGGAAGCCAAGGGCTTCGGTCGGCAGAAGGGCCACACCGAGCTTTATCGCGGCGCCGAGTACGTCGTGGACTTCCTCCCCAAGGTGAAGATCGAGGTGGTCTGCGAAGATCGCCTGGTCGAGCGTGCGGTGGAAGCGATCGTCGCGGCCGCCCGGACCGGGCGCATCGGCGACGGCAAGATCTTCGTCAGCACCGTCGAGGAGGCGGTGCGCATCCGCACCGGCGAGCGCGGCGAGAACGCGATCTGAACGGATCGCCGCGGCGCGCCCGCCGCTTCGCGGCACATCAGGGCAACAGAAGGACTGAACAGGAATGGCGAAGAAGGCTGGATCGGCGGGAACTCCCGGCGGCGGCGGGATCGGCAAGGTGCTCGAGATGTTCAACGAGCACTCCGTCGAATACGTGGACCTCCGCTTCACCGACCCGCGCGGCAAGTGGCAGCACACGGCGCAGCACGTCTCGACGATCGACGAGGACGTGTTCCGCGACGGCATCACGGTCGACGGTTCGTCGATCGCCGGCTGGAAGGCGATCAACGAGAGCGACATGATCCTGATGCCCGACGCCGATACCGCGGTGCTGGATCCGTTCGCCGCCAAGCCGTCGCTGATCCTGATCTGCGACATCGTCGAGCCCTCGACGGGCCAGCCCTACGGGCGCGACCCGCGCAGCACCGCCAAGAAGGCCGAGGCCCATCTGCGCGCCACCGGCATCGGCGATGCCGTATCGTTCGGTCCGGAAGCCGAGTTCTTCATCTTCGACAGCGCCAAGTTCGGCGTCGGTCCGAACTACGGCATCTTCCAGATGGACAGCATCGAGGGCCCGCAGGCCTCCCTCAAGGACTACCCCGAGGGCAACATGGGCCACCGCCCGGACATCAAGGGCGGCTACTTCCCGGTGCCGCCGGTGGACAGCGAGAGCGACATGCGCGCCGAAATGCTCTCGACGATGGGCGAGATGGGCGTGGTGATCGAAAAGCACCACCACGAGGTGGCGCAGAGCCAGCACGAGCTCGGCATGAAATTCGGCCCGATGGTCAAGCTCGCCGACCATCTGCAGATCTACAAATATTGCATCCACAACGTCGCCCACAGCTACGGCAAAACGGCCACCTTCATGCCCAAGCCGATCTACGGCGACAACGGCTCGGGCATGCACTGCCACCAGTCGATCTGGAAGGCCGGCAAGCCGCTGTTCGCCGGCTCCGGTTATGCCGATCTGTCGGAAATGGCGCTGCACTACATCGGCGGCATCATCAAGCACGCCAAGGCGCTGAACGCCTTCACCAACCCGACGACCAACAGCTACAAGCGGCTGATCCCGGGCTTCGAGGCGCCGGTGCTGCTGGCCTACTCCGCGCGCAACAGGTCGGCTTCCTGCCGCATCCCTTACGCCACCAGCCCGAACGCCAAGCGCGTCGAGGTGCGCTTTCCCGACGGCGCGGCCAATCCCTACCTCGCGTTCAGCGCCATGCTGATGGCCGGGCTCGACGGCATCCGCAACAAGATCCATCCCGGCGATCCCATGGACAAGGACCTCTACGATCTGCCGCCGGAGGAGCTGAAGGGTATCCCGACGGTCTGCGGCAGCCTGCGCGAGGCTCTGTCCGCGCTCGAGGCGGACCATGAGTTCCTGCTGGCCGGCGACGTGTTCGGCAGCGACCAGATCGAGAGCTACATCGCGCTGAAGACCACCGAGGTGCACCGGTTCGAGCACACGCCGCACCCCGTCGAGTTCGTCATGTATTACTCGGTTTAGACGAGGGCCCCGAGCTTTGCGGCCTGCTGGAGTCCAGGGGCGGCGTCCCTGGGCTCGCTACAGCGAATTCACGTCCTCGTTGCGAGACCGGAAGTAATTGTCCAGCTCCCGCCGCAGCGAGGGCTTGTTGCCGGCCATCTCGTACACCCCCCACACATTCCGCTCGAGATCGAGATCCGGATCGAAGCGGTGATGCAGGAACATGTCCCATCGCGGGATATACTGCCGGTCGCCTTTGCGGCCGTGGAAGAAGTGCTCGATCGTGCCCCGGGTGAAGCCGATGTTGTAGTTGACGTGCCGCAGCGCGCGCCGCTGCCATTGCTCGACACAGCGGGCGTAGGCGGCACTGACGCCTCTCGGCATGCTGGCCTCGGCGCGGCCGACCAGTGCCAGCGCCATGTGATGGTCGCCCGACCCCATGCCCCCGACCTCGAACAGGCCGCCCAGCCCCTCGATGGCCTGGCGCCTCGCCGCCCAGGCGTAGCCGCTGTGCGGATAGTCGTAGCCGCCGCCGCCGCTGCGCCAGAAATTCGGCCCCTCCGACACCACCGGCTTGCCATGGAAGAACTGCCGGCAGAACGAGACATGGTGGCCGATATGCTCGCCGGCGGGCCCGAGATCGTAGCAATCCGACCATGGCTGGATGACGTCGTAGATCTGCAGCGCGTCCACCGCGTCGGCCGCCCAGCGCGCATTGCGGAACAGGATGTCGGCATCGATCCAGGCGACGTATCGCCAGTCCTGCGGCAGGCGGGCGATGCCGAGGTTGAGCAGGTTTTCCTTGTTCCACACGATGGTCCGGGCGCGCACCGGCACGTGATTGACGTGCGGCGTGTCGCCGAGTTCATGCGGCCGGTCGCCGTAGGCGCATTCCACGGTGGTAAGCCGCACGCCGGAGTCCAGCATGTGCTCCGCAAAGTTTCGATACAGCCGGATGCGGCTTTCCCAGCCGATCGGGTTGGCGATGGCGGTGACCACGTGGAGCAGATCGGCGCGCATGGAACGGTTCTCGCTGTGCGGGGCCTCGGTTTCCGCCATTTGTTAGAATAGCTAACTGATCGGCGCAACCGCTTTTGCCCCCCTTTCCCGGCCCGCGAGTGGTGCACCGAGGTCGGGCGTTCCTTCAGGAAAGCCGCGCGAGGTAGCGCGCCATGCGCACCAGCTTCGGCTCGAAATTGCCGACCCCGCCGGCGAAATGCACGAAACCCTTGCTTTCCTCGGGGACGGCGTCGATGCCGTTGCGGTAGTTCTCGTAGCGATTGAGCACCGTCAGGTCGAAGTCGACCGATTTGCGGAAGACATAGTTGGCATAAGGCTGGTCGTACATCGAGAAGTACTGCCGCGAGCGCTTGCCCGCGTAGCGCTCGGCGAAGCTGACCAGCGCACGAAACGGTGCCGCCGCCCTCGCGATATTCGGAATGCCGATGGCGCCGGTAGAAAACGCCGGCTGGTTGTGCGGGTCGAGGCCGCCATCCTCGTTGAACAGCGTGAGCCCGTAGAAATCGAGTTCCTGATCGAGCGTGCCCTCCGCGAAGAAGCAGAGCTTGCCGGTCCGCACGATGTCCGCCATCAGCCGCTCGAGCGGTTGGTCGAAGACGATGTCGATGTCCGCATAGAACAGCGGCTGGTAGCCCGCGACAGCGGGGAGTGCGGCGACGTGGTAGCGGGCCAGCGCGTAATCGAGCACGTCGCGGCCGCTCACATGCAAGGTCCGCAGGCGGCCGGCGAAAGCGGCCGGGATGTATTCGCTCAGTGCCTCAGGCGTGCGATCGGTGATGACGGCCACATCGTAGCGCCAGCCCGCCACCCGGTTCAGCGATTCCAGGCTGAGCCGCAGCGACTCGAAGATGCCGTCGGCGCCGCAAGCCGCGAAATAGATCAGTGGCCGGAACAGGTGGATCCGCTCGATCCGGAAATCCGCGGTCATGATGTAGGCGGACAGCGCCTCGCCATCCCCGTCCGACTGCGGATTGAGCTCGAGCAGCTCGGGCACGCGGCATTTCTGCGTGCCGAAGCTCACGTTGAAATCGTCATCCCTGGTGATCTGCTGCCGCTCGACGATTTCGCCCGAGAGATGCACCAGCCAGTCATTGCCGAGAAGCTGGGTGATAAAACGGAGCTGGGCGGCATCGAGCAGCAGAAAGCTTTCCCACCTGTCGACGCTCCACCGTGACAGGGTGGCCCGCCCGTCGGGCTCGGCGCAGAGGAAGCGGCCGCCGTGCTCTAGCGCGATCCGGCCGTTGTCGAGCCAGTGCACGGCCAGCGAGGTTACCGTGCCGGCCGCAGGCTCTCGAAGCGCGCGCAGTGCTACGCCGAAAACCGCAAGGGTTCCGTCCGGCCCGCGCACGTCCAGCGCGTTGCGCGACAGCGTGAAGGCCGCAGCGTCCGCCCATGCCGAGACCGACAGCTGGCAAAGCGTGTCGCCGCCCGGCTCAAAACCGAGCACGGTGCCGAAACTCGTCAGGACATAGAGAGCCTGCGACACGATGATTCGCTCCGGCTCAGCCCGGTTCGGGAGCCTTGCTCTCACGGGACCCACCGCCGAACGGCGCCTTGAACAGTTTCGTGAACACCTCCTGAAACTGGTCCGCGCTCTGCGGCACGAGAGAAAGCCACGACTTCATGACCGCGTCAGGCGAAAGCGCGTCGGCTGCTTCCAGCATCTGCCGCTCGACACGCGCCATCACCGCTTCCTGCATCGGCTTCACGTCGGGGAGACCGAGGAACTGGCGTGCCTCATCGGGGGTGCAGTCCACGGCAATCGTCACTTTCATGCAATCCGCTCGCAAAAAAACGCTGCCGGTTGATATACTACTTCCATAAAGCTCGCGCAAAACGAGAAGGAGACGCAGTGGCGACAACGTCCTGGATCGACGGCTCGGGCACCTGGACCGACAGCACGCACTGGAGCGATGGCGTTCCGGGGCCCGCCGATACCGCGGTGCTCGACGGCACCACCGACTACACCACCGATCTCAGCACCGCTGCCACCATCTCCGTGCTCCACGGCACTGACGGCCTGGCCACGCTGGACCTCGCCGCCGGCGCACTGCTCAACGTGCTCGACGGTGGCAGCTTCGCGGACGTGCTCGCGCAGAGCGCCGGCGCAACCCTCGAGATCGGCGGCGTCCTGGCTTTCGACGGCGACGCACGTCTCGCCGGCCGCACCACCGGCAACGGCACGCTGGCCTTCGGTGGCCTGGCCCAGGGGCAAGCCGTCGCGGGCGCCTCGATCGACATCGCCGGCCTCACCCTTGGAGACACGGCAGACCTCCTGCTCGACAGCGGCGCCTTCGTCAGCACGCCGACCATCACCGTTGGCGGCAGCGCCACCTTGGCGATCGGCACCGGCGCCAATCTCGACGTGGCATCGCTGTCGCTCGTCGATACCGGCAGTGTGCTGCTCGGATCGGGCACGCCGGGGATCACCTCGCTCACCGCAAGTGGCAATGCCCAGGTCGTGGTGACCGGCGCTCCCACGCTGGCAGGCACGGTCGATCTCGCGGCAACCGTCGACACCGCGGGCGGCACCCTTACCCTGACCGGCGGCAGCGAGACCCTGGCCGGCACGGCCGGCGGCGGCGGCGTCATCCTCGTCGCCGGCACGGCCATTGCCGCCGGCATGGCCCTGCAGTCGGTCACCGGGACGCGCTTCGGCACGACGCTCGACATCGCCGCCGGCGCCACCCTCATACTGGCGCCCGGCGTTGCCGTTCAGGACACGGTCAACGTCGATTTTTCCAGGGACGTGCTCGCCAATGCCGGGCTGATCCAGGTCGGCGGCGTCAGCAGCACGATCGCCGAGGCGCTCGACAGCGTCGGCTCGATCAGCCTCGGGGGCGGCACGCTCACGCTCGCCGGCGGCACTCTTGGCGGGGTGGTCAGCGGCCCCGGTGAAATCGACGTGGGCACGCCGGCCTTCCTGGAAACCGGCAATATCGGCCTCGTCCAGACCGGCGTGGTGAACGTCGACACGCTCGAAATCTCCGATACGTTCGGCACCTCCCTGCAGGAACAGGGGACGGTCGATGCAGCCGTGATACGTGTCGACGGCCTCGTCAACGCCGCCTCCACCGCCGACTTCGCGGTCGGCACGCTCGCCATCGACGGGGCCGGCGAGTTCGACGTCAAGAGCACCCTCGGCGGGTTTGCGACCATCGTCGATGCCGGCACACTCATCGCGGAGACCGGCGCCGCGCCAGACAACGCGGAGCGCTACGACGGCGTCTTCCTGCAGCAGGGCGGCACGATCGGCGTCCTGGGCGGCACGCTGACCCTCTCCGATATCGCAACACTCGACGGCGCGGTCGGCGGCGACAACTCCTTCGGGGAGCCGGCCAACGGCACACTGGCGCTGCCGAACGCGGTGGTGGTGCAGAGCCTCGAAATCGTCTCGGCGACGGTCTCGGCAAGCAGCGGCTTCGACCTCGTCGGCAGCCTGACGCTGAACAGCGGCACGCTCGATCTTGTCGCAGGGCTGGGCGTGGCCGCCGGTACCGTCGTGCGGGCGAACGGCACTTCGACGCTGGCGGATGCCGGCGCGCTCACCGACAACGGCCTCATCGAGGTCGCCACGAGCACCCTCTACGGCGCCGGCAGCCTGAAGCTCGCCGCCGTCGTGGTCGGCGACGGCGCCATCCGGGTGGACCAGGGCAATCGCATCGAGTTCGCCGGGTCCGTCGGCCCCGACTTGATCGTGCAGCTCGCGACGAGCGACACGCTGAAGCTCGACGCGCCGACACAATTCCAGAGCCCCATCGAGCAGCTCTCTCTCGGCGACACGATCGATCTGGCGAACGAGGTGGTCAGCGGCGCGAGCATCGTCGCCGGCAGCACGCTGGCGATCGGGCTCGCCGGCGGCGGCTCGCTCGACTATGCACTGATCGACCCGACCGCCATCGGCACGCTCTCCACCACCACCGATGGCACCAACTCGACGGTCATCGTCGGCCCGGTTCCCTGCTTCGCCGCCGGCACCCGGATCGGCACCCCGGACGGCGAAGTGCCGGTGGAGGCGCTGCGGGTCGGCCAGAAGGTCCGCACCGCGTCCGGCGCTGCCGCACGCATCCGCTGGATCGGCGACCGCCGCATCGATTGCCGGCGCCACCCGCATCCCGAGCAGGTCCGCCCGATCCGCGTCCTGGCCGGCGCCTTCGGCCGCTTGCGCCCGCATGCCGACCTGCTGCTTTCGCCGGATCACGCGGTGGCGCTGCGCCTTCGCGGACGGACCGTGCTCGTGCCGATCCGCACTCTCGTCAACGGTGCCACCATTCGCCAGGAGCGCCTCGATGAGGTGCACTACTTCCACATCGAACTGACGCGGCACGACATCGTGCTGGCCAACGGGCTCGCGACAGAGAGCTATCTCGATACCGGCAACCGCGTGCAGTTCGGTGGCGCGGTGGTTCCGCTGCATCCGGATTTCGCACCGCGCTCCTGGGCCGATGCCTGCGCCGAGCTCCTGCTGTCCGGCCCGGCCGTGGAGGGCGCCCGTCGGCGCCTGTCCGCCCGTGCTGAGCGACTCGGCTGGCGCCTCGGCGACCCGGCGCGCGCGCGCATCGTCGCGCAAGGGCACGACTTGCCCGCCCAGAAAACCGGCTGCACCCTGCTCCCGGCCGGCACGCAGCAGGTCGAGATCATCTCGGAATGCAACGTGCCGCGCCAGGGCGACTGCCGCAGCCTCGGCGTCTGCATCGACCGCGTCACCCTCGACGGCGCGGTCGTCCCGCTCGGCAGCCCGGCTCTGGCGCGCGGGTTCTACGCCGTGGAGTCCGATGCGGTGCGGAGCTGGCGGTGGACCGACGGGCATGGGGTGCTGGCCTTCCCGCCGCAGCCGCGCGAAACCGTGCTGCGGATCGATGTCGCGGAGGCGCTGCCGGTCTGGCGCGCGGCCTAGCAAGTAAGGCGAGGGCTCCCCCTCCGCGGGCAATTCCATCGGCTACGCCGATGGAACCTTCGCCCGCTCCGCCCTTCGACCCCGCTAGGGCCGCGGGCCCCAGACCCCTTTACTTAAGTGACTGCGTGGTTCAGCGGTCCGTGTCCGATGCCGATCCCGGGTGCCGTCTCGATCGCCGCCTGGACATAGGCGCTCGCACGCGGTACCGCCGCACGCAGGGCAAGCCCCTGCGCAAGTCCGACCGCCACCGCGCTCGCCAGGGTGCAGCCGGTGCCATGGGTGTGGCGGGTGGCGATGCGCGGGTGCTCGAAGACCTCGACATCATCCGCGGTCGCCAGCACGTCAACGACCGTCTCCCCCGGAAGATGGCCGCCCTTCAGCAGCACCGCCGCGGAACCCAGGGCCAGCAGCGCCTTCGCCGCCCTGCGCATGTCGGCGACATCGGCAATGCTCTTGCCGGTCAGCGCCTCCGCTTCCGGCAGGTTGGGCGTCAACAGCGTGGCCAGCGGTGCCAGGCGGTGCTTGAGCGCGGCGACGGCCTCGCGCGCGAGCAGCGCCTGGCCGCCTTTCGCGACCATCACCGGATCGACCACCAGAGGCAGCCCATGGGCTTTCGCCTCGAGCAATCCGGCCACCAGCTCCACCGTCGCGGCGTCGCCGAGCATCCCGGTCTTCACCGCATCGGCGCCCGGATCGTCGAGCGCCCGCTCGATCTGCAGGCGCAGGAAATCCGGCGGCACGGCATGCACGGCGTACACCTGTCGGGTGTCCTGCGCGGTCAGCGCGGTGATCGCCGTCGCGGCATAGCCGCCGAGCGCCATCACGGTCTTGATGTCAGCCTGGATGCCGGCGCCGCCGCCGGAATCCGAGCCGGCGATGACCAGGACGCGACCGCGCACCATTCAGGCGCGCGCCGGCTCCTGCGTCAGGCTCTCGCAGACGAGGGCGACGACGCGTTCGACCAGCGCTTCGTCCTCGGCCTCCGCCATCACCCGCACCACCGGCTCGGTGCCGCTCTCGCGGATCAGCAGCCGGCCGGTGCCGCCGAGGGCCGCCTCGGCATCTGCGATCGCCGCACGCACCTGCGGCTCGGCCAGCGGCGACCGCCCGGCATAGCGGACATTGCGCAGCAGTTGCGGCAAGGGCGTGAACACCCGGCATACCTCGCTCGCCGGCCGGCCCTCCTCGACGAGCACGGCGAGCACTTGCAATGCCGCCACCAGCCCGTCGCCGGTGGTCGCGTAATCCGACAGGATGAGGTGGCCGGATTGCTCGCCGCCCAGATTGATGCCCGCCGCGCGCATCCGCTCCGCGACATAGCGGTCGCCCACCCGGGTGCGGTGCAGCGCCAGCCCCTGGCGGCCGAAATACCGCTCCAGCCCGAGATTGGACATCACGGTGGCCACCACCCCGCCGCCGCACAGGCGGCCGCTCTCGCTCCAGGAGCGGGCGATCAGGCCCAGGATTTGGTCGCCGTCGACGAGGTCGCCGTGCTCGTCGGCGAGCAGCAGCCGGTCGGCGTCGCCGTCGAGCGCCAGTCCGAGATCCGCGCCGTGCCGCACCACCTGCTCGCGCAGATGCTCCGGGACGGTCGAGCCGCAGCCTCGGTTGATGTTGAAGCCGTCGGGCGACACCCCAAGCGGGGTCACCGTCGCCCCGAGCTCCCACAGCACGGTGGGGGCGACGCGGTAGCCGGCGCCGTGGGCGCAGTCGACGACGATCTTCAGCCCGTCCAGCCGCAGCCCGCGGGGAAACGTCGCCTTGGCGCTTTCGATATAGCGGCCGGCGGCGTCGGTGAGCCGCGACGCCCGGCCGAGCGACGCCGGCTCGGCCATCCCCTCGCCGAGTTCGCCCGCCATCAGGCGCTCGATCTCGACCTCGGTCTCGTCGGACAGCTTGAAGCCGTCCGGGCCGAACAGCTTGATGCCGTTATCTTCGAACGGGTTGTGCGACGCCGAGATCATCACCCCGAGATCGGCGCGCAGGCTGCGCGTCAGCATGGCGATCGCCGGCGT